>CBFICG010000029.1:0-13738 GCA_965661025.1 Flavobacteriaceae bacterium | reverse complement strand
ATTAGGAGATAAAAACCCCGATGTCGTTGCCCTTTGCGCCGACCTAACGGGTTCTTTAAAAATGAATGCCTTTAAGGATGCCCATCCAGAACGATTTTTCCAAATTGGAATTGCCGAAGCAAACATGATGGGTATTGCGGCTGGAATGACCATTGGTGGTAAAATTCCCTTAACAGGACCCTTTGCCAATTTCTCTACCGGACGTGTTTATGACCAAATTCGCCAATCAATTGCATATTCCCACAAAAACGTAAAAATATGTGCCTCACACGCAGGAATTACATTGGGTGAAGATGGTGCCACACATCAAATTTTAGAAGATATAGGATTGATGAAAATGTTGCCCGGAATGACTGTCATAAACACCTGTGACTTTGAGCAAACACGAGTAGCCACACACGCTATTGCAGCACACAATGGTCCCGTATATTTGCGTTTTGGACGACCAAAAGTCCCAAACTTTACAAGTGAACTCCCTTTTGAAATTGGAAAAGGAATTGTACTCCAAAAAGGGGCAGATGTAACACTTGTAGCAACAGGGCATTTGGTTTGGGAGGCATTAGAAGCCGCAAAAACCCTTCATGATTATGGTATCAGTGCTGAAGTCATTAATATTCACACCATTAAACCATTAGACGACGCGCTTATCTTACAATCTGCGAAAAAAACAGGTGCCATTGTTAGTTGTGAAGAACATAACTTCTTAGGCGGTCTTGGAGAAAGTATTTCTCGTATTTTAGCAGAGAATCATCCTACTCCACAAGAATTTGTAGCTACACAAGATACTTTTGGCGAGTCTGGAACACCAGCAGAACTTATGGGAAAATACGGGCTTAACGCTGCAGCTATTGTACAAAAAGCACAGGCAGTGATTTCTCGAAAAGGTTAATCTTTATCTAAATAATCTGGAGTGCCATCGTTGTCGCTGTCATCTGGTATTCCATTGCCGTCGACATCATACTCATTGCGTGTTAGCACTTTATCGTTGTCATCATCAGCGTCACGGTAATTTGGCACACCATCATTATCGGTATCGTCCTCGAAATAACCATCTTTATTTACATCTTCTAAATGCGTAGGTACGGAATCACCATCGTGATCGGTGGTATTATAGGTGTATAAATCTACGGCAAAAATTAATGGTGAATAGCTTGGGATTTTATTTTGAATACGATTGTAATAGCCTAAGGCAGAAGGCATAAAAACCGCTGCTGAACCAAATCCACTAAACGAATATGTACCATCTGTATTTACAGTTGGTGACGCCGCTTTTTTAATGTAGGGCATCAATGCGCCAAAACCTTTTACAACAGAAATTGATTCAAACCAAATAGGAGAAGTTCGCTCATCAAATTTAGATTGATTCAGCAACATCCCTTTGTAGGTAACAAAAACACTATCTGCGACGGTTGGCGAAGTTCCAACTCCTTCCCTAAGCGGAAGAATATAGGCAGTGTGATCGTGAAAATTTCCATCGCTGTCTTTTACTTTTAGTGTAAATTCCTCAACGCGTTCAAATATTGGGGTTTTACCCTCTTTCAAGGTATCAATACGAAACGTAATGCGTTTATTTTCGTTCATCGAATTTGCATAGTCTTCGTAGTTATACGACCAGCGTTTCATAAATGAAAGTAGTGAATCGTTGTCTGTTGCGCGTTGTTGTGAATAATCGCGAGGGGGTTGTACGATTCCACGGCGTTCAGGTTCACAAGAAGATACCAGGCAGAGTATTCCAAAAATTCCCAAAAAAAGTGTTAGTTTGTTCATCGATAAGATTTAAGTTGCAAGATACAATTTTCATGCATTTTTACACGACCAAACAAAAAGGATGCGAATAGACAAATATCTCTGGGCCGTACGGCTTTTCAAATCAAGGAATGCAGCAAGCATTGCTTGTAAAAAAGGCTATATCCAAATAGAAGGGCAAAACGCAAAACCGTCTAGGGAAATTTATATTTCTGATACAATTTCTGTTCGCAGAAACCAACTTACGACCGAACTGCATGTATTGGATTTGCCAAAAAGTCGAGTGGGCGCAAAACTTGTACCCCACTATTGTAAAAACATCACTCCTCAAGAAACAGTTGATCTGCACGAAGCCGTCACCGAAAACCAACGCTTGTCGCGCGTAAAAGGCACCGGAAGACCTAGTAAAAAAGACCGTAGAGATTTGGAAGATTTTTTGGATGAGGAGGCCTAAGAGATTATATGTATTTTTACACCATGAGTGAAATCATTTTAACTGCTAAACAGATTGAGCAAAAACTTGAACGTATCGCGTATCAAATTTTGGAAGCTAACAACGCCCATGACACTATTGTAGTTGCAGGAATTATGGAAAACGGGGCTGCTGTAGCGGAGCGTATTTCAGGATTTTTAGAACAAATCTCAACCAAAAAAATAATACGTTGCCAAATCACTATTGACAAAAAAAATCCGCTAAAACCCATAAGCACTTCGTTAAGCGAAAAAGAGTACACGAATAAGTCAGTAACTATTGTTGACGATGTGCTTCAATCTGGAACAACGCTAATTTACGCAGTTCGTCATTTCTTGAAAGTCCCGTTAAAGCAATGTAAAACAGCCGTTTTGGTGGACAGAAATCATAAAAAATTTCCCATTAAAGTGGACTTTAAAGGCGTATCGCTTTCAACATCAATAAACGAAAATGTTGTGGTTAAGGTAAGCGAAGGCACATTTACTGCATCTTTAAATTAAAGATGTAATACTACTAACAACATCTTGAACCGATGTATTGTCAACAGCAATGCGATGATTCGCTTTACTGTAAAAAGCCTGTCGCTCAAAAAGATGTTTTGCTACAAATTCTTTTAGTTCGTTTTGGGTTTCAGTAAAGGCAATTAAAGGACGATTTTCCCGGAAGGGGAAAAGTCGTGCTGCCAAAAAACTTGCCTTTGTATGAAGATAAAAAACATGCGGTGTAGCCCTATTTATATATGTCATATTGTTGTGATAACATGGCGTTCCACCTCCTAACGAAAGGATCCTTTTGACAGGGTTATTGAGTGCATTCATAAGCATTTCGTGCTCCAATTCTCTAAATCGTTTAGCGCCTATTTTGGCAAACAGTTCAGAGATAGAAGACTTGTGTGTTGATTCAATAAGGTCATCCAAATCTTCAAAAGGCAAGTTTGTTTGCTTGGCAAGTGCAGCACCAACGGTAGATTTACCGCATCCCATATATCCTAACAATATGATAAGGTTAGGATTAGTAAAATCGTTTTGCATATATAACGAGCTATAGGTTACAAATTTAGGGGAATTTAAACTTTGAATAATCGTCAAAATGCGCCTATATTTGCAGCTTCAAAAATGACTTGGTAGCTCAGCTGGTAGAGCATCTCCCTTTTAAGGAGAGGGTCCTGGGTTCGAACCCCAGCCAAGTCACTCATCTTCCAAAAGCGCACGTGGCGGAACTGGTAGACGCGCTAGGTTGAGGGCCTAGTGGGAGTTAAATCCCGTGGAGGTTCGATTCCTCTCGTGCGCACGTTATTTATAACATTTTCAAGCGTTTATATCATTTTTTTTTTGTAGTTTTGTTTAATATTGTTAGAAAAAGATTAAACAAATGGATCGGGTTAAAAATAGTTTTACAATTAAAAATCTAGAGCATCTCTCTGGAATCAAGGCACATACGATTCGCATATGGGAAAAACGATATAATCTTTTTGAGCCCCAGCGCACAGACACCAACATCAGAATGTATGATCTTGAAAATCTACAAAAATTGTTAAATGTTACGTTGTTGTACAATAACGGCTTTAAGATTTCTAAAATTGCAAAATTATCTACCCAAGAGGTAACCGAAAATGTACACAATTTAACGATTAACAAAACTGCAGACGACTGGTCTATCGGATTGTTTAAACTTTCGATGATAAACTTCGACCAGCGTTTGTTTACCAAAACCTTCAACGAACTTATAGAGCAATTTTCGTTTAGAGAAATTTTTAAAAATGTATTCATTCCGTTAATGAATGAACTTGGTGTACTTTGGCAGACAAACTCTATAAGTCCATCACATGAACACTTTATAACTAGTTTGGTAAAACAAAAAATTCATTCCATGTGTGAAGAATTGCAATTGCATGAAACGAGAAGAAACGATAGGCGCTTTGTGTTGTTTTTACCAGAAAACGAAATCCATGAACTTGGTTTGTTATACCTCCAATACGAAGTATTAAATAATGGTTTTCCCTGTGTTTTCTTAGGGCAATCGGTACCAATTGATAGCTTAAAAAGCCTCGTAGATATTGGAGAGCCGATTACATTCCTATCGTATTTTACCATTGAACCTACACAAGAAAAAATTAATACATATTTAAATACTTTTTCAACTGAAATCATCGATAATATCAGTTGTGATTTATGGGTTCTTGGATATCAAATTCAATTTATAAAAGGGGAACTACCAAAAAAAATCCGTTCCTTCAGCTCTATAGATGAAGTAACGGATATGTTGAGCGTTATTTAAAAAAAAGTAAACGTTTTTAGACTTTCATTTCGCTGCACCATTTTTTTTCTGTTATATTTACAATCAACAAAGTACATTAACAATGAAAGCGCTTTTTGACCAGGTATCGCACCAATGCAGCAAGCTCGTGACAGAATCCTATAGCACTTCTTTCTCGCTCGCTACGCGCATGCTTTCAACAGAAATCCGTCAAGAGATTTATAATATTTACGGTTTTGTGCGCTTTGCTGACGAAATTGTAGACACCTTTCATCAATATAACAAACCTGTCTTGTTTGATCGTTTTGAGCAAGCCCTAGCCCAAGCTCTTGAAGATAAAATTAGTTTAAATCCCATTTTAAATAGCTTTCAAGAAACCGTACACCGCTACGATATTGACCGCGAACATATAAATGCTTTTATGCGCAGTATGCGCTGGGACTTATCCAAAAAAGTTTACGACTCTGAAAAAGATTATAAGCAGTACATTTACGGCTCTGCCGATGTAGTTGGATTGATGTGTTTAAAAGTTTTTGTAAAAGGGGATCAACTCCTTTTTGACGCACTGAAAGAATCTGCAATGGGCTTAGGATCTGCTTTTCAAAAAGTAAATTTTTTACGTGATCTTAAAGCCGATCACTATCAATTGGAGCGTACCTATTTTCCAAATGTAGACATGAGCTGCTTTGATGAATCTGCAAAACAACTTATTATAAAAGAAATTGAAGCTGATTTCAAAAATGGCTTATCTGGTATTTTTAAGCTTCCAGACGATGCCAAATTTGGTGTGTATACCGCCTATAAATACTACATGCGATTGCTTAAAAAACTAAAAAGAACTCCTTCGAGTCAGCTTAAATCGAAACGAATTCGAGTGCCTAATTATCAAAAAGCAGATGTGCTGGCCCGTTCATTTATTCGTTATCAATTTAATCTTCTTTAACAGTTAAGCATGAGTGTAGTTGCCCAAATTGGCGTATTCTTTTGTACGTTTCTTGTGATGGAATTTATGGCGTGGTTCACGCATAAGTATGTGATGCATGGTTTTTTGTGGTCATTACACAAAGACCATCATCACAAAGACCACGATTCGTGGTTTGAACGCAATGATTTATTTTTTATTTTCTACGCTGTTGTAAGTGCTGGGTGTGTCATCCTTTGGGGAGAATACAACTTTACACCTGGCCTAGCAATTGGTATTGGAATATTTGCCTATGGTTTAGCTTATTTTTTGGTACATGATATCTTTATACATCAGCGATTTAAAATCTGGCGAAATGCCAACAATCGCTATGCACGAGGCGTACGCCGAGCGCACAAAATTCACCACAAGCATCTTGGCAAGCAACATGGCGAGTGTTTTGGTATGCTTTGGGTTCCGTTAAAATATTTTAAATAGAAAAGTGTGCCATTTCGATGGCTGCAGCAGCAGCCTCTGCGCCCTTATTCCCTAGCACACCACCGCTTCTAGCAATAGCTTGTTCAAGCGTATCGTCTGTCAATACACCAAAAATTACAGGAACTATTCCCAGTAGATTCAAGTCTTTTATTCCGTTAGAAACCGCATGGCATACATAGTCAAAATGTGCTGTTTCCCCTCGAATAACGCTTCCCAACGCAATAACGGCATCAAAATGTCCATGTACAGCTTTTTTACATCCGTAAATCAACTCAAAACTTCCCGAAACATCTATGCGCTGCACCTTGGTACACCCTTTTTGCTCCAATACAGCTAAAGCACCTTGATAAAGATTTTCAGTAATGGCGCTATTCCATTTCGAAACAACCAAAGCTACACGAAGTTTTTTGGCACTTGGAAGACGGTTTATATCTAGCGTACCATGCTGTGCTGTAGCCATAAATTAGTTTTGGGCTTGCGCTAAAAGCACATCGACATTAACTGATTCCGGTGCAGATGCGTAGTTTTCTTTGAGTTCTTGCAAAAGGTCTTTTGCCTTATCATTTTTTTTAAGTGCCAATGCCAATTGAGCTCCTTTAAGTAAAAAGCGTGGTGTAGTCAAATCGTTATCAGCAAAATAGGCCGCATTTTGGTAGTAACCCAATGCGTCTTCCAATTGATTAAGCTCTGTAAATGCATCGCCGATACCCCCCAAGGCTAGTGCGCCAAGTATGGGATCTTTAGATGAAAAATCATCCAAATATGAAATAGCTTCTTCAAAATTCCCTTGCTGTAGAGAAATCATACCGGCATTGTATGTAGCTAATTGTGCTGCATCAGAACTACCATAATTTTCAATAATTTCAATAAACCCTGGCGCAATTCCATCACCTTCAAGGGCAAGGGTGTAAAGGGAATCTTGTACTGTGGGATCTTGCATCCCTTCACTAAAATAGGCTTGCGCTTGCGCCATAGCGTTTGTAGATTCCTCGTTTAGTGGTTTTATGACAAAATTCAAATACGCCAAATAGCAAAGTACAATAACCACTATAGCACCAATAGTAGCTAAAATATAGTTTTGATTGCGAGCAACCCAAGCCTCTGCACGTCCAGCCGAACTATCAAGCGTTGAGAACACTTCTGCAGTAACACTATCTTGTTCAGGAGCCTGTTGCTGTGCTGATTTAATTTTACCTCCTCGTTTTTTGTACGTCGCCATGTCTAAAAAGTTATGAAGGCAAAAATAAAATTTTTATTCAATACACCTTGCCACTTAATTGTTTATTTTGGTAGCTATAATCGCACTTTACTTTTTGCATGAGTAGTTTACGGCTAAACGCCCTACATATCACCCACTACAAAAACGTTTCTTCGGCGGAGTATCAGTTTGATAAACCCATACACTGCTTTGTTGGTAACAATGGAAAAGGCAAAACGAATACGTTAGATGCTATTTATCATTTAGCAATGGGAAGGAGTTATTTTTCTGCGATAAATGCGCACACCATCCATCACAATGAAGATTTTATGCGCATTGAAGGACACTTTAGCCGAGAGAACAATACGGAGCGGGTTGAGTGTCAACTAAAACGTGACGCCTCAAAAATTTTTATTCGGAATGGAAAAAAATACAACCGTCTGTCAGAACATATTGGATTGTTGCCAACGGTTATGATTTCACCAGCCGATGTTGATTTGATTAACGAAGGAAGTCAAACCCGAAGAAGCTTTATTGATAAGCTTATTGGACAAGCAGATAGGGTGTATTTACAACAGCTTATTCAATATCAAACAGTCCTACAACAACGCAATGCGCTGCTAAAGCAAATGGGGCGATTTGCCCAAAATGCACAAGAAACACTGAGTATTTATAACGACCAGTTGACCCAACTTGGCGTGCCTATTTACAAAGCAAGAAGGCAATATTTGGCTTCTTTTGAGCCACTTTTTCAAAAGCGATATGCTACCATTAGCAGCGGCAGTGAGCGTGTTGCTCTAGTTTATGAAAGTCAATTAATTGACAGCGATTTTGCCACACTACTGCAAGCTGCAGCGGTTAAAGATGTGCAAGCTCAGTTCACTACAGTAGGTATACATAAAGATGATTTGGCATTTCAAATTGATGGCTATCCCATAAAAAAGTTTGGTAGTCAAGGACAACGCAAATCATTTCTGATTGCACTCAAATTAGCGCAATTTGACATGCTCAAAGAATCGACATCTGTAACCCCATTATTGTTGTTGGATGATATTTTTGACAAATTAGACACCCAACGCGTTGCCGAAATCATAAATTTAGTTCACGAATCATCTTTTGGACAATTGTTTATTACAGATACGCACCCCGAACGAACTGCAGAAGTTATCAAACAAACCGAACAACCCTTCGAACTTCATCATTTATGAGAATGTATTATTTTTTGGTTTTTGCACTACTATGGGGGTGTACCCCCAAGATTTCCAAACAAAATATTGAGTTACTCAATGGCTACTGGGTAATTGCGGAGGCAAAAGCACCAACTGGCGAAATTCGGCCATACACAGGAATCGTAGAAGTAGATTTTTTTGAACTTGATAGTACTTACGGATACCGAAAAAAACTTAAACCGCTTCCCAATAACCTGTTTAACAGTACCAAAGACAAGGTTGACTTTACCATTTCTTTTGAAAATAAATCGTACATTATCACGTATTTGAGTCAACAATACCGTTGGAAAGAAGAAATTGTTACACTTAACAAAGATGAACTCCAACTAAAAGATGCAAGAGGAGTTGTGTTTCGTTATAAAAAATATAAGCCATGAGTGCCAGAAAAGATGAGCCGCAAGGCATTGGCGAAGTACTCCAAAAGTTTGCCAAAGCCAACAAATTAGAGTTAGGTTTAGACAATGCAAAAATAGAAGAACTTTGGGGGAAACTTCTTGGTCCAGGGGTGCAAGCCTACACTGAATCTTTACGATTGTCTGGCGGCACACTCTATGTTGGACTCACTTCGTCGGTATTGCGTGAAGAACTTAGCTATGGAAAAGACAATGTAATTGCCATGCTCAATGAGGGGCTGCAAAAAGATTGCATCAAAAAGCTGGTGCTGCGTTAAAACTGTTCTCTGCCCGAAAAGTGAAAAGCAATTTCGATAGCCGCATTTTCATCGCTATCAGAACCATGAACAGCATTCTCACCAACAGAAGTTGCGTATAATTTACGAATAGTTCCTTCAGCAGCTTCTGAAGGGTTAGTGGCGCCAATGAGCGTACGAAAATCGTTTACAGCGTTTTCTTTTTCAAGGACCGCAGCAACTATAGGCCCACTAGTCATAAACGAAACTAGCTCACTAAAAAATGGACGTTCGCTATGTACCGCATAGAATGCTTCGGCATCCGTTTTGGTCAATTGCGTCATTTTCAGGGCAGAAATATTAAACCCTGCAGCTGTTATTTTATTCAAAATAGCACCGATATGGCCATTGGAAACCGCGTCAGGCTTTATCATTGTAAAAGTTTGATTTGTTTTCATCAGCTAAATTTTTTGCAAACCTAATGAAATTACACCAACACCCATGTTTAAGTTTAGACTTATTTGTAGTTTTGAACCATGATGCGAATAGCGCTTATCGGCACGGGAAACCTCGCCACTCATTTGGCTACTGCCTTCGAAACATGCAACGCTGTTCAATTCGTACAATGGATAGGTAGACTACATACACCTCCAATAAAAGCCCATCGTGTGCCTTATTTTACGCACTATCAAAATGATATTGCAACGGATATTTGCATCGTTTCTGTTTCAGATGACGCCATTCCACATGTTGCCGAACAACTCAAAAACGTTAACGCACTAGTAGCACATACCGCTGGGGCGGCGACTATGGATGCCCTCAAGCCCATAAATCGCAGAGGGGTTTTTTATCCGCTGCAAACATTTAAAAAAGATGTTTCTACCGATTGGAGTACTACGCCTATTTGTGTTGAAGCAACAAATCCATCGAATGTAAAGCTACTCAAAAATGTTGCCATGCAACTAAGTGAACATGTACATCTAATCACTGAGCGCCAGCGATTACAACTGCACGCTGCTGCTGTTTTTTCAAATAATTTTTGCAATCACTTGCTTGGAGTAAGTCAGCAAATTACTGAAAAAGCAGCACTCCCCTTTTCACTTTTGCAGCCGCTAATCCGAAAAACGTTTGAGCAAAGTTTTTCGAATCAAGCGGTAAATTTACAAACAGGTCCCGCCAAACGAAACGACCAACGCACCATGAAAAAGCATCTCACTGTTTTAGATGATTCTGAAGCTGAATTGTACCGTATTTTAAGTCAATCTATTTTTAACACACACAACACATGAGCTATAAAGAAGAATTTCGCCATATAACCACATTTGTATTTGATGTTGACGGCGTTTTTACAGATGGTGGAATTACCATTTTGCCCGATGGAGAAATGGTACGCACCATGAACACCAAAGACGGCTATGCTGTAAAAGCTGCCCTACACGCGGGATTTCGAGTTGCTATAATTTCGGGTGGTACCAATGAAGCGGTACGCCTTCGCTTACAACAACTTGGTGTAGGCGATGTGTATTTGGGTGCACATCAAAAAGGGGCTGTACTCAAAGAATATGCAGAAAAATACAATATTTCATATAATGAAATGCTTTTTATGGGTGATGACATTCCAGATATTACTGCAATGGATATGGCCCGTATTGGGTGTTGCCCAAACGATGCTGTTCCGGAAGTTTTGGCTGCTGCAGCTTATATTTCTCACAAAAATGGTGGTAAAGGATGTGTCCGTGATGTTATTGAGCAAGTGTTAAAAGTACAAGGAAAATGGGGTACGCTTACCAATGCCCGTAATGATAGTAAATGAAATTTAAGCTTTATTTAGGTTCAGGATCGCCTCGTCGGGTGGAGTTGCTTACCCAAATGAACATTCCATTTAAACAGCGTGTTATTGAAGTAGATGAAGTGTATCCAAACGAACTGAAGGGTGCATCTATCACTAATTTTTTAGCAAAACTCAAAGGAAAAGCACATCAAAAAAAGCTACTCTCTAACGAAATCATACTCACGGCAGACACCATCGTTTGGCATGAAGAAAGTGCCCTCGGCAAACCACAAAATGAATCCGATGCGATACATATGTTGAGATCGCTTTCGGGAAAAACACATGAAGTCATTAGCTCGGTTTGTTTGAGCAGTTCGGAAACGCAAAGTTGCATCAGTGACACAACAAAAGTCTGCTTTCGCGAGCTTACCAAAAATGAAATTGAATATTATGTAAAAACATATAATCCCCTTGATAAAGCTGGTGCTTACGGGATTCAAGAATGGATTGGGCATGTTGGTGTGGAGTATATCGAAGGATCTTACACTAATGTAGTTGGACTACCTACTAACAAGACATATCAGCTACTTGCACCTTATATCAAATCACATAACATTTAGCTAACCTTACATTTTTACATTTGCAAAATGACACGTACAAGCTTTTACTCTGAATTCATTGGTACTTTTGCCATGGTTTTTTGTGGTACGGCTGCCATGGCGGTAAACGAAACAACAGGAGCCGTTGCACACGAAGGAGTTGCCATTACTTGGGGACTTATAGTCATGGTTATGATATATGCTTTTGGAGAGCAGTCGGGAGCCCATTTTAACCCTGCCGTTACGGTTTCTTTTGCCCTTGCAAAACGGTTTGCATGGAACAAAGTGCCAGGCTATATTGTAACGCAAACTTTGGGTGCCATTACTGCTAGTATCGCTGTAAAAGCCTTCCTTCCAGAGAGTGAAATTATTGGAGCTACTATTCCAACCATTCCACACATGAGTGCGTTTTGGTTAGAGCTTATTCTCTCTTTTTTCTTAATGCTTGTGATTTTACAAATCAGCACTGGAAGCAAGGAAATTGGACCTGTTGCTGGGGTAGCTGTGGGTAGTGTAATTCTGTTAGAAGCCATGTTCGCTGGGCCGCTTACTAATGCTTCTATGAATCCCGTGAGATCATTGGGACCAGCGCTGATAGGAAATCACTGGGGACCCATGTGGATTTATATAACTGCACCCTTCGCAGGAATGGCATTAGCTGTTATTGCCTTTAAGTTTTTTGTAATTACACAACGTGGAGATTAACCCGAGTATTGTAGTTTGCGCTCTTTGTGGAATCATTTATTTGATTACTGGGAAATTAATGCAGTTGTATCCCCCTAAAAAAATCAATGATTTTTATGGATATCGAACCTCTAAATCCAAAAAAAGCCAAGAACACTGGGACTTTGCACAAATCGAATCTGCTAAACATCTAATGCAAGCTGGCTACTATAGTTTGTTGTGTTGTACTCCATTTATAGTTTTAGAATTCGATAAATCACATGTTTGGATTGCCATAGTCTTGGTTACGCTATTGCCATTTGTGGCTATTTTCCAAACTGAAAAAGCGTTGAAAAACAATTTCGATTAATAATTTTGTTTAACTTTAATAACACAAGATTAAACAAAATAGTTATATTTGCGTAAAACTACGCGATGTACCAATACACCTCAAGTCAAGAGTTATCTACCACTATGGAAGAGGCTTGGAAGTTTTTGTCTGACCCCAAAAATCTAAAACGTATCACACCTAAATACATGGGGTTTGACATTCTATCTGGTGCAGAACGTAAGATGTTTCCTGGACAAATCATTCAATACCGACTAACACCTGTTTTGGGTATTCCGTTTAGGTGGGTAACTGAAATCACACATGTGCAAGAAGGTGCGTTTTTTGTTGACGAACAACGATTCGGACCCTATACATTTTGGCATCACAAGCATTTTATAAAAAAAACAGCAAACGGCGTCTTAATGGAAGACATTGTAGATTATAAGTTACCGCTTGGACCATTAGGTTGGTTGGCACATACGCTTTTTGTTCGTTTTAAAGTCAAGCAGATTTTTGATTATAGAGAAAAAGCATTAAACGAAATTTTCAATTCAACAACATGAACAAAACATATTTATTAATCGGTGGTAGCTATGGAATTGGCAGTCAAATTATCGATGAACTTCCAGCCGACGCTTCGATTTTTGTTGCGTCTAGAACCAATCAAGGTTTGGCGGGAAAAAACGTTACCCATATCCCTTTTGACGTACTACAAGACGATTTGCCGCTAGACCGACTTCCATCGGCAATAGATGGTTTTGTGTACTGTCCTGGGAGCATTAATTTACGTCCGTTTAAAGGCCTTAAAGCCGACGCGTTTACCACTGATTTTTCCATAAATGTTATGGGTGCTGTAAAATCGCTTCAACAACTACAGCCGCTATTGGCAGCAAGTGAGCAAGCCAGTGTGGTACTTTTTAGCACAGTAGCAGTGCAAACAGGAATGCCTTTCCACACAAGTGTGGCAGCATCCAAGGGAGCTTTGGAAGGTCTTGGTCGTTCGTTAGCAGCAGAGTGGGCACCAAAAGTAAGGGTAAATGTTATTGCGCCATCCATTACAGATACGCCCTTGGCAAATCGATTTTTGAATAACGATGATAAAAGAGAGAAAGCGGCACTAAGACACCCACTAAAACGCATTGGTACCACGCAAGATATAGCACAATTGGCTGTATTCTTATTGTCTGAAAAAAGCAGTTGGATGACGGGGCAAGTGTTGGGCCTTGACGGTGGCATGTCATCTTTAAACGTTCAAGGATGATACTTTTTTGGTTTCGTCGAGATCTACGAGAAACCGATAACGCAGGATTTTTTCAGGCGCTTACGGATGCACCTGCTGTTCTTCCTGCTTTTGTGTTTGATGAAAATATTCTAAACAAACTACCTAAAAACGATGCCCGCGTTGAGTTTATTCACTCACAAATCACAACATTAGAAACTAATTTT
>CBFICG010000028.1:0-14094 GCA_965661025.1 Flavobacteriaceae bacterium | reverse complement strand
CTTTATTGATTGGATGCTTCCAGAAACCTTAAACATGAACTTTTTTGGTGAAGGAATAGTTCTTGTTCCCTCCATTAATGTATTTTGGGCAGCATGTATTGGTCTTGCTGTAGGCGCTCTAATTTCTATTGTTACAGCGTATTATACTTCACTTGGTAAAAAACCTGTTTTGGACATTGTGCAGAATAGTTCTACAGGTGCAGCTACCAATATTATTGCCGGCTTGGCTGTAGGTATGAAATCTACATTTTTGTCTGTAATTCTTTTTGCAACCGCCATTTTTGCTTCCTATGCATTAGCTGGATTTTATGGAGTTGCCTTAGCTGCTTCAGCCATGATGGCTACAACGGCAATGCAGCTTGCTATAGATGCTTTT
Source organism: Flavobacteriaceae bacterium (assembly GCA_965661025.1). Taxonomy (GTDB): domain Bacteria; phylum Bacteroidota; class Bacteroidia; order Flavobacteriales; family Flavobacteriaceae; genus UBA7446. The sequence goes on along the minus strand of CBFICG010000028.1, from coordinate 13,718 downwards.
GGACCTATTGCTGACAATGCTGGCGGTGTAGCCGAAATGAGTGAGCTTGATCCTGAGGTACGCGAGCGCACTGATATTTTGGATTCTGTTGGGAATACAACTGCTGCTGTTGGAAAAGGATTCGCAATTGCTTCTGCGGCACTTACAGCACTCGCCTTGTTTGCTGCTTATGTTACGTTTACAGGAATTGATGGAATTAATATTTTTAAAGCTGATGTTCTTGCCATGTTGTTTGTTGGCGGGATGATCCCTGTGGTGTTTTCTGCTTTGGCCATGCAATCTGTAGGAAAAGCGGCAATGGAAATGGTGTATGAAGTACGTCGTCAGTTTAAAGAAATTCCAGGTATATTAGAAGGAAAAGGAAAACCTGAATATGCTAAATGTGTAGATATTTCTACCAAAGCCGCCTTAAAAGAAATGCTTGTGCCTGGCTTAATAACCATTATTACACCAATTGTGATTGGTCTATTGTTTGGTGCTGAGCCTCTTGGGGGTTATATGGCTGGTGTATGTGTTTCGGGAGTGATGTGGGCTATTTTTCAAAATAATGCTGGTGGCGCTTGGGACAATGCTAAAAAATCTTTTGAAGCAGGTGTAGAAATCGACGGGGAAATGGTCTATAAAGGTAGCGATGCACACAAAGCAGCCGTAACTGGCGATACTGTTGGGGATCCGTTTAAAGACACCTCTGGTCCCTCTATGAACATTCTTATTAAACTAACCTGTTTGATTGGCCTGGTATTAGCGCCACTTTTAGGTGATACGCACAGTGCAGACGCGGAGGTGCTACACGTTGATGTACGCATGGAACGCACAGACGAAGGGTTTGCAAAAGGGGTAATAACTGTTGTTACTTCTGAGAATGGCCAGGAAGTAGAAAAAGTAAAGGTTTTTGAAGGCAGTGAAGCCGAAGTTAAAGCTGCAATTGAAGCTGAAGAAAAAGCACTCTAATCAGAAAATAAACCGCTGAGTTCGGCATCAATTTTTTCGATTACTACGCTTAAATCTTCCTTGTTATCAACAAAATTCAACTCATCTACATCAATAATAAGTAGTTTTCCTTTGTCGTAGTTGTGTACCCAAGCCTCGTAGCGTTCGTTGAGTCTGCTTAAGTATTCAATGCTAATGGTGTTTTCATAATCACGTCCTCTTTTGTGAATTTGCGACACCAAATTTGAAATGGAACTTCTTAAGTAAATCATTAAATCTGGTCCTTTTACCAGCGATTCCATCAATTCAAAAACGGCAGAATAATTGCTAAAATCCCGATGCGTCATTAGCCCCATTGCATGTAAATTGGGCGCAAAAATATGGGCATCTTCATAAATAGAACGGTCTTGTACAACATCGTTTCCGTTTTTTTGAATGTCTAAAAGCTGTCTAAATCTGCTATTCAAAAAATATATTTGAAGATTGAACGACCAACGTTCCATTTCGGCATAAAAGTCATCCAAGTATGGGTTTTCTACGACATCTTCATACAACGCCTCCCATCCGTAATGTTTATTTAAAAGTTCCGTTAGTGTTGTTTTTCCTGCTCCAATATTTCCTGCTATGGCTACGTGCATCTTTGTAATTTATGAGCTTAAATATAAGTATCTTTAAAATAAATAACCCTTTCAAAACTATTTGATTTTTTTAGGGTCTAACTATCCGTAGCAAAACCAATTAATTATATATTTAATTAAATTTCAAAAATGCGAATAATACTTATCAGCAGTTGTTTTCTTTTTTTTTCGATTGGTACCGCACAACAGTTCAAAGCCACGTATTCATCAAAGGTGAATATGAAAATTGATTTTAGCGCAAACCCCAATATGCCCAAAGATGTTGCAGATCGAATAAAAAAAAGAATGTCTGAGCCCACCGCCTATACCTTGTTTTTTGACCAAACTCAATCCATCTACAAACGCACCGAAAAGCTTGAAGCGCCGCAAGCAGGAGACAGAGGAGGCATGACAATGCGTTTTCGCGGTGGAGATCAAAACATAGTGCATACAAACTTAGCAACTCGTAAGCAAACCAACCAGCAAGATCTTTTTGGAAAACTATTTTTGGTTGAAAAGGAAGTGTGGAATCCACAATGGAACTTCACTGGTGAAAGCAAGCAAATTGGTAAATACACAGCCTATGAGGCAACATATTCTACCATGCAAGAGCCACCACAATTTAGAATGTTTTTTGGCAGACAGGCAAAGGATGACGAGGAACAAAAGAAGATTGAGAAAGTTAAGGTGACTGTTTCGGTTTGGTTTACACCAGATATCCCCATTCCTGCAGGTCCAGATAGGTACTTCGGTTTACCAGGATTAGTGCTAATGGTACAGGATAACAACAGAGTGTTGGTGTGTACTGAAGTACAAATGAATCCAAAAGATAAAATAGAGCTTCTTCCGCCAAAAAAAGGGAAAAAAGTTTCTGGCGAAGAATTTAAAAGCATTAGAGAAGAAAAAACAAAAGAAATGAGAGATCGCTTTCGAAACAACAGTAATCGAGAGAATCAGAATCGAATTTTTATTAGACGTTAATTCATGCAACATAAACGATATTTTAGTTGGTCTGTAGTACTGCTTACTATACAAGTTTACAGCCAAAACATCAGATTTGAAGGCGTAGTATTAGATAGCTTGGGCGTGGCAATTTCTACGGCTAATGTGGTGGCAAAAAATCAAGAAACAAATCGAATGGATAGTTTTGCTATTTCAGATTTAGACGGGAAGTTTTCTATAGGAATTAAGAAAGACGTTCCCTACGTTATTAAAGTTTCGTATTTGGGTTTTAAACCTGTTGAGTTGGAGCGGAAATCTACTTCAGATTTGAACGAAGTTATAGTGCTGTATGAACAGGCAGAACAACTTGAAGGCGTCGAAGTAACTTACGAAATGCCAGTTTCTATTCAAGGGGATACAATCGTGTATAATGCAGACTCCTTTAATACAGGCTCTGAACGAAAATTACGCGATGTGCTTGAAAATCTACCTGGCGTAGAAATCAATAGTGATGGACAGATCGAAGTTGAGGGAAGGCAAGTTAACAAGGTAATGGTAGAAGGGAAAGATTTCTTTGATGGGGATTCAAAAATTGCAACAGAAAATATCCCCGCCAATGCGATTGATAAAATACAAGTGCTAAAAAACTTCAATGAAGTATCACAGCTTGGCGGCGTAACCAATAACGATGATAACATGGCGATTAACATCAAACTTAAAGAAGGGAAAGATAAATTTTGGTTTGGTGAGGTTGGTGCAGGTGGTGGCGAAAAAGAACGCTTTATATTAAATCCAAAAGTATTTTATTACAGCCCAAAAACGAGTATCAATTTTCTTGGCAACAAAAATAATTTAGGGGATAACCCATTTACCCGTCAGGATTATTTTCGTTTCACGGGGGGATTTCGCAACCAAAGCAATCGAAGCGGTTCTTCAATTCAGATTCAAACCGATGATGTAGGATTGACAAATCTTCAAAACAACAATGCAGCAGCTATTGAAAACGATTTTGCAGCAACGAACTTTTCACATACCCCCAAAAAAGGGCTAGACTTCTCGGGCTTCGCAATTGTGTCAAAAAACAACACCCGAATTAAATCTATTAGAAATCGAACGTTTACCACAACTGGGGTAACGGAAGCAACGGATGATGATATCGATCAAAACAACACTTCACAGTTGTATAAGTTTAGTGTATTGTATAATTCAAACCCTAATTTTCAGTTTGAGTATGATCTTTTTTACCGTACTGCTGAAGAAGATGAGTTCAGCCAAATAACCTCTACGGCAAGGTGGCAAGAAGATATTGCTTCAAATAGGCAGCAAACGCCACAGCAGTTAAGTCAAAACTTAAATGCGTATTTCACCATCAGTGAGAAACATATTTTTGCACTCGAACTCCAACACACTATACAAGACGAAAATCCTATTTATAAGCTCCAAAAAGAACGAATTTTATTTCCAGATGTTTTACCCCTTTCGCCACAGCCAGAAGGTTATTTGGTGCAACAAAATCGTTTTACGAAAACCAATAAATTTGATGGACGCTTGGAATATTATTACATGCTAACAGATTTGTCGAGCATTAATTTGACTGCAGGAACCACGCAAGTACGACAAGATTACGATTCTAGTATGGGAAATTATGTGGATGACGAACTTGAATTTTTTAAGGAATCAACCCTGATAAACAATGCACGCCTTGAATTTTCAGACCTATACACCTCTTTGCGCTATCGATTAAAAAGTGGAAAATTTATCTTTAATCCAGGATTTACACTCCATCAATACAATATCAACACCATTCAAGCGAACACGCTTGAAACGGATGAAAGCAGAATTTTACCCGACATCTGGATTCGCTATCAAATGCGAAAATCCGAGTCATTGCGCTTTACCTACAGAGCACAGCTACAATATTCAGATTTGAGCAGATTGGGAGATGCATATATATTCAATAACTACAACCGCCTATTTTTGGGAAATAGCAGTTTGCAACCCGCATATTTTAACAACTTTACCCTGAACTATTTCAACTTTAACATGTTTAATTTCACGAATATCTTTGTCAGACTTAACTACAGAAAACAGTTTGACACGTTTAAAACCGTGAACCGTATCAATGGCATAAATAGGGAGTCTTCTCCGTTTAATTCCCCAAAAGCAGAAGAACGTATTAGCATTAATGCAAGGTTGCAAAAAAGATTTAATAACGTAAAAACGAGCTTTACACTCAGAGCAAATAAAAACACTTCGTATAATATTGTCAATGACGACTTGCGTAAGTTTGATTATTTCACTCAATTTGGAAGTGCTAGTGTGGCAACTAATTTTAAGGCTGCACCTAATGTAGAACTTGGCTACAGCTATAATATTAACCGTTCAATAGACGAAGACAGGGTGTTGCACTATGTAACAGAGCGCCCGTTTGTAGGGATTGATGCGGCATTTCTAAAGGGATTTATCTTTTTGGCGGAGTATAGTTTTTTTGATTATCGTTTAGGAAGTACTTCTTTAAACAATTATGACGACTTTTCCATGTCGCTTATTTACAACAAAAAAGACAGCCCATGGGAGTTGAGTATTCAGGCAAATAATGTTTTTAATAACGAGAGTATTAACCGCGACAACTTTTCTGGAATTACACAGACCACAACGCTATACATGATTCAGCCACGGTTTGTTTACTTTATGCTAAAGTATTTCTTGTAAAATAATTTAATTAAATTTGTTTCGAACCCTAAAGAACAAATTATGAAACCTCTGTTATTAACCTTAGCACTTCAAACGGCATTATTTTCATCGGCACAATTTTTTGACGATCTCAAAAACGTACTTTCTTCAACTGCAACCGATGCTCAGTTATTGGCAGATGCTTATATTTCTCCTATTGGACAATCGTTCGTTTATGGCTTAAACACAGGCTGGTCTTCTTCGGCAAAAACCCATAAAAAATTTGGTTTTGATCTTACCTTTGGAGCAGCATTACCCAGTGTTTCCGATGCATCAAAATCGTTTAATATTGCGGATGTAGGACTTACACAACTTACCTCAAACAATACCACTGCAAGTACTGTTTTTGGGCCTAAAAATACGGCTACATTTACCGAGCGCATTTCCAATAAAACGATTACCCTCCCTGGTTTTGAGGACGATTTAATTATGAATTCGATGCCCGTTCCGTATTTACAAGCGGGAGTAGGATTGTTTTTTGATACCGATTTAATAGTACGTTATGTCCCAAAAACAAAGTCTAAAGGCCTTGAAATTGATGTTTTTGGAATAGGTGTAAAGCATAATCTAATGCAGTATTTTGGCATTTTCGATAAACTTCCATTAAACGTATCCGCATTAGCTTCCTTTTCTAAACTAAATGGGAGTTATAAGCTAAACAACGCAAACTCCGATCAGAAAGTTACCTTAGGAGTAGATACGTTTATGGTACAGGCCTTAGCTTCCTTAGATTTTCCTATTATTAGCGTAGTTGGGGCGTTGGGATATGGCAAAGGCGATGCTAGCATCCGCCTACTTGGAGATTATTCTGCAGAGTTCCCAGGAACATCAAAAGACCCACTTAATACTGAAAACACCTACAGCGGATCACATGCAATGGTGGGCGTAAGGGCTAATTTATTGTTTTTAAAAATATTTGCTAACTACACCTTGCAGGAGTTTAATACGCTAAACGCTGGGATTTCGTTTAATTTCCGTTAAAAAATATTGTGATTTATTGGGGCAGTTGTATATTTGCACCATCAGAGGAAGGATTTGACTGATTGCAACCTCTCAAAAAAACTGCTAAAACAGCTTGCTTTTGATGAGTACAATCGGTCTCTATTCTTTGCAAAAGCAAAATTATGTCATATTTTTTTACATCGGAATCTGTAGGTGAAGGACACCCAGATAAAGTTGCAGATCAGATTAGTGATGCGCTCTTAGATCATTTTATTGCGTTTGATCCATCTAGCAAAGTTGCTTGTGAAACTTTAGTAACCACTGGCCAAGCGATAGTGGCTGGCGAGGTCAAAAGCAAAACATACCTAGACCTTCAAACCATTACTCGAAATACCATTAATCGAATTGGATATACAGAAGATGCGTATCAGTTTTCTGGTGATTCATGTGGAGTTATTTCACTTATTCACGAACAATCTGCTGACATCAATCAAGGGGTTGAGCGTGAGGAAGATAAACAACAAGGAGCCGGAGATCAAGGAATTATGTTTGGCTATGCCAATAACGAAACCGAAAACTATATGCCCTTGGCGCTTGATATTGCACACAATATCATGCGTGTTTTGTCAGATTTCAGAACAGAGAAATCACAAATTCCATACCTCAGGCCAGATGCCAAATCGCAAGTTACATTGGAGTATAGCGATGATCACAAACCGTTGCGCGTAGACACTATTGTAATCTCTACCCAACACGATGCTTTTGACCAAGACGAAGTGATGTTGTCAAAAATCAGACAAGATCTCATGGATTTGGTTATTCCTAAAGTAATCTCAAGTTATCCCAAAAAAATTCAAGCTTTATTTGGGCGTGATATTGCGTATCATATCAATCCGACGGGCAAATTTGTTATTGGCGGACCTCACGGCGATACGGGCTTAACAGGCCGTAAAATTATTGTAGACACCTATGGCGGAAAAGGCGCACATGGGGGAGGGGCCTTTAGCGGTAAAGACCCATCCAAGGTGGATAGAAGTGCTGCCTATGCCGCTCGTCATATTGCCAAAAACTTAGTGGCAGCTGATATTTGCGATGAAGTTCTTGTGCAATTGAGTTACGCCATTGGGGTGGCCGCACCAACATCAATTTTTATCAATACTTACGGCACTGCAAAAACATCACTTAGCGATGCAAAAATTGCAGAAAAAATGGCCAAACTAGTTGACCTCACCCCTTTTGGAATTGAACAACGATTAAAACTTAGAAATCCCATTTACTTTGAAACCGCTGCTTATGGACATATGGGTAGAACCCCAATAACAGTTAAAAAAACTTTCGAGTCGCCCTATAACGGTCAAATAAGTTGTGAAGTGGAATTATTCACTTGGGAAAAACTCGATTTAGTAGAAACATTCAAAAATCAATTTTTAATATCATAAGTATGAGTAATTCTAAATTTTCAACCAATGCCCTCCACGTAGGCCATGATGTAACAAAAACGCAAGGAACGCGTGCGGTGCCGTTGTACCAATCCACTTCTTATGTGTTCAATAATGCGGATCACGCAGCCAACCTTTTTGCCCTTGCAGAACCTGGCTATATTTACACCCGATTAAATAACCCAACAACTGATGTTTTGGAGCAACGCATGGCTAGCCTTGAAGGGGGTATTGCAGCTGTAGCAACATGCTCTGGAACGGCAGCGGCCTCTACAGGAATCCTAACCTTCTTAAAAGCAGGAGATCACATTGTTTCTTCCAATAGTCTCTACGGCGGATCCTATAACATGTTAAAGTCAATGCTTCCACGATTTGGCATCACTACTACGTTTGTAGACCCTGATGATGTGTCTAATTTTGATGCGGCTGTACAAGAAAATACACGTCTGATTTTTGCAGAGTCGCTTGGAAATCCAAAACTTGATGTATTGGATTTGAAAGCCATTTCAGCAGTAGCTAAAAAGCATAAAATTCCGTTTATGGTAGATAATACTGTTGCTACTCCTGCACTTTTAAACCCAATTGAGCATGGTGCCAACATTGTCATTCATTCGTTAACGAAGTATATCAATGGAAATGGTACAGCTATGGGAGGTGTTATTATCGATGCTGGTACTTTTGATTGGTCTAGTGGAAAATTTCCAGAATTTACATCCCCTTCGCCATCATATCATGGGTTAAACTACCACGAAGTTTTAGGGCCTGCAGCATATATTGCTCGTGTGCGCATTGAAGGGTTGCGTGATCTTGGCGGTGCGATTAGTCCTTTTAATGCATTCCAAATTATTCAAGGGTTAGAAACCTTGGAGGTAAGAATGCAAAAACACAGCCAAAACGCCCTTGAATTGGCACAATGGCTTAGCGATAACGATTCCGTGGCTTGGGTAAACTATCCTGGTTTGGAGTCGAGCAAGTACAAAGCATTGGCAGATGAATATCTTCCAAATGGAGAAAGTGGCGTAATCACTTTTGGTGCCAAAGGAGGTTTTGAAGCAGCCAAGAAAATTGCCGACAATACCAACCTATTTTCTTTACTTGCCAACTTTGGAGATTCCAAGTCGTTGATTATTCACAATGCAAGTACTACACACCAACAGCTTACGCCTGAGCAACAAAAAGAAACAGGTGTTACTAACGATTTGATTCGTTTGTCTGTTGGCTTGGAAAATATCGAGGATCTAAAAGCAGACTTACAGGCTGCATTTGATACGCTGTAAATATCAAAAAGGATAAAGGCAATATGTCATTACTTCAAAAACATACTATCCCTTCTTTTCGGTTGCAAAGCGGTAAGGTTGTTCCTTTAACGCTATCCTATCAAGTATTTGGAAAACCACTTGATAGCGCCCCCGTAGTGTTAGTAAATCACTCATTAACAGGAAATTCTGTTGTTTCTGGAGATGACGGTTGGTGGAGTGATATCATCGGCCCAAAAAAGCTGATAGATACAGAAGTGTATAGCATTATTGCCTTTAATTTTCCTGGAAATGGCTTCGATGATAATTTCTTAGTTGATTATAAAGACTGGGTGTTACGCGATATTTCGGATGCTTTTAAAACAACACTGGAGGAACTTGGTGTAGTCGAATTATATGCGGCTATTGGGGGATCTATCGGTGGGGCATTGGCTTGGGAAATGGCAGTTTCATATCCGCAATTTATCCAAAACATTATCCCCATTGCTTGTCATTGGGAATCATCAGATTGGATTTTGGCAAATGTATTGTTACAAGACCGATTACTTCATAATTCAGAAAACCCACTTGAAGACGCACGCATTCATGCAATGCTCTGCTATCGAACCCCGCAGTCGTTTAAATCAAGGTTTGGACGTACCATAAACCCAGCGTATGATAAGTATAATGTAGAAACGTGGTTGCTACATCACGGAGACAAACTGGCCGGTCGCTTTGATGTGCGCGCCTATTTGGCAATGAACCACTTGCTTGGAACGGTTGACATCTGTCAAGACCGAGAGTCTTTTGAACAATTGGTAGCGCAGGTCACGGGGAATATTTATTTGGTTTCTATTGATACGGACTTGTTTTTTACCCACGAAGACAACCGCGAAACATACCGCCGATTGATGAATGTAAAACCCAATGTGTTTTTTAAAACCATTTCGTCTATTCATGGTCACGATGCATTTCTTATAGAGCACGACCAACTCAACGCATTACTCAATAATGTATTTAAACCTACAACAATATGAACGTTAAACTCACACACCAATCTGGCTATCATGCCACTATTGAAAACGACAGAGGGCATCAAGTAGCCATTGATAATAAATCCGTTGACACACCGCAAGGCGCAAGTCCTATGGAACTATTGCTAATGGGGGTGGCTGGATGCTCTAGCATTGATATCATTTCCATTTTAAATAAACAAAAAGTGGCTTTTGACTCGCTGGAAATTGATGTCGAAGGTGATCGTGAAGACAAGCCAGCTCCCTCGCTTTTTACCAAAGTTCACGCTACAGTGCGCGTTAGTGGGAATGTAAAACCCGAAAAAATATATCGAGCTGCACATTTGTCATTTACGAAATACTGTTCGGTGTCTTTAACCCTGGCAGCTACGGCCAAAATAAGTTTTTCAGTAATTGTAAATAACCAACCATATGTCCCGAAATAAAAAATTTGAAACTCAAGCAATTCGCACACAAGTAGAACGCTCACAGCACAACGAGCACAGTGTGCCATTATTTTTGACCTCCAGCTTTGTTTTTGAGGACGCTGAAGACATGCGCGCCTCATTTGCAGAAGAAAAAGACCGTAATGTATATAGCCGATTTACCAATCCAAATACCAGCGAGCTTGTAGAAAAAATTTGCAAAATGGAAGGTGCTGAGGACGGCTACGCCTTTGCCACAGGAATGGCAGCGGTATTTGGGACTTTTGCTGCGCTTTTAAATAGCGGAGATCACATTCTTTCTGCCCGTGCTGTTTTTGGCTCAACGCATGGGTTGTTTACAAAGTTTTTACCCAAATGGAATATCGAAACCACCTATTTTGATGTGTCAGATTTGGACCGATTTGAAGCGCTTATTACGCCCAATACCAAAGTGATTTATGCGGAATCGCCAACCAACCCCGGATTACAAGTATTGGATTTAGAACGTCTTGGTGCCTTGGCCAAAAAACATAACCTTATTCTTATTATTGACAACTGTTTTGCTACGCCTTACCTCCAAAAGCCGATTGCTTTTGGCGCCGATTTAGTTATTCACTCTGCCACCAAACTCATTGATGGACAGGGCAGAGTGCTAGGGGGGATTACGGTAGGTCGTGCAGCTTTGATTCGTGAACTTTATTTGTTTGCACGTAACACAGGCCCTTCTATGTCGCCGTTTAACGCATGGATACTTTCAAAAAGTTTAGAAACATTAGCGGTTCGTGTGGATAAACATTGTGACAATGCCGAAAAAGTAGCTGATTTTTTACTCAACCACGATGCTGTGAAGGAGGTGCGTTATCCGTTTCTTCCAAATCACCCGCAATATGAAATTGCCAAAAAACAAATGACAAGAGGCGGTAATATCATTGCATTTCAGGTTAAAAATGGCCTTTCAGGAGGAAAACAATTCATTGATGCCGTGCAATTGTGCTCCCGTTCATCAAACTTGGGCGATACCCGCACCATAGTTACTCATCCTGCGCATTCTACACACAGTAAACTAAGTGATAAGGACCGTTTGGCTGTTGATATTACGGACGGCCTTATTCGTATTTCGGTAGGATTGGAACATCCCGACGATATTATTAACGATGTAAGACAAGCGTTAGATTCATTGTTATGAGCATACTTAAGTCCCTATTATCGGAACGTATTTTAGTGCTCGACGGCGCCATGGGAACCATGCTACAGGCGTATACATTCACGGAAGAAGACTTTCGTGGCAAAGCATTTGCAAATCACCACATTCCACTTGCTGGTAATAATGATTTACTCTCCATAACACAGCCCAAAGCCATTTACGACGTCCATGCAAAATACCTTGAGGCAGGCGCAGATATTATCGAAACCAACACGTTTTCTGGCACCAGTATTGCAATGGCGGATTATGCTTTGGAGGACCGTGTTACTGAGCTTAATGTGGCTTCGGCACAAATTGCCCGTAAAGCAGCCGATGATTTTACTGCCAAAAATCCAAATAAGCCGCGTTTTGTTGCGGGCTCTATTGGACCTACAAACAAAACAGCTAGCATGTCACCCGATGTGAATGACCCTGGGTATCGTGCAATTACGTTCAATGAACTCAAAGAAGCTTATCGCGAACAAGCTCAAGCTTTGATTCAAGGAGGAGTAGATATCTTATTGGTCGAAACGGTTTTTGATACGCTTAATGCTAAAGCTGCACTCTACGCTATTGATGAGATTAAGGAAGAACAGCAAATAGATATTCCTGTTATGGTAAGTGGTACCATCACCGACGCCTCTGGCCGAACCCTTTCAGGGCAAACCGTAGAAGCGTTTTTAATTTCTATTTCTCATATCGACGTGCTGAGTGTTGGTTTTAATTGCGCCTTGGGCGCAGATCAACTAAAACCTTACGTTCAACGTCTTGGACGCAATACCAGTCGTTTTGTTTCTGCACATCCGAATGCAGGTTTGCCCAATGCCTTTGGTGCTTACGACCAAAACCCCGAAGAAATGTGTGGTTTAATTGAACCCTATATGTCAGAACAATTGGTAAATATCATTGGTGGTTGCTGTGGTTCTACTCCCGAGCATATTAGGCTTTTAGCACAAGCCGCTGCCAAACACAAACCTAGACCCATTATTCAACATGCCTAATGCCCAGAAATATTTAATGTTATCGGGACTGGAGCCTTTAATTGTACGTCCAGACACCAATTTTGTCAATGTAGGCGAGCGTACCAATGTTACAGGATCGAAACGTTTTTTGCGTCTTATTGAAGCGGGCGATTTTGAAACCGCTTTGGATATTGCCCGGGACCAAGTAGAAGGTGGCGCACAAATTTTGGATGTGAATATGGACGAGGGCATGATTGACGGCACTGTTGCTATGACCCGTTTCTTGAATCTAATTCAATCGGAACCCGATATTGCCCGAATTCCCATTATGATTGACAGCTCAAAGTGGGAGATTATTGAAGCTGGACTGCAAGTAGTGCAAGGTAAATGCGTGGTGAACTCCATCAGCCTTAAAGAAGGCGAAGAGGTATTTGTTGCGCAAGCCAAAAAAATTCGTCGTTATGGGGCTGCGGTTATTGTTATGGCGTTTGATGAAAACGGTCAAGCCGATACGTTAGAGCGTAGAATAGAAATTTGTAAACGGTCCTATGATATATTGGTAAAAGAGGTCCAATTTCCACCGCAAGACATCATTTTTGACCCCAATATTTTTCCTGTGGCAACAGGAATGGAGGAGCATAAAAACAATGCCCTCGATTTCTTTCAAGCCACCCAATGGATTCGAGAAAACTTACCTCATGCGCATGTTAGTGGAGGAGTTAGCAATGTGTCTTTTTCGTTTAGAGGAAACAACACAGTACGCGAAGCCATGCATGCAGCTTTTCTGTATCATGGTATCAAACACGGTATGACTATGGGTATTGTCAATCCTACCATGTTGGAGGTATATGATGAAGTTCCAAAAGCGTTACTAGATCGTGTGGAAGATGTGCTTTTAAACCGTAGAGATGATGCCACAGAACGATTATTAGATTTTGCTGAACAAGTCAAAGGCAATGCCAAAACAAAATCCAAAAACGATTTGGTGTGGCGCGAGCAAGACCTACAGTCACGTATTACTCATGCGCTGGTGAAAGGAATTGACCAATTTGTGGAAGATGATGTGGAGGAAGCCCGACAAGGGGTAGACGCTCCCATTGAGGTGATTGAGAACCTTCTAATGAAAGGGATGAATGTAGTCGGTGATTTGTTTGGAAGTGGTAAAATGTTTTTGCCCCAGGTGGTAAAATCAGCCCGAGTAATGAAAAAAGCAGTCGCCTATTTGTTACCCTATATTGAAGCGGAAAAATCGGGTAAGCCAGAGGCAGCAGGGAAAATTTTAATGGCAACTGTAAAA
>CBFICG010000027.1:0-14400 GCA_965661025.1 Flavobacteriaceae bacterium | reverse complement strand
TTGCGTGGCAAGCGGTAATTCCCCCACTTCATCGAGGAAAATTGTTCCGCCATGAGCCACTTCAAAATAACCGCTGCGGGTTTGGGTTGCACCCGTAAAGGCACCTTTTTCGTGTCCAAAAAGTTCCGAATCAATAGTTCCTTCAGGGATTGCTCCGCAATTAACGGCAATAAATTTGCCGTGTTTTCGGTTAGATAATTGATGAATGATACGCGGAAAAACTTCCTTTCCAACTCCCGATTCCCCTGTGACCAAAACTGAAATCTCTGTGTGCGCTACGCGAACGGCTTTACCGAGGGCAAAGTTTAACTGTTGGTCGTTTCCAATAATGCCAAACCGCTGTTTGATGTTTTGAACGTTATCCATGATGATAGCTTTGTGTTGGACCAAAATCTATGGCGTTTCCAAGTAGCGTTGCCGAAGTGCAAGATTCAATTTTCACTTTAACAAAATCGCCAACCGTGTAGTGTTGTTTTGGAAACACCACCACGGTATTTTGTTGCGTACGGCCACTCCATTGTGCATCTGATTTTTTTGATTCTTTTTCGATGAGTACTTCAACGGTTTTTCCAACGAATTGCTCGTTTCTGTAGCGTCCGTGTTCTTGTTGTAATGCAACGATTTCTTGTAAACGTCTTTTTTTAGTTTCTTGCGGAATATTGTCTTCCAATTTTTTTGCAGCAGGAGTTCCCGGACGTTCAGAGTACATAAACATAAATCCAAAATCATATTTCACATACTGCATTAGACTTAGTGTGTCTTGATGGTCTGATTCAGTTTCGTCTGGAAAGCCTGCAATCATATCTTGTGAGATACCACAATCTGGTATAATAGTTTTAATATCGTCTATAAGCTCCATGTACTCCTCGCGTGTATGCTGACGGTTCATGGCTTTTAACACCGCATTACTTCCCGACTGTACAGGCAAATGAATGTAATTACACACGTTGGGGTGTTTTGCCATAACATGCAATACATCACGTGTCATGTCTTGAGGGTTGGAGGTTGAGAATCGAATCCGAATCCCGGGGTGTGCTTGAGCAACCAAGTCTAACAATTGATGAAAATGAACAGCTGTTTTTTGTTGCAATGTACTTGCTTTTGCAAAATCTTTTTTAGGGCCACCACCATACCACAAATAACTATCCACATTCTGTCCTAACAATGTTACTTCTTTGTAGCCTGCTTTGGCTAGCGTATTCATCTCTTCTAAAATACTTTTAGGGTCACGACTTCGCTCACGACCTCTAGTAAATGGTACTACACAAAAAGTACACATATTATCGCAACCGCGTGTGATGGAAACAAAAGCTGTTACTCCATTCGATTGCAAGCGTACGGGCTGTACATCGCCGTAAGTTTCTTCTTTTGAAAGAATTACGTTAACGGCATCTCTACCCGCCTCAACTTCAGCTACAAGGTTGGGAAGATCTTTGTAGGCATCCGGACCCACCACCAAATCCACAATTTTTTCTTCTTCTAAAAACGCGCTTTTAAGTCGTTCTGCCATACAACCTAAAACCCCCACTTTAACATTTGGATTTGTTTTTTTAACTCCTTGAAAAGCTTCCAGCCGATTGCGTACTGTTTGCTCTGCTTTCTCACGTATAGAGCAAGTATTTACCAAAATCAAATCAGCATCGTTGAGTTGTGAGGTGGTTTTATATCCCGCCTCACTAAGAATGGACGCCACGATTTCGCTATCAGAAAAGTTCATTTGACAGCCGTATGATTCGATGAACATTTTCTTGCCACCCGATGCCAATGTTGCATCCAATTCCAATACCTCACCGTTATAGGTATTGGGGTTTTTTGTTTCTATTTCTTTAGGATTACGCATCTAATTTAATCAGCACGTAAAAGTACAAAATATCAATGGAATTGACATTTTGTCATGCGCTAAATTTTGCTAGTGTGGTAACCTTGGCTTGATTACACCATAGCAGTAGGTGCCTAACATGGCAGCTGCGAAAACAATTAACAAGGGGAAATATCCTGCACCAATGAGTACGTAAATAGGTCCTGGGCAAGCACCCGTAAGCGCCCAGCCAAGTCCAAAAATAATACCGCCAAAAAGTGGTGCTTTCACCAATTTTGCTTTAGATGGGATATGAATCTCTTCTCCAAAAAAGGAGCGAAGCTTAAAGCGTTTTATTGCTTGCGTAATCACAAGTCCCAACCCAACAGCAGCCCCAATGATGCCGTACATGTGGAAGGATTTGAATTGAAACATTTCGTAAATACGAAACCACGATGCCGCTTCAGATTTAATCATGATAATTCCAAAAAGGATTCCGATTGAAAAATAAATGAGTGTACGTTTCATAATAAATAAGGCAATAAAAAGTGATTCATAAGTAGCCCGCCAATAAAGAATCCTATCACGGCAATTAATGAGGGCAATTGTAAATTGCTTAGTCCAGAGATGGCGTGCCCAGATGTACATCCACCAGCATAGCGCGTTCCAAAACCAACTAAAAACCCGCCAAGTATTAACAAGGCTAGTGTTTTAGGTTTTGAAAAAACATCATTACTAAAAAAAACTTCCGGCATAAAAACATTGCCTGCTCCTTCAACGCCATAGCTGTTGAGTTGTGTTACCACATCTGGATGAATAGCCCCTACATCTCCGCTAGTCATGTAATTTGACGCGATAAAACCACCTACAGCAGCCCCGATGGCTACAACCAAATTCCAACGGTATTGTTTCCAATCAAAATTGAAAAAAGCTGTTTTCTTGCCCGCTCCAGCCATAGCACAAAGCGTACGAAGGTTAGATGACATTCCGAATTGCTTTTCGGAAAAAAGTAATAAAAATAAAACTACGGCAATGGCAGGACCGCCGATATACCAAGGCCAGGGTTCAGTGAATAAGTTCATCTATGAAATTTGTTCAAATATACTAACACTTATTAAACTAAAATAAGACATAAATAGACGTGTCATTTAAGGCTAAAATATTCTTTGATAGAATTAAAAATGCAAAAATTTAATGCCTGTACAATTTTAACAAACCATAAATTCTTCTACTTTTGTTGCGAAAATTGCATCAATGTCCAAGAATTTAGTCATCGTAGAGTCGCCTGCAAAAGCCAAAACTATTGAAAAGTTTTTGGGAGAAAAATTTAAAGTAGTTTCCAGCTATGGACATATTTCTGATCTCCCATCAAAGGACTTAGGCGTTGATGTTGATGGTGATTTTAGCCCAAATTACATTGTCAATGATGACAAGAAAAAAGTGGTTAAAGAGCTGAAGTCGCTTTCAAAAAAAGCGGAAATGGTCTGGTTAGCAAGTGATGAAGACCGAGAGGGGGAAGCCATTGCATGGCATCTGGCAGAGCAGCTTGATTTAGACCCCAGCAGCACCAAGCGTATTGTTTTTCATGAGATTACTAAAAATGCCATTCAACATGCTATTGAGCATCCGCGCAGTATCAACCAACATTTGGTAGATGCGCAGCAGGCACGCAGGGTTTTGGACAGACTAGTAGGGTATGAATTATCACCCATTTTGTGGCGTAAGGTAAAAGGCGGGTTATCTGCTGGAAGGGTACAATCTGTATCGGTAAGAATTTTGGTGGAGCGCGAACGTGAGATTGAAGACTTTAAACCCACAGCGGTTTTTAAAATTCAGGCAGAATTTGTTACCAGTGAGGGAAAAGTTGTAAAAGCTGTAACAACCAATACATTTTATACTGAGGCAGCCGCTCAAACGTTTTTATCTAAGAATAGCAATGCTGTTTTTTCGGTTTCTAAACTTGAAAAAAAACCGGCTAAAAAATCGCCAACAGCCCCTTTTACTACATCAACCTTACAGCAAGAAGCCTCTAGAAAATTGGGGTTCTCTGTCAGTCGTACCATGTCAAACGCCCAACGTTTGTATGAAGCTGGTCATATTACGTATATGCGAACCGATAGTGTAAGTCTTTCAAAACAAGCACTAAACGAAGCAAAAGAAGTTATTACCAAGTCTTACGGCTTGGACTATGCCAAAACACGTGTGTACAAAACGAAAAACAAAGGAGCACAAGAAGCTCATGAAGCCATTCGCCCTACCAATTTGAGCACTATGCGTATAGACGCAGCATATGATGAACAACGATTGTATGAACTTATTTGGAAGCGAACAATTGCTTCTCAAATGAGCGATGCCAAACTGGAGCGTACAACAGCCCAAATCAGTGCCGATAAGCACAATGTTTTTTTCACAGCTCGTGGCGAGGTAATTACATTTGAAGGATTTTTAAAAGTTTATTTGGAAGGAAATGACGAAGAAGAAGAGTCTTCTGAGGGATTGCTCCCAAAAATGACAGAAGGCGATACGTTACATGTCAAAGGCATAACTGCAACGGAACGCTTTAGCCGGCCACCAGCGCGCTACACAGAGGCATCCTTGGTAAAGCGATTAGAAGAATTGGGTATCGGAAGACCATCCACATATGCGCCCACCATTACCACTATTGTCAATAGAAAATATGTAGAAAAAGGCACGGTTGAAGGAACAGCACGAAATTACACGCAATTGACTTTTACTTCTGATAACATCAAAAAACAAACATTAACCGAGCGCGTAGGTTCTGAAAAGGGGAAGCTTGTCCCAACCGATGTTGGAAGGCTTGTCAATGATTTTTTGGTTGCTAATTTTCCGTATATCGTTGATTATAATTTTACCGCCAAAGTAGAAGAAGATTTTGACTCCATTGCCTTAGGAAAAGAGAATTGGAAAGACATGATGAAATCATTTTATAATGATTTTCATCCGGATGTGGAAAATGTTCGTGAACATGCGCAACGTGAAATTGGCGAACGTATTTTGGGTGTAGATCCCAAATCAGGGCGTCAACTTAGTGTGCGCCTAGGTAAATTTGGTGCTATGGCACAAATTGGGACTGTTGATGATGAAGAAAAACCACTCTTTGCAAGCCTTCAACCAGATCAGCAGTTAGCAAAAATTACGTTTGAAGAAGCCTTAGACTTGTTTAAACTCCCCTTGCAGTTGGGCGAGTTTGATGCTGAAGCGGTGGAGGTAAATAATGGTCGTTATGGACCTTATGTGCGTCATGGCAAGTCATTTATTTCGTTACCAAAAGGCAAAAACCCTCTGACGATCACTTTGGATGAAGCCATAATACTTATCAAAGAAAAGCGACTTGCAGATGCGCCAATCGCTAACTATGAGGAACTCCCAGTAACCAAAGGTGTTGGGCGTTTTGGACCATTCATCAAATGGAACAACTGGTTTATTAATGTTTCTAAAAAGTATGATTTTGAGTCGTTAACTCAGGATGATATCACTACGCTCATAGAGGATAAAAAGAAAAAAGAAGCGGAGCGAGTGGTCAAGCAATGGGAAGACGAAGGTGTACGCATAGAGAAAGCGCGATGGGGAAGGCACAATCTGATAAAAGGAAAACAAAAAGTGGAACTTTCAAAAGATGTAGAGGTGTCTAATATGACATTAACGCAAGCGATGGCGCTCCTTGAAAAGCAAAAATCAAAGAAAAAACGATCCAAAAAGAAGTAAGTGGATTTTGAATTTTTAAGTCCGATTGATGATAAGCTCCTTGCGCACAACTTGATACTTCCAGAGCAGGTTTTGGGCAGGAACTTACGTATTCATACCAAGCAAGAAGGCTTTCCCGATTTAAAAAACATCAAAATTGCAATCGTAACACTTGAACCTAGGCTCACCAAAGGTGACCCCGTTCACTTTAGGTTTAGGCAACATTTTTATCAACTATTTTCTGGGAATTGGGATTTTGTTTGTGCCGATTTGGGTGTTCTTAAAGCAGGGGAAAGCCCAAAAGACACTCTTTTTGCATTGCAAACGCTAACACAAGAAATGTATCAACGCAACATTTTAACTGTGGTTGTTGGGGGAGAGCAGGAAAACACACTTGGCATGTTTCGTGGGTTGAGTGGTATGGACACTTATATCAGCCTTACTTCAATAGACGCTCGATTTGATTTTGGCACTCCAGGGGTTTTGGTTTCGGATGATAGCTATATGTCTAAAATTATTACTGAAAAACCAAATAATTTAAAGCAGTACACCAATTTGGGGTATCAGAGTTATTACGTTTCTCAAGAGGAATTAGATTTAATGCAAAAGCTTTTTTTTGATGCGTACAGGTTGGGTGAAATTACAGTAAACATTCACGAATCGGAACCCATTTTACGGGACACGGATATATTATCTGTAGATTTTAACGCTATTAAGGCAAATGAATTGGATTTCAGTAGCGGTAATCCAAATGGTTTTGACGGCGGGCAAATTTGCGCGCTCATGCGCTATGCTGGTCTTAGCGATAGAATAAGCGTATTGGGATTTTTTGATATACCATCTACGCCAAGAGCGGACCAGCTTCTTGCGCAAATGGTTTGGTATGTTTTAGAAGGATATTGTTATCGTGTCAACGAATATCCGTTTTCGATACATCAACCCTGCACAAAATTTGTTGTGCCATTGGAAAAAGAAACGCTAATATTTTTTCGCAGCGAAAAAAGCCAGCGTTGGTGGATAGAGGTTCCTAAAGAAGGAATGCATAATAATAAAGAAGAAAATACGTTATTACCCTGCACTGAAAAAGATTATCGAATGGCACAAAAAGGAGAAATTCCTGGCAGATGGTGGAAATCAGTGCAACGAAGTATGCATTAAATTCCATATTTTTGGAAAATTACTTTTAAGTGTAAGGTAACTAATTTAAAAAATTGAATGAAAAAGGTATTGCTAATCATTCTTACAGCGGTAACAATTATAGGTTGCGGAAGAGGAAACCAAGGCGAGCTTGTTGGCGTAAAGCAAAAGAAGTTTTATGAAACCAAACCGCACGGTATGACGCTAATTCCAGGCGGTTCATTTATTATGGGCTCTTCGGATGAGGATATTCTTGCGGCAAATGATAATATCACACGCACCGTTACATTACGCTCGTTTTGGATGGATGAAACTGAAATTACCAATGCCGAATACCAGCAGTTTGTGGAATGGGTTAAAGACTCTATCATCAGAACAGAGCTTGCTAAAACCGCACTGCTTACTGGGGGATATTTTTCGGTTTCTGAATTTCCCACTTCTGAAGATGAAATAGACACGAATCCCATTTTGTCATATTTGCCCCTGTATGATATGGATGATTTGGTGGCTGGAAACGATGAAGAGAAAAGCGGATATCAACAATATCTTGAAGAAAATTTTTCAGATTATGTTTCTAATTATTATGAAACTGAAGAACTACCTGACAATCAATTTCATTATCATTTGCCACTAAATCGCGATGTTGATATTATTAGAGAACGTGAAGATTATCCTGATTTGGAATACGCTAGAGTTTTTGAAGAAACTATTTATTTACCCGAAAGTGAGTGGTTTAACGGTGAGCCTGCATTGAACACTAAACTATTTAAATATCGATTTGCTAGTGTTGACATGAATCAAGCGGTAGCAAATCCCGATAGCGCCCGTTCGAGTTTTGCACGGTACGAGGTACACGAGATATATCCCGATACTACGGTTTGGATTAAAGATTTCAGTTACAGTTACAATGAGCCCATGCACAACGACTATTTTTGGCATCGTGCTTACGCCAATTATCCTGTAGTTGGCATCAATTGGCATCAAGCTAGAGCGTTTGCACACTGGCGCACCAAAATCAGAAACGATTACTTACGTAGTAGAAAAAAACGAAATTCTTCTAACGGTAGATTTAGATTGCCCACCGAAGTAGAGTGGGAGTATGCTGCTCGCGGCGGCTTGGAGTCTGCGATTTATCCTTGGGGAGGCCCGTATTTGACAGACGACAGAGGCTGTTTTATGGCAAACTTTAAGCCACAGCGTGGCGATTATGCAGCAGATTTGTCATTATACACTGTAGAGGCAGATTCGTTTGAGCCCAATGATTATGGACTTTTTAATATGTCTGGGAATGTGTCGGAATGGACAACTTCCACATACACTAAAGACACCTATGAGTTTATGACATCGGTAAATCCGAATTACGATAATTTCAGTGATACCCAAAAAGTAATACGCGGCGGTTCATGGAAAGATGTGGCGTACTATCTGCGCGTTGCGTCTCGTGATTACGAATATGCCGATAGCGCCCGAAGCTACCTAGGTTTCCGCCTAGTACGCGATTATTTGGGCACAAATGAAGTTCAACAACAATAAATTAGAAATGAAAAAAAATAAATTTCCTATTCCAGAAAATATTCTAGAACTAATGTTCGGGGCTGGTGCATCTGTAGTAATTATTGGTGCATTACTAAAAATCACACACAGTGAATTTATATTTTCTGGCAATACATGGCTTACAGCGGGTTTGGTCACCGAGGCTGTAATTTTCCTTATAGCTGGATTTAGAGGATTCGTTACCCTTCGTGAAAGCAGTCCATCGGTTTCTGACGAAGATGTAACGGACTTGTCTGGTGTAGCCCAAGAAGCTCAAGCGTTGAAATTAGCCTATCAAAATGCTACGTCACAACTAGAAGCTCTTGGAACAAACTTAACCAATGCGGTGAGTGCAACAGGTTCTTTAGAAGTTCCGGCTGACTTGCCCGAAAACATGTCGAATTTGAATGTTAACGTAGCACAAACCAATGAAGCATTGGCACAGCTTTCAAATGCGTATTCGGTCACAAAAGATGCGTTGGCAACAGAGCTTTCGGCTCATGCGCAAGTAGTGGATAATATGAATGCGCTTCAAGCTGAATTGGCTACGCTAAAACAAACAATTGCTGACCTTAATGCCAAATATGCAGATATTCTTGGCGCAATGAAAAACTAGATATGGCTGGAGCAAAGCAGGATACCCGGCAAAAGATGATCAACATGATGTACTTGGTCTTCATCGCCATGTTGGCGTTGAATATTAGTAAGGAAGTGTTGGCCACACTGGGGCTAATCAATGATGATATTTCGCAAGCAACTAAAGACCTCGTGCTAGATAGTGATGAAAAATACACCACATTTAGCAACAATGCTAACAATGAATACTACAGAGTTGCTGCCGAAAATACCCCGAAAATTCAACAAGTCGCAAACGACTATTACGCCTATATTGAATCACTTAAACAGCGTTTGATTGCAAGTGGTGAAAATGGTTATCGCAAAGCGCGCGAAGATAAAACCACTGGAGTTGTGGATACTATTGTAGATTATCAAACCATGGATAAGTCACAATATTTGGATGAGTTGTTTTTTATGGGCGAGCAATATACCGATAGCGGACAGGAGTTTGTTGATAGATTTGTTTCTTTCCCTATGCAAATCCAAACTGTATTGGATACGTTTGTTGCTGCTGATTTAGAAAAAGATCCACCAACAGATGAATTACCGGAAGGCGAATATGCCGATTTTGATTTTTCGTTTTTATCGGATTTAAATCAACGCTTTACATACGCCGAAAGTGTTTTAAATAGAGATGGGAAGTATCAGCCGTATCTAAATTATCATTTTGAAGGATTTCCGTTAATTGCCTCGCTTTCAAAATTGACAAAAATTCAATCAGATATTCGTTTTGTTGAGAACAAAATCCTTGAAAATATTTTAAGCACTATTAATTCACATGAAGGCGGTTTGAACAAATACCAAACACTATTGGAGTCTTCAAAGTCTTCGTATTACACCAATGAACTCGTCGATGCATCTGTTGTAATGGGAAAAAAAGATTCTAATTTCAAACCAAGTCGTGTTGAGTTACGACTCAACGACCGTCCTTTGGTGTTGGGGCGCGATTTTATTATTGCTGCTGGAGGCGTTCAGCTCAACAAAAAGTTTAGTGCACCAGGTTCGTACAAACTTACAGGGAAGTTGTTTTTTGAGCGAAACAATGAGGAGCAATCTGTTGATGTAGCGCAAGTAATTTCGGTAATTGACAAACCTAATGATGCAGTAATCTCTGCAGACCAAATGAAAGTAGTATATCGTGGATTGCCAAACGACTTGTCGATTTCCATCCCTGGAATACCAAATAACAAGTTAAGTGTCCGCGCCACAAATGGTAAGATTAGACGAAAAGGGAATAAGTTTTTGGCTATTCCAGATGGAGATAAAGTTGGGAAAAGCATGCGTATTTTTGTTTCGGGCGAAATTAACGGCGCAACCATTAATGCTCCTGGCCAAGATTTTCGTATCAAGCCCCTTCCTGCCGCTTTGGGCTCCATAGACCTTGGCAGTAAATTGGGTAAATTTAACAGCGGTGAAATCATTCGTGAGTACGTCCCCGCGGGAACGATTGCTGCTAAGTTTCCAGAAGATTTTGATTATAATCTTAATGTTACCGTTAAAAGCTTTAATATCAAAGTGGGTAGCCGAGCTGCCATTCCAATTAGCTCAAATCGCATTAAAGATTCCCGCGTAATCCGTTCTTATTTAGAAAATGCGTCAAGAGGTGACATTATATTTATTTATAATATTGATGCGCAAGTGCGCACCGAGAATCAAGTGATTGATAATGTTAAAGTAACGGACTTTGCCTTAACTATAAAGTGATGAAAACATATTTTGGACTGGTTGGAGTGTTATTTGGTTACAGTGTAATGTGTGCACAAATAAATGTGCTTAATGCTGATCATCCCGATGAAATTGGAGTCCTTTCCGAGGAGCAAAATAACGCGCTCAGTGAGAATAAATATCTTGAGTACCCACACGTAGACGAGAAGGATATTATGTGGAGTAAGATAGTCTATGAAGAAATTGACCTTTCCGAGAAATTTAATCACCCGTTATTTTTCCCAAAAGATGGGCTATATAATAGTGAAAGAAAGTCGTTGTGGCGTACTATTCGTGAAGCCCTACTTTCTGGTGAAGTTGAAAAAATTTATAATGATGCAAATCCAAACTTTACCGAAACGTTTGATAAAGAAACCTATACAAGAAGGCTTGAAAATCGCGAAGGGCCAGAGCCAGTACCGTTAAAATCCATGGATATCGTTTCATATAAAATCAAAGGTATTTGGTATGTCGATAAGCGTATTGGCGAAATGCGCTATCGCTTATTGGGAATCATGCCAAGAGGCAAAGACATGAATAACCTTAGTAATGACGAACCTGTTGATTTGTTTTGGCTATGGTATAAAGATTTACGCCCTATTTTACATAAACAACTCGTGTTTGACGATAGAAATAATGCCAGCCGAGTTACTTTTGATCAGTTGCTAACATCAAGGCGTTTTACCGCCCGTATCTATGCGATTGACAATGTCTTTAATGATAGAGCCGTAGATCAATATGTAGATGATCCGTTTATGCAGTTGATTGAGTCCGAACGCTTAAAGAACGTTATTCGAGACTTTGAACAAGATCTTTGGGCAAACTAATAAATCCAAACCCACTTCGGTGGGTTTTTTTATGCAACGCGATGTACTTATTGTAGGGTTTGGACTTGCCGGTTGGGCACTTACCAAGGCATTGAAGCGTCAAGGGATTTCTTTTGTTGTTTTTGACGCGCAAAAAAACTCAAGTTCTAGAGTAGCAACTGGGATTTATAACCCTGTAGTGCTTAAAAGATTTCGCTCTATTTGGAACGCCAAGACACTCATGGAGCACTCTATTCCTTTTTATACACAATCTAATTCTGTAGGGGTTGTTCATCAAATGCCCATTCACCGTGTATTGGCATCAGCTTCTGAACAAAACGACTGGGTTGTTGCTGCAGACAAACCGGATTTAAGTCATTATTTGAATCCAAAAGTTTTCCCTAACACAAATTCAAACGTGAATGCGCCTTTTGGTTTTGGAATTGTGGAACATACAGGCTGGATTGATACGAACAGATTGCTTACCATTGCGCAAAAAGAACTTGAACAACAAAATAGCTTTATTACGGAGACTTTTGATTACAACGCATTAGATGTTTCTGCCAAAGATATACGTTATAAAGGTGTTAAAATTAATCATGTGATTTTTGCTGAAGGCGTAAGCGTTCAACAAAACCCTTGGTTTTCTACTCTGTCCATTATATCAAATAAGGGGGAGTGGCTGGTTGTGTCATGTAAAGGACTTGCATTAAAAAACATATTAAAGGGGAGTGTTTTTGTTGTGCCACTTGGGAATGATAATTATCGCGTTGGGGCTACATATACACGAGCGTTTAATAACAACCTTCCAACTAATGAAGGAAAATCATGGTTAATCACACAATTTAAAAAAATCACCCCCTTGCCTTTTGAGATACTGCATCATGGTGTAGGATTTCGTCCTACTGTTCCTGACAGGAAACCAATTATTGGGCAACATCCAAATTATGATAATCTTTGGTGTTTGAATGGGCTTGGTTCTAGGGGAGTATTATGGGCACCTTATCTTGCTACAAAGCTTGTAGCGGCACTTAATAATGGTGTAGTTGCCCCAGATAATGTGCATCTAAGCCGGTATTTGACAGCATCACAACACTAAAAGATCCAATTTTTTTAAAATATTTGCTTTTTTTTCACAAAAAGAATCGAATAAGTAGCAATAACATCAATAAAGCCGTATATATATAACTTACTGATAAACAGTATTTTGAAACTAATTATCGAAAGGAAATATTTTATTTAAAACTTTGATTTTATTACATTTTAGAATTTGTGAATAAGTAATGCAATTTTATGAGGTTATCAGGTTAAGTGTACACTTTTTTTATTAACTTTATAAAAATAATATAATTATGGCTTACTCATTTCAAAACAGCAAAGGTAAAACGTATTACCTTCACACAAAAGATGTTACATTAAAAGGAGGAAGAAACCAAACGATTTATTACTTCGCTAAAGATCAGCGCGACAATGCTTGCGATTTGCCTGCTGGTAAAAAAGTAGTAGAAAACGAGCGTACGGGACTTCCTTTTGTAAAGTCTGCTTAATTTCAATTAAGCATTTTGTAAAAAAATAAACCCTACCATTTGGTGGGGTTTTTTATATTGCACGTATTCAAAAAAAAGCGAATAATTTTAGTTTGAGTTATTTAGGAGAATTTAAAAACTTAAAATTCCATGGCCAAGGAAAAAGCACTCTTACAACATTTACATATACTGAAATCAAAGAAGGCAGTTTTATTAATGATACATTATTGAATGGAACGGAAACTACTACCTAAGAAACAGACCTTGTTGTTATAAGCACTTATAAAATGGGGGAAGTTGTTTCGCGGCTTAGGAATGACAGAAATTATTACAATAAAAATCACATAATTGGTGATAGTGAATCTACAGAAGTTGCTTTAAATACTGAAGGAGACGCGAATGATGGTAAAACATATTTTATAGATTTAAATATTGGGGACTTCAAAGGTAGTTGGGTTTTCGACTCAGGCGCACAACTTACATCGATAGGTAAACGAATGTTTGAAAGACTTCAAAGTGAAGGAGTTCAATTTAAAGATTTAGATTTGACCATTAAAACATTTGGAGTTGGAGGAGTTTCTAACGGTTCATTAGTTATGATTGAAAACTTTAAGGTTGGAAATTACGTCATCAAAGAGTTTATTATTAAGGTTAGTTTAGATAATAATTACTCTTAACTTGGGGTTGATTTTATGGACAAATTTGAAAATGTTATTTGGAATAAAAAAAATAGTACACTAAAGTTTTACAAGTAGTCTATCTTTTGCACCTCCAGCATCCAAAACTACTGTTAAAAATAGAATTAAACGTATAGGTAATAGTAATTTCATGTACTCCGTTTGTACCCATAAGCTCGCTTAAATTAAGGTCATATGAATACCCTACTTTAATGTTATCCCAAACAAAACCTGTTGTTAAGTTTAGAGAATTGAGAATGTAGGATTGATCGTTGTACTTTATAGGACTCGTTGCCAATATTGCTCCTACTGTAAACCCGTTTTCTAGTTCCATTTTAGCACCAAAATCAAATCTTTTGTTGGCCCCTTGACCCATTAAATTGACTAAAAATTTCATCTGGGCTTCTTCCCATGTATAAAATAAGTTGTTTAGATTAAAGGTGTAACCTGCTTGAAGGCTGTAAAAAATTTCCAAGGCTTCGTTTGTATTATTTTCAAAGGATATATTGGGTTTGTTAAGGTGACGTGCACCGATACCAAACCAGAAGCTATCGTTCATGATAAGTCCTCCGACAGAAAAGTCAAAAAAGTTAATGGATGTGTTGAGGAATATTGGATCAATTGATTGTAAATTAATGATGCTGTTTGGAATGTCTATTTGATCCTCTAACAGCAATGAATCAAAGCTAAAATCTTTACTGCCAAAACCGAAACTTAAACTTGGAATAAAAACCCAATCGTCTGTAAGCGGTACTCTATATGCATAGTTTAATGATGCTTGTGTAAATCGGAATTTGGTTTGAGTTTCCAATAGGTTTAGTATTGAAATGCCAAATCCACTATTTATATTATCAACGTAGGTATTAAAATTGGCAAACTGAGATGATAGATTATAG
>CBFICG010000026.1:0-15267 GCA_965661025.1 Flavobacteriaceae bacterium | reverse complement strand
ATCCTAGAAAAGTATTGAAGTTTCCAAGGGTAAGTGTAAAACTGTCACTTACATTGTAATACACGTATAATTGGTTAACAATGCTCGAAGATCCTGTTGAATTAAAAACGGCATCAGCCCCTCTGGGTCCGTACACGAGGTCAGCAACAAAGCCTGACTTTTCTCCTTCATAAGAAAGCACAATGTTAGCCATTCCTAATGCAAAACCGTTTAGGTTGGCAAATGATGTACCGGGTGCATACTCGCTACTTCTATAATAAGAGTCAACAGACCCTGACACACTGAATGTTGGCGCTTCTTGCGCGGTAGTAGTCATTGCCATTGCAAGACCTAAAATGAATAATGATTTAGTGATAAATTTCATAATTGTATAGTTAATAGTTATTTGAATTGAAAATTGTTTTTAATGTTGATTTAATCTAAAATCTGCGTAAGCATCCATGCCGTGTTCGCTAATGTCTAATCCACGAAGCTCCTCTTCTTTATCTACGCGTAGCCCTGCTACAGCTTTTACTATAAAGACAATAAGTAGCGTTGAGAGCACACAAAAAGCACCAACAATACCAACAGATGCAAGCTGTACCATAAACTGATCAAACCCAGCTAAAGCACCGAACAACCCAACGGCGAGTGTACCCCAAATACCGCTAAATAAGTGCACAGCAACAGCACCCACAGGGTCGTCCAATTTTGATTTTTCCATCAAAGCAATTGCCAATACGACTACAACACCACCAATGATACCTATAAAAACAGCATCTAGTGGACTCATTTGGTCAGCACCTGCAGTGATTCCCACTAGACCACCAAGAACACCATTCATAAACATGGTCAGGTCATAATTTTTGTAAAGGATAGTAGAAAATAAAACGGCACCTATACCACCCGCAGCAGCAGCTAGAGAAGTAGTTACAAGAGTGAGTGATGTTAATTCTGGATCAGCAGAAAGTACAGAACCTCCGTTAAATCCAAACCAGCCTAACCAAAGGATAAGCACACCCGCAGCAGCTAAAGGAAGGTTGTGTCCCGGAATTGCATTTGCTTTTCCGTCTTTTCCGTATTTCCCTGTACGCGCCCCCAAGAAATAAATTACTACAAGAGCCGCCCATCCACCAACAGAATGAACAAGTGTAGATCCTGCAAAGTCGTAAAAGCCTAAGCTGCTTAAAAAGCCGCCACCCCATTGCCAAGAACCAACAATTTGATAGACAAGGCCTACGTACAATACGGAAAATAACATAAAGCTTCCCAGTTTAATACGCTCAGCAACAGCTCCTGAAACTATAGTTGCAGCAGTGGCAGCAAACATCCCTTGAAAGAGGAAATCTGTCCACCATGTGTAACCTCCATCTGCATAGGCTGCAGTCATCCCATTTTCAGGAGGGGCTATACCGAATCCGGCAAACTTTAGAAAGCCCGTTGCTCCTTCTTCAAAACCAGGGTACATAAGATTAAATCCGCCAAGTGCGTAAACCAATAGACCCATGGTAATTACAAAGAAATTTTTGAATAAAATATTGACAGTATTCTTCTGACGTGTTAAGCCAATCTCTAAAAAAGAAAAACCTAAGTGCATAAAAAATACGAGTGCTGTACAGATCATCATCCATACGTTATTTGTTGTAAGTAATGCTTGTTCCATTGTTATTTAGTTTAAAGTTTCTCCTCCTTTTTCGCCTGTTCTGATTCTGTAAGCTTCTTCTACAGGAAGTATAAATATTTTACCATCACCTACTTTTCCAGTGGCACCCGATGATAAAATGGCATCTATTGCGGACTGAACGAAATCGTCGTTGACCACTATAGATAATTTTCTGCGTTGAATTTCTGAAGTGCTGTAAGAGATCCCTCTGTATACATGCCCTTCTTTTTCGTTCCCAATTCCAGTAACGTCCCAGTAACTAAAAAAGGTAACACCAGCCTCGTATAAGGCTTCTTTTACATCCGAAAAGGATGTTTTTCTGATAATTGCTTCTATTCTTTTCATAGTTAAATGATTTATTTGGCTAAATTATTGTTAATTTAATGTCAACCCCCTAAAAACATAGGGTGTAATATGATTTTTATCACATTAATATATTTATACCCCTAAAATTATTGGGTAATAATAATTTAAATGTAAATATTATTAATACACCCTAAAAAAATAAGGGGGGTGTGTAATTAATCTATTAAAAAAGAAGAAAAATTTATAATGATTTTGTCAAAATTTGCCCTAAAAGCACAAAACCAAGGCACAATCCAAAGCTTAGAACGGAATAACTGAAGAAATGGAGTAGGTGCCCCCCTTTGATATAAGAGAAATTTTCAAAAGTAAAGGTGGAGAAAGTAGTTAGCCCCCCACAAAATCCGGTAACAAGCAAAAGCTTTTGATGTTCGCTTAATGCGCCTGAAGAATAAAAACCTCCCATAAGCATCCCAATAATAAAACAACCTAAAGCATTTGCACAAAGTGTCGCCCAAGGGAAATCAATCGAAATTTGATGTAAAAGTTTAGCAATACCATATCGCGCCATGCTGCCAAAACCGCCACCTACAAAAACGAGTACTAAAGATTGAATACTCATTTACACAATGCTCTTTAATCCTACTAAAAGCCCAACAAAGACCAAAAACCCAATGAGTACCCAAAAGCTACCTTTAAAGTATGCCTTGCTTTTTTGTTTGTCTTTTGCATAACTATATATAATAATAATGGTGAAGGCGAAAACAAAAAAAAGTGCAAAAATCAATTGACCCGTGGAGAACATAGCGTTATTTTTAGCGAAACTATAAAAAAATGCAAAAACAATTAGATGCTGTTGCAGCATTTCACAACGCTTTCGGTGTAGGTATGGCAAAAATACCTACCGCACATATTTCTGAAGAGATAAATACCCTACGTCATAAACTCATGGCAGAAGAGAACACTGAGTATCTTGAAGCAGCTAATGCAAATGACTTGGTTGAGGTGGCAGACGCCCTTGGCGATATGTTATATATATTGTGTGGTACTATACTCACCCACGGGATGCGTCATATAATTGAAGAAGTTTTTGATGAAATTCAGCAAAGCAATATGAGCAAACTTGGTGCCGACGGAAAACCTATTTACAGAGAAGACGGGAAAGTGATGAAAGGGCCACAGTATCGTAAGCCTAATCTTAAACAGTTTTTGGGTTAGTCACAAACCTTATAACGCCACCCAAAGGGATCTTCAGCTTTATTATATTGAATGTTAACCAAGGCAGTTTTGAGTTTTTGGGCGTAGCTATCTTTGGGTAGAGGCGTGTCATAATCAGTTCCTTTGTAACCAAAACCGCTAATTGGCTGAATAACAACTGCAGTTCCACTGCCAAAAATCTCAAGTAATGTCCCATTATTTTTTGCTTCAATGAGTTCCGAGACTTTAAGGGCTCGTACATCTGTAGGAATACCTAAGTGGGATGCCAATTCCAAAATACTTTTTCGCGTTACACCATCAAGGATACTATCGTTTGTAGGTGCCGTAATAAGCGTATCTCCAATTCTAAAAAAGAGGTTCATCGTTCCCGCTTCTTCAATATTTTCGTGCGTTGCCGCATCAGTCCAAATAATTTGCTGATAGCCTTCTGCTTTAGCAAGTTGTGTTGGGTAAAACTGTCCACCATAGTTTCCAGCTGCTTTGGCATAGCCTGTTCCACCTTGTGGTGCACGACTGTAGTGGTCGGCAATTTTAACGCGAACATCCCCACCATAATAACTATTCACAGGAGCGCAGATAATCATAAATCGATATTCATTAGCTGCTGATGCTTGAACACCCGCTTGTGAGGCAAAAACAAAGGGCCGTACGTAAAGCGATTTTCCAACGCCCGCCTTTACCCATTCTTTGTCTAAAGAAATTAGTTTTTTCATTCCTTCAATAAACATCTGCTCGGGGAATGTTGGGATCGCAAGTCGCTCTGCAGATTTGTTAATTCGTTTGGCATTTTGGTCGGGACGGAACAACCAAACACTGCCTCTTTCGTCTTTAAATGCTTTCATTCCTTCAAAAACGGCTTGCCCGTAGTGCAATACACTGGCGGCTGGAGAAATTTGCATGGGTGCATACGGAACAATTTCAGGTGTTCCCCAAGCACCATCTTTAAAATCACAAACAAACATATGGTCCGTAAACGTTGAACCAAAAGCCAAATGATCAAAATCAACCGTATCTATAGAAGATGCTGATGCAGGTGTGATGTGAATGTGTTGTCCCATAGAACAAAAGTAGGAAAATCTTGGGTGTGCGCACCATCTGATGTACATTTACAAAAAAAAGAATGCGAATTTTAATTTCTGGGGCAAGCGGACTTGTGGGAAAAGCACTTATTCCCATTTTGCAACAGAGAGGTCATCACATTTCTGTGCTTACTACTCGTGTCAATTCAACTGTTTTTTCTTCTGAAATTAAAACCTTTTATTGGAATCCTGAAAAAGGGATTATAGATAATGATGCGCTAAGCAATGTCGATGCTATTATTAGCTTAGCAGGAGCTAAAATTGCGCAACGCTGGACACCAAAAGCTAAAAAAGCCATAATGGACAGTAGGGTTTTAGGTACTCGGCTTCTCGTTGATACGTTAAAAACAATAAAAAAGCATCGTGTCACTCATTTTATTTCAGCATCTGCAATTGGTATTTATCCATCGAGCTACAGCAAAATATACACGGAAACTCACAATGATATTGCGCAAGGTTTCCCTGCAGAAGTGGTTCGTAATTGGGAAGCCGAGGTAAATAAAGCGAGTGCGGTTGTTTCCAATGTGAGCAAAATTCGAATTGGTTTAGTGCTTGCCAAAGAAGGCGGTGCGTTGCTGCCGTTGGCTATTCCCACTTCTTTAGCGTTGGGCGCTTGGTTTGGGAATGGTGCGCAATGGCAATCTTGGATACATATTCGAGATTTGGTGCAACTGTTTAATTTTACTTTAGAAAACCCAGGGAATTATAATGGAGTAGCCCCCCATCCAGTTACCCAAAAGGAGTTCGTTAAATCTATTGCTAATACTTATCGCGTACCGCAATGGTTACCCGGTATTCCAAAGTTTGTGATTAAAACAGCCATGGGTGAAATGGCAGATGTATTATTTGGCAGTATTAATGCTTCAAGCGCACATGTAGAAAATCAAGGCTTTAGATTTCAGTTTTCCTATCTAACGGATGCCTTGAATGATTTACTACCCTTACGAACAAAAAAGTAGTGCCATTTTGACATACTAAATGTTTTGGCAGTACTTTTGCCCAGCTTAAATAAACCATTGTATGGCAACCAAAAAAGGTAAAAAAGAAGTTAAAGAAGAAGCAACACAAGAGGAACAAACTGTAAAAGCTGAGGCTCAAAAAGACCCTTTAGCAGAAGTTCAAACTGCTTTGGAAGACGAAAAAAACAAATTTCTTCGCTTATTTGCTGAGTTTGAAAACTATAAGAAGCGCACTGCAAAAGAGCGTATTGATTTATTTAAAACAGCATCACAAGAAGTTATGATCGTCTTACTCCCTATTTTAGATGATTTTGAGCGTGCTCTCGCGGAAATGGATGAAAATGATGCTCAATTAGCAGGCATTCGTCTTATTTACAATAAATTAACAGATTCTCTAAAACAACAGGGATTGACCAAAATGCAAATTGATTCAAAGGCTGTTTTCGATGCCGAATTGCACGAGGCCATTACACAACTTCCTGCCTCAGATGAGCATCCAAAAGGCACTATTGTTGATGTGGTTGGCGCAGGCTATAAACTTGGAGATTTAATAATTCGCTACCCTAAAGTTGTGGTGGCTCAGTAACAATGAAAGAAGATTACTACGACATACTTGGGGTAAATAAATCGGCTTCTGCTACAGAAATAAAGAAGGCGTACCGTAAGAAAGCAATCGCTTACCATCCAGATAAAAACCCGGGTGATGCAGAGGCAGAGAAAAAATTTAAGCAAGCTGCCGAAGCGTATGAGGTTCTGGGAGATGAGCAAAAACGTGATCAATACGATCGTTTTGGTCATGCTGCATTTGAAGGTAATCAAGGTTTTGGTGGCGGCGGTATGAACATGGACGATATCTTTAGCCAGTTTGGAGATATTTTCGGCAGTGCCTTTGGTGGCGGTTTCGGTGGTTTTGGCGGAGGTCAACGCAGGACAAAAGGAACAAATTTGCGTGTTCGTGTTACACTTTCTCTTGAAGAGATGGTGCTGGGTGTGGATAAAAAAATCAAGGTAAAACGCAAAAAGCAGGCACCGGGTGTGAGCTACGCTTCCTGTAAAACATGTGGAGGTTCTGGGCAAACCATGCGTATCACCAATACGATCTTAGGTAGAATGCAATCCGCAACTACCTGTAGTGCTTGTAATGGTGCTGGGCAAACCTTGCGTCATCGTCCCTCGGGGTCAGATGCCTACGGTATGATTGCACAAGAAGAAACGGTTTCGATTAAAATTCCTGCGGGGGTAGAGGATGGTATGCAACTCAAAGTTTCCGGTAAAGGAAATGAAGCCCCTGGACAAGGCCTTTCCGGAGATTTGATTGTTCAGATATCTGTTAAAGAACACCCTCACTTAAAGCGTGAAGGGAATAACCTACATTTGGACTTGTATATATCTATATCCGAAGCTGTTTTAGGTACATACAAGGAAATAGAAACAGTTAGTGGCTCGGTACGTATAAAATTAGACGCTGGGATTCAATCGGGAAAAATTTTACGGCTGAAGGGGAAAGGTGTGCCAAGTTTGAGTAATTATGGTACTGGAGATTTGCTTGTCCATGTCAGTGTATGGACTCCTGAGCAACTCACAAAAGAGCAAAAGCAATTTTTTGAGCAACACCACGCACATGAAAACTTCAAACCAAGCCCAAAATCAACGCACAAATCATTTTTTGACAAAGTAAAAGACATGTTTTCATGATTTTATATCGTTTGTAAGGATAAAGTTTATATATTTGACTCAACGATAGATTTATCTATAGTTATTTTTCTTTTTCATAGCAATTTTTTCCCATCCTCTTTTTGAGGGTGGGTTTTCTTTTTAAGCTCTATTTTTTTCTATATTCGAGGTATGGAAAAAATTAAATCAATTTTTCAGTATAATATCGGTATGGGCGACGCTGAAATGAGTGTCGGCTCCTTTTTGGTTTGGATTCTAATCATTCTTACCCTATCCTTTGTATTGCGCTTTGTGCGAAATGTTTTAACCCGAAAGTTGTCTTTTGAGCGAAAAGGAAA
Organism: Flavobacteriaceae bacterium; assembly: GCA_965661025.1. Taxonomy (GTDB): domain Bacteria; phylum Bacteroidota; class Bacteroidia; order Flavobacteriales; family Flavobacteriaceae; genus UBA7446. Next base: position 8,054 of record CBFICG010000026.1, on the reverse strand, counting down.
GTTTAAGCCTGTTTTTTCATTCTTTAATTACTCATTATACTCCGTATTGGTGTTGTTGATGTTGCAAAATGCAGGTGTAAATTTAACAGCACTATTAGCCGCTTCTGCAGCCCTTTTAGTAGGTGTTGGTTTTGCTTTACAGACCTTTTTTCAAGATATCATTTCAGGTATCTTTATTCTGGTTGATCAAACAGTCCATGTGGGTGATATTATAGAGTTAGACGGTAAAGTTGGTCGGGTTGAAAACATCACGCTGCGTACTACCCGCGCCGTTACCCCAGACAACAAAGTACTTATTATCCCCAATCATATGTATTTGACCAATACATTGTTTAATTGGACTGAAAACGAAAAGCAAACCCGTGAATCGGTTGCAGTTGGTGTAGCCTACGGAACTAATTTGGACCATCTCAAATCATTACTTGTTGAACTTGCGCTTCACCACAAAGAAGTACTTAAAACCCCTCCACCGTTACTTTTATTTAAAAAATTTAACGATAGCAGTCTAGATTTTGAATTGGTATTTACGATTAGAGATGGCTTTAAAACTGAATTGGTGAAAAGTGATATACGATATGCTATTGAAAAAACCCTTCGTGAGCACAACATCGTCATACCGTTTCCACAGCGTGTTATCCATAATGTGAATTAAATGGCACATATTTTAATTGTAGAAGACGAAGCAAACATTCGTCGTGTGTTAAAAAGAGTCTTAGTAGACGAAGACAACACACTAATTATCAGCGAAGCTGAAGATGGCGCTCAAGCGATTTCAGCGATTTCAAAATCAAAATTTGATCTTATTTTATGCGACATCAAAATGCCCAAAAAGGATGGCATTGACGTGTTGAATTATGTTCAAGAGTGCTCACCCGAAACTCCTGTTGTTATGATTTCCGGTCATGGGGACTTGCAAACAGCAGTACAAGCCATGCGCATAGGAGCCTACGATTACATTGCCAAACCACCAGACTTAAATCACTTATTGCAAACCGTACGTGCTGCGTTAAGTGTGTCAGTAACTCCGACCAAAAAATCAGCGAAGCGGACACCAAAAAAGCATGTCATGGTTGGTGAATCTAAAGCCATCAAAACTATTCATCGAACCATAGATAAAGTAGCCCCCACCATGGCTCGTGTTCTCATTCAAGGGCCAAACGGTAGTGGGAAAGAGTTGGTTGCTAGAGCTTTACATCGCAATAGCAATCGTGCCGATGCTCCTTTTGTTGAGGTAAACTGCGCAGCCATTCCAACAGAGCTTATAGAAAGTGAGCTTTTTGGACATATGAAGGGTGCGTTTACTTCTGCACATAAAGACCGAAAGGGCACTTTTGAGCAAGCCCACGGGGGTACGCTTTTTTTAGACGAAATTGGAGACATGAGTTTGGCTGCACAAGCTAAAGTACTGCGTGCGTTGGAAGAGCATAAAATTCAACGGGTGGGTAGTGATAAATCTATTTCGGTTGATGTACGTGTGGTTGCTGCAACAAATAAAAACATCATCCAAGAAATTAAAAACAATCGTTTTCGTGAAGATTTATATCATCGCCTTGCAGTTATTGAATTATACGTGCCACCACTCAACGACAGAAAAGAGGACATTCCGCTTTTGGTAACACATTTTTTGGCGACATTAAGTCCTCAAAAAGAACTCACTGACGATGCGTTAAAGGCCTTATGTAATATTGATTGGACTGGAAACATCAGACAATTACGCAATGTTATTGAGCGTTTGCATATTTTGGGTGAAGATCGAATTTCTGCCCAAGATGTTAATTTATACACACAATCAAAAACGATTTTATGACTCGATTATTTTTTGCTTTTTTCTGCTGCACCTTACTTAGTGCACAATCATACACCGAGGATAAAAATCAAATTAAACAATTCTATGATTTGTCATTACTTAATGGTCAATCCTATGAATGGTTAGATTATTTATCAAACCGCATAGGCAGTCGTTTGTCTGGGTCTTTGGGTGCTGAACGTGCAGTGGCATGGACAAAATCAGCACTTGATTCACTAGGACTTGATCGTGTGTACTTACAACCTGTAAAAGTACCAAAATGGGTGCGTGGTCCAAAAGAATTTGCGCTCATTGAAACAGCTCCTGGCATTACCTTCAATGTTCCTATAACGGCACTTGGCGGATCTGTTGCCACGCCTTCTGTCGGCCTGAAAGCTTCTGTGGTTGAAGTTCAAGGGATAGAAGATTTGGCTACCCTTGGACGGGAGAATATAGAAGGAAAAATAGTTTTTTTTAACCGTCCTATGCAAGCAAATCTAATTAGTACTTTTGAGGCATACTCGGGATGCGTAGACCAACGCTATAATGGTGCTCTTGAGGCTAGTGCATTTGGAGCCGTTGGCGTTATTATACGTTCTATGAATTTACGATTAGATGATTTTCCACACACCGGCGCTATGAGTTATGGCGAACAAAACGTTTCAAAACGGATTCCTGCTGCTGCGATTAGCACTAATGCCGCAGAGAAATTGAGTTATCTCTTAAAACTTGAACCAGAACTAAAATTCCTCTTTCGCCAACAATGCAAAACATTCCCCGACGTATGGTCGCATAATGTGATTGGCGAAATTACAGGAAGTGATTTTCCTGATGAAATTATTTTGGTTGGCGGACATTTGGATTCGTGGGATTTGGGCGATGGCGCTCATGATGACGGTGCTGGTGTAGTCCAATCCATGGAGGTGCTGCGTTTATTTAAGCAATCGGGGTATCGCCCAAAGCGTACCATTAGAGTTGTATTGTTTATGAATGAAGAAAATGGTTTGCGCGGTGGCAACGCTTACGCGGATAGCGCGTTTGTAAATAACGAAAAACACATTTTTGCTTTGGAATCAGATGCTGGAGGGTTTACCCCTCGCGGGTTTTCATTTAATTGTTCTGACGAAGAATTTACGCAGGTGGAGTCGTGGAAACCACTATTTAAACCGTATTTAATTCATTATTTTGAACAGGGTGGAAGCGGAGCTGATATTGGGCCCCTAAAAAACAAATACAATGTTTTGGCGGGTCTTAGGCCCGATTCGCAACGTTACTTTGATTATCATCATGCCGAAAATGACACTTTTGATGCCATAAACAAACGTGAACTGGAGCTGGGTGCAGCTACAATGACTTCTTTAATTTATTTATACGACAAATACGGCCTTGTAAATCCCCTTCCAAATACATTTGTGCAGTAAATGCTATTTTACAAAGTGCTCCATCAATACACTAGAAAATTTAAAACCAATTTGCGCCTTGCATGGCCTGTAATGTTAGGTATGCTAGGGCATACCATGGTGCAATTTATAGATAATGTAATGGTAGGGCAATTGGGCACAACCGAACTTGCAGCCATATCCTTAGGCAATAGCTTTGTTTTTATTGCCATGTCTATTGGTATTGGGTTTTCCACAGCCATAACGCCTCTTATTGCGGAGGCCGATGCCTTAAAACAGCATACAGTATCTCAAAGTGTGTTAATTGAAGGACTTCGGTTGTGTACCATTTTAGGTGTGGTGTTGTTTTTAGCGGTTTATGTTGCAAAACCTCTTCTATTTAGTATGGGTCAAGAAGCATCTGTGGTTGAATTGGCATTCCCATATTTGAATTGGGTTGCATTTTCGTTGATTCCACTTGTCATTTTTCAGGCGTTTAAACAATTTTCTGATGGCATGTCACTAACAAAATACTCCATGTACGCGACATTATTGGCAAATGTTGTAAATGTTGTCATAAACTATTTTTTGATTTTTGGGGTGTGGATATTTCCAAAATGGGGTGTTACCGGTGCGGCAGTGGGTACATTAGCATCTCGAATTACAATGCTCCTTTTTATTTTTATCTTGCTGTATAAAAATCCCAAAACAAGGATATTCATTCGTGGAATCATAACTGTTCCTTACCACAAAAAAGCGTTAAAACAAATTCTTACTCTTGGGTTACCCTCTTCGTTACAAATGTTTTTTGAGGTAGGTTTTTTTACGTTTGCCATTTGGGTTTGTGGATTTCTAAATAAAGAGGCACAAGCTGCCAATCAAATTGCACTTAATTTATCGTCCATGACCTTTATGGTAGCCATGGGGCTTAGCGTTGCGGCAACCATTAGAGTGGGTAACCAAAAAGGATTAGGTGATTTTAGAGAACTCAAACGCATCGCTTTATCCGTATTTTTTATAACGCTGTTGCTCGATATTGCTTTTGCAGTATTATTTATTCTTGGCAACAGTTTGTTTCCTTGGCTGTATTTGGATGCCTCCACCGGGCTTGACACCTTTGCAGTAGCAGAATTAGCGTCCTCATTGCTTTTTATTGCTGCTTTTTTCCAAATTTTTGATGGAGCCCAAGTAGTGGCTTTGGGTAGCCTTCGCGGATTGCAAGATGTGAAAATTCCCACGGGGATAACTTTTTTGGCCTATGGTTTAACAGGAATCCCAGTGATGCTGTACTTAAGTATCAAAGCAGGTTTTGGCGCACAAGGTGTATGGATCGGACTTTGTTTAGGGCTCGTGGTTTCATCTTTGTTGTTGTATCTTCGCTTTAGGTATTTATCTAACAAATTGATTCGATTGCATGTCTGACTCACTACCAGAATTTCTACTTGCTGACAATGCTGCCTTTCCAGATTTAGTGTTTGTGGTGCACACCCATTTTCCTCGCTTCATTCTAAATCTTGCCAATGATGATTTGGAGTGGTGGGAAACCTTTACTAAAGAAGATAAAGAACAGGCTACAGAAGAAATGGCGCATTGGATTGAGCGTGCTACAGCGTTTTATGATAATGAAATTAAAAGTTACAAGGATTAATGGACACCTTACTGCTCTGTGATAAGGAACTTTTTTTGTGGCTTAACAACTTAGGCGCTACGCAGTTTGATGTATTTTGGATAGCTATTACCGATAAAAAGCTCACCATAGCTTTTTATATTTTACTCACCGCCTATTTTAGCAAATGGATTGGGTGGAAAAACACATTGTGGCTGCTACTAACGATTGCACTTCTTATCACATTTACAGATCAAATTACCAACGCTTTTAAAAGTGGATTTCAACGCTTACGACCTTGTCATGAGGCATCTTTAGAGGGATTGATGCGCCGCGTAAAACCGAGCTGTGGAGGATTGTACAGTTATTGTTCGGGTCATGCATCCAATTCGTTTGCTATTGCCACCCTTTTTGTGGTACTTTTTGCCAAACGATTTCGTCTTATACAACTCCTTTTTGTATTTGCTACTTTAGTAGCTTATAGCCGAATTTATATCGGTGTACATTATCCTCTCGATGTATTGAGCGGAGCGCTTTTTGGTGCTTTTTCAGGTTGGCTATTTGCTAAAATATATTTAAAATTTATTCCAAATCCGCTTTAATAAGTTCTGGGTATGCCTGCAAAAATTGACTCACTCTTGGCTTTGAAACAGCTCTGATATACGGGTTGTACGGATTGTTTTTTTCAAAGTCCTGATGATAATCTTCAGCCTGATAAAACACATCTAATTTTTTTACTTCTGTAACTATTGGGTTTTTAAACCGCTTAACGTTTGTAAGCTTTTCAATGGTTTTTTTAATTAGCTCTTTTTCTTTGTCAGATTGATAAAATGCAATGGAGCGGTAGTGCGTTCCTTTGTCAGGTCCTTGTTGATTTAGTGTAGTGGGATCATGCGAGCCAAAAAACACCTGCACAAGCGTTTCAAACGACACTTGTTTTGGATCATATATTACTTTGATGCTCTCAGCATGCCCAGTATTTCCTGTAACAACCTGTCTGTACTTTGGATTTATGGTTGTCCCTCCCGCATAGCCCGAAATGGCTTCTACAACCCCTTTGACATTTTCAAAAACTGCCTCAACGCACCAAAAACATCCCGATGCAAAATAGGCTGCTTTGTATTCTTGTGGCATTATGTAAGTAGTTTTTGCAACAGGTATGGGATTGTTTGTTGGTTTTGGTGGCGCTAAAGTACAAGCTACCATTTGAAGACCAATGATAAGAAGTCGCATATCTTATTTTTTTATAAATGTAGTGTAAAACAGTTCACAAAAACGATGCCAACTCTTCTCTTCTTTTAAACCTTCATAAGCTTCTTTTTCACTAAAGGATTCAGTGCTTCCTAACGCTATTATCATTGCTTTTGAAAGTGCTTCTGGATTAGGGTCGCTAACCATTGCTGTCTTTGGGTGGATGTTTTCTGCAAGTCCACCAACGTTGGTTACAACAGTTGGTTTTGAATAATAATTAGCCATGGGTGTTATTCCGCTTTGCGTTGCAGATACATAGGGTTGCACTACCCAATCACAAGCTGAAAACCACATGGATATTTCATTTGTGGGTACAAATCGATCGTGAAACACGAGCATATCATCCACGTTCAAGTCAGATGCCAATTCCCTGTATTTTTGCAATGAATCGTACGGTTCGCCCACAATTAAAGCACGAGCTTGAGGTCTTTTTTTACGAAGTTCAGGTAAACTTTTTATCAATAAATCTAAGCCTTTGTACGTGCGAATTAATCCAAAAAATAATATATATTCAAATGCATCATCTAAGCCCAAAGCACGTAATGCATCCTTTTTTTTCATTGGCACAGGTAGGTCAGTGTTAATGGGATGAAAAAATGTGTAAATGGGTTTTTTAATTTGTGTTTTTAACGTACGATAAACCATGTCGGACATACACAATGCCTCATCTATTCCGTTTAAAAACAATCTCAGAAGGACAGTATCTGTTGCTTTTCTTTCGTGTGGCAGCGCATTGTCAATCCAAGCTATTTTTTTAAAGTGTAATTGACTTGCTATTGTGCGGTAACAAAGCGCAAGCCAGGGCGTCCAATATCTAAACACGACTATTTTTGGCTGTAATGCTTTGATAAGCTTTGCTGTTTTCCACCAGCTTATTGGATTAAGCATATTGATTTGCTGATGTGATGTAAAATGATCAGCAGCCTTTGTATGGACAAATTGCGTTTTTCCAGGAAAAAATAGCTTTGGGTAAAGCAGTGAAAACGAAAAGACAACGACTTCTTCACCCTGAGTAATAAGTGTTTTTACAAAAGCATTGTTTGTATCTGCTATACCACCACGAAAGGGAAAAACAGGACCAACTAAGATAACCATATTAGTGGTCTTCAATAATAACCCATTCGCCTTTGGCAAGAAGCGGTTCTGCTTGTTTGTACTTTACGGTTTTTCGCTCACCGCTTACAACGTGCTGAATATCAACCCGAACATTTCTTCCAATTTTTGGACGTTCGCGTACAACGGTTTCGACTTTTGCAACTGTACCACCACCCGATTGTTGCGCTGCTTGACGCATCGCCTGTTGGTCTTGATTTAAGACATCTTCTTTTGAGGTTTTAATAATCTCTTTGCGCCGTATTGCTCGTGCCTCACGGATTGTATTCGGATCTTCTGTGGGAAGTTCACCCTTAAACAAGAATGAAATAATATCTCTATTGACATTATCCATAAACCCTTGGAATAGCTCAAAGGATTCAAATTTATAAATCAACAATGGATCTTTTTGTTCATGCACCGCAAGTTGTACTGATTGCTTGAGCTCATCCATTTTTCGAAGATGGTCTTTCCAAGATTCATCGATTATAGCAAGGCTGATATTTTTTTCAAAATCACGTATCAAATTTTTACCCTCACTTTCAAAGGCATCCTCCAAATCACTCACTACATTCAAAGTGCGAACACCATCTGTAAAAGGCACGACAATGCGCTTAAAGGTATTATTTGGATTTTGATATACATCCTTGATAACAGGGAAAACGCGTTTGGCATTTTCCTCCATTTTATGTTGATAGTGAGCTAACGCAGCTTGATAAACGATTTCTGTAAGTTGATCAACCGTCTGATTTTCAAATGCTTCTTCGGTAACTGGACTAGTCAATGAAAACAATCGAATCAACTCATATTCAAACTGTTTATAGTCTTTATTGGCAAGATTTTTTTGGCAGATTTGATCACAAGTATCATAAAGCATATTTGCGATGTCAACCTGCAACCGCTCTCCGTTTAATGCATTGTAGCGCCTTTTGTAAATTAC
>CBFICG010000025.1:0-15288 GCA_965661025.1 Flavobacteriaceae bacterium | reverse complement strand
TTTACGGTTGCGGAGTTGAGCAAGTCTTTAGTTTCTTTGTGACTAGACTCTAAGGCGCTGTATTTTTTTTGTGATACACATGAAGTTAGCAATACGGGAATTGCAAGTAACAAGACTAGGATTTTATTCATTATAAATTTATTTAGTTATGTAAAATTACTAGAAAAACGCAGATTTGCTACGTTTTCTTGTGTTAATGTTTTGAAAAAATTTAATCCTTAGCTTAATTTAACTTAATTTAGGGCAAAATAATAAATAGTGAAACGGTTTTTAAATACATATTATCCCATATTATTAGCCTTTTTCAGTTTTGTATACTCTGTTTATTTGTGGTTTACGGGGAATGAATTAGAAGGAATTTATGTTGGCCTTTGGCCTATAACCATACTCGGTTTTGCCATAGCCATCAGACAACGCAGAAGAGATGACAAATAGAGTAATGTTTTTTATCGGGCTGGCTATTGTTGTGGTTTACGGCTATTTTTTACTGAGCATCATTACCAATCAGTACAATGCAAAACGCCGCAATACTGTAGATGATTATGATGTTCATGATATAGACGGTATGGGCAACCAAGGGCGTTTTCCAAATAAAAAACCAAAGAATAGAGCGTAGAGTTCTAAATATTGCGCTGTTTTCAATTATCGGATTGAATTTTTTCAATGTACATCTCAAAAACTTCTGCCATTTTTTTTGCTTTCTTTGGACGCTCTTTTATTTGATTTATCTTTTCGTATGGGTCTTCTTTTAAATTAAATAATTCAATTAAGGGTTTTTTGTTTGTTGCGTTAGTTGATACTCTATATTTCCAATTATCAATACGAATCATCTGATCTTTTGTACTCCCAAAAGTTGAAATAAAAAAGCGTCTATTGGGCGATTTGTCTTTTTTTCCCATTAATTGCTTTGTAATATTTATTCCATCAATTGTTATTTCTTTTGGGATTTTTGCTCCCGTTATATTTGCTACTGTAGGCAGTATGTCAAGTGCTGTGATGTGGTTATTGTTGATCGTGTTTTTCGGAATTTTTCCAGGCCACCACGCTATAAACGGTACGCGAAGCCCCCCTTCATATGTGCTCATTTTACCCCCTCGAAGCGAGCCTGCTGATCCACCATTTTCTTTCTTGACTAGCCACGGGCCATTATCTGACATAAATATTACTAAAGTGTTTTTTATCATCTTCTTTTTACTAAGAAATGTTAAAATTTCATGTACAGACCAATCAATCTCTTCAATAACATCACCATAGAGACCTCTTTGAGTTTTTTCCTTAAATTTTGATGAAACAAATAAGGGTACGTGTGGCATGGTGTGCGCCAGATAAAGAAAAAAAGGTTTATTGGAATGGGTATTAATAAATTTTAAAGACTCTTTGGTATACCTCTCTGTTAGTAACGATTGTTCTACAGGCCATTCTATAACTTCATCGTTTTTCATTAAAGGGACCTTGTTTTTAAAAACATTTCCTTTTTTATAAGTTAAGTTTTTACCACTCAAGGATTTGTAATCCTTTATGGTATAACCCTCTAATATTTTTGCATTTTTTGCCAATGGCATGTCCCCGTCGTGGTACATGTCGTTACTGTATGGTATTCCAAAATAATAATCAAAGCCTTGCTTGGTTGGCAGGTATTTGGGTTTGTGCCCTAAATGCCATTTTCCTATAATGGCTGTTGCGTATCCCTCATTTTTCAATATTTCTGCAATGGTAAGTTCACTTGGGGGAAGTCCATTTTTATTATTAGGAAAAAACACACCCTTTTTATATCCCCAACGTTGAGGGTATCGTCCTGTGAGTAATCCTGCACGAGATGGTGTACATACTGGGTTTGTAACGGAAAAATCGGTAAATAACATCCCTTGACGAGCCATTTGATCTATTGCTGGTGTTTGATATCCTGTTGCACCTAAACTTGATAAATCTCCATAGCCTAGATCATCACAATTGATAATAATGATGTTTGGCTTTTGCTCTTGAGCAAAAACCACACATATGGGAAAAATAAATATCAAAAAGTTCTTTAACATAATTTAAAACTACTTAAAACAAAAGTAGGGTTTTGGTAAAAATCAACCCTTAAAGCAACTATTTCCCAATACAGAAATTAGCAAAAATGTTACCTAAAATATCGTCTGTGGTGACTTCACCAGTTATAATCCCTAACTCATATAGCGTTTGCCGTACGTCAATGGCCAATAAATCGCTGCTGCGGTTTTCTTCAATCCCAGTGATTATCTCTTGTACACTTGCTATGGCCGTTTGCAAGGCAGCCCAATGCCGTTGATTACTTATGAGTGTACTGCCAGTATTCCATTGAAGTTGCCCGCTAAAATGCGTTTTTAGCCGGTCAATATCTTCTTTGTTTTGGGTGCTGATTAAAAGTGTGGTAAATAGTAGCTTTTCCACTTCTAAATCCGTTAATGCTTGGGTATAGCTCTGAATAAAGGCATCGTCAAGAAGGTCTTTTTTATTGATGACAAGCAATAGGGTAGTATCTTTTCTAAACATACTTTTTAACGCATCTACGGTTTCTGAAGCCGATTGGGTTTGCGGATCAACAACATATAATACAATTTTTGCTTTGTCAATTTTTTCTTGCGTTCGCTGCACTCCCATAGCTTCAATAATATCGCTTGTTTGGCGTAGTCCAGCGGTGTCTATAAAGCGGTATTGAATACCGCCAATGGTGAGGGTATCTTCTATACTATCGCGAGTAGTACCGGCAATATCAGAAACCAATGCCTTTTCCTCATCCAGTAATGCGTTTAATAACGATGATTTGCCCGCATTGGGTTTTCCCACAAGTGCTACTGGTATACCATTTTTGATGGCATTTCCAGAAGCAAATGAGTCCAATAAATTTTTCAACGTATTTTTAATTTCGGAAACAAGTTTCATGAGTTGTTCACGATCAGCAAATGCAACGTCTTCTTCGCTAAAATCGAGTTCCAATGCTATTAGCGAAGCAAACTCTACTAATCGTGTTCTAAGCTGCCCAAGACTGTCACTGATACCTCCTCTGAGGTGTTGAACTGCAATGTGATGCGCGGCCTCACTTTCCGAAGCAATTAGATCAGCAACGGCTTCTGCTTGTGCTAAATCCATTTTTTTATTCAAAAATGCACGCAATGTGAACTCTCCCGGCTCGGCAAGTCGTGCACCCAAATCTTGCAGGGTTTGCAACAGCTGTTTTTGGATATATACAGAGCCATGACATGAAATCTCTATTACATCTTCGCCAGTATACGAATTTGGGTTTTTAAATACGGAAACCAAAACTTCATCTAAAAGTGTGTCCTTTTGATAAAAATCACCTAAAAGTACGCTGTGTGTATGTTGCTTGCTAAGTTTTTTGTTAAAACGTGAGCGGAAGCATTTTTCGGCAATCGCAATGGCATTATCGCCACTAAGGCGTATTATAGCAACGGCAGCAGCACCCGGTGCGGTGGATAAGGCTACAATGGTATCGTTAATGTTCAAATGCTTACTTCTTTACGATAGGTACGACGACGCTTGTGTAACTCATGATTGTAATTTTTCCATAAGGCCTGAATCGCTTTATTTTCCTCTAATTCAGGATTGGTTTCAACAGCAGTTATTCCACGTCGATTAAACATTTTTTGGATTTCTTGAAAGATAATCGCTGTCACCCCTTTGTTTTGATAACTCTCTTTGATTCCTATAAGGTAAAATGCGGCACGATTGTTTTTGCGTTGAGCCCGCCATAAGTGGTATAGTCCAAAGGGGAACATTTTTCCATTAATTTTTTTTAATGCAGTTGTAAACGAAGGCATAGTGATGGTAAACCCAATCATTTGGTCCTTTTCATCCACTACACATTTGATAAAGTCAGGGTGTACATAGGGGAGATACTTCGTTTTATAGTGCTCAATTTGGTGTTGTTGAATGGGAACAAAAGACTGTAATTTATTATACGTTTGATTAAGCAGACTAAACATTTCATCAATGCGTGGTTCAATGTCTTTAATGGATTTGAACTCGAGTGTTCTTAAATTGTATCGCTCTTTTATCACGTGTGCAAATTTTTTCACCTTTTCAGGCGCATCTTGTGCGTCATAAATATCAATTTTAAATTCAATCCACTCGCTTTGCTTTACCAATCCAAGCTGTTTTAAATGTTCTTTTTGATAGGGGTAATGATACCATGTAATCATGGTATTCATGTGTTCATACCCATTGACTAAAAGTCCTGCTTTATCCATATTGGAAAAGCCCATTGGGCCTTCGATATATGTCATACCCTCTGCAATAGCAACGCCCTCAACTGCCTCAATGAGTTTTTTGCTAACTTCAATATCATCGATACTGTCGTACCACCCAAAACGCACTTTGGTTTTTTGGAGTTCTTCAACTTCTATCCAATTAATCATGGCAGCTATTCGGCCAACTGTTTTCCCGTCTTTAGTAGCTAAAAATAATCGCGCCATAGCGTGGTTGAAAACCTTGTTTTTTTTGGGATCAAAAATTGCTTCCTCTTCTTTTGTAATTGGTGGAACCCATTGTGGGCAATTGTCATATAACACAAATGGAAACCGAAAAAATTCACGGTATTGTCGTCTGTTTTTAACCTCAACAATTTTAATCATCGCAATTTTTTTAATTTTCGATCTATCTTTTTTTGTTTCCTGTCCAATTTACGCAATCCTTTGTTTATGCGTTTATCGGCTTTTCGGGTAGTTTTGTTATTACGCTTATCGGCCTTCCGGTCTTTTCTAGCTTGCTTTAGTTCTTTTAGGTCTTGGGGTGGTCCAACCCATTTGTTATGCCTGTCCATTCTATATGAAATGCCAATACCTGTGCTAAGTAGTTTTGGGGATGTTTTTACACTTTGTTGTAAAGCCATATCCAGTTGAAGATCGTCGGATAGTAAATAAGCTGCACCTACACCAAGGATTACATCTCGATAAAGCGGACTATCATGTATATGGTATTCTCCAAAAAACGATAATTTTTCACGTGTACTGTATGTTAATGTACCAATGAGTTTTTTTTGTTGAATCTCGGCGGTAATATAGCGCATGCCAATGTTATGCACCAGCACCAAACCAGGTTTTAAGTGCTGTTGTAAAATGAGCATCCCGCTCGCCGAAACGATAGGTTCTAGAATGGGGCGGTACTTGAAATCAAACAATGGTAAAAAGGGTTCTTGATAAGGATATATGCCTCCAGTAGCGAACTGGGCAGCAGCATAAATCGAAACAGCAGGAATCAAATCACGCCATCGCACGCGATTATTTGCATGATAGCTGTATAAATTTGGCTTGTATTTTTCAGTATTGCGAAAGGGATCATAGATTAAATATTTTATTCCTGCTGATAGGTCACGAAGTCCTTTTCGATTGCTCGTTATTTTTCCTAAAGAATATTGGTAGTTAAGTTCGTCAAGTTGATAATCTAGGGTTCCAACAAGTTCCAATTGTTCTTTAAACAACCCTACACGAAGCTGCGTCCGTGTGCCTAAACCAGCAAAAGAGGCGTTGTAGAATGAATTGAAATCGCCCTGGCGAAACATTATCCCTTGTTCCCATTGGTATACATTTTTTCCCACGCTAAAAGCCCCCATGGATTGACTGGGACGATTGCTATTTATAACCTCTGTGTATTGTGCTTTGGTAACACATAGCATAAATATGCTAAGCAGTGCACCCAAAATATGTCGAAATGACTCGTGCATATTCAAATATACATCAATTATAAATTCTGCTGGTTGCAGATAGTGTTGTATTTTTGGAAGATGATGCAACATTTTAAGCTGCGTTTTTTGCTGCCTCACGTTTTGGTGATGCTTTTTTTTGCTGCAATTTCAGTGGCGTATTTCTACCCATTATTGTCTGGAAAAGCTCTTGTGCAATCAGATATTGTGCAGTTTAAAGGGATGCAACGACAAGTGCTTGAGCACCGTGCTGCTTTTGACGAAGAACCGTACTGGATTGACAACGCCTTTATGGGAATGCCCACATATCAAATTACGCCACGCTATCCTTTTGATGTGTTGCGATACATCGATGCCGCCTTGCGCTTTTTACCCCGCCCAGCAGATATGCTTTTTTTGTATTTGTTTTTCTTTTATCTCTTTGCGCAAAGCAGGCGATTTCCCATTTCGATATCTGTTTTAGGGTCACTAGCTTATGGGTTTTCATCCTATTACATTATAATTTTGATGGTTGGTCATAACACTAAAGCGATGGCTTTAGCATATGCACCATTAATCTTTTTAGGGTTATTTCAGCTGTTAATAGATAAAAATAAACGTGGATTTATTTGGTTTACGCTTGGTTTGGCGTTGCAACTTCATGCCAATCACCTCCAGATGACCTACTACACACTGAGAAGGGTAGCGCTTTGGGTATTGTTATGGAGTATATGGACGTGGCGTAACGAAGGAATTCGCTTACTATTTAAGCCTATTGGAAAAATGATTTTGGCGGGTGCTATCGCACTTTTACTTAATGCGCAAGGGGTTTTGGCTACCTTAGAATACACTAAATTTAGCACACGAAGTGCCAGTGAGCTTACACTAAATCCCGACGGAACACCAAAGGAGTCTACAGCGGGATTATCTTTTGAATACATTACAGAGTATAGCTACGGAGTCTTAGAAACCCTAACGTTTTTTGTTCCCAATATTATGGGAGGTAGTTCAAGTGCAAGTTTCCCAATGAATAGTGATTTTGTACAGTTTCTACGATCGCTAGATGCCGAAACAGCAAACACTATTTTTAGGTATGCCAGACCGTATTGGGGCGATCAGCCAATTGTTGCGGCACCCGTTTATTTGGGTGTTGTAGTGCTGTTTTTTGCGTTACTTGGAGTCCTTTCAGCTTCTCGAAATACTCGATTAGTTATACTTGTGATTGTTGGGGTTTCATTGGCGTTCTCCTGGGGTAAAAATTTACCACAGTTTACCCAATTTTTCATTGATTATTTGCCTTTATATGATAAGTTTCGGGCGGTGAGCTCAGCACAGATAATGATTATGCTTTGTGTCCCTTATGCTACCATGATTGGGTTGCAGTTTTTAATAAAAGACCAAGTCATAGTGCGCCAAAAAGTACTAAAATGCTTTTATGTCATCTCATTTTTTTTGGTGTTGGTGCTGTTTTTAACTGCAGGGTCAAAAGGCTTCTTTTCGTTTACATCAGTCTATGAACCATTTGCACAATATCCAGAGGTGATGAATCCCCTTAAAAAAGCCCGCGTAGCGTTGTTGGTAAATAATATTTGGCAGTTAATCCTTTTGGTTTGTTTGGTTGTTGTTTGTTTAATGCTATTTTGGAAAAAGAAAGTTTCTTCAACTGTTTTTGTGCTGCTTATTACGTTATTAGCGCTTGTCGACTTGTGGAAACAAAATCGCAGCTATTTTGAAGAAGACCAGTTTGTTTCTTCGTATCGTCATAAACAGGCATTTGTTCCTACGCCACAAGACAAAGCAATTATAAAAGACACATTACGCTATCGGGTTTTTGAACCCAGATTGGGTACAGCAAATGCTCGAACGTCTTATTTCCATCGTGCTATTGGGGGATATCATGGCGCAAAGCCTGCTGCTTTGCAAGAAGTATACGATTTTTATTTACAGCAAGAAGACAGTGTTGTATTGGATATGTTAAACGTCAAATATATTTTGGATAATGGCCTTGAAAATGGTTACACGCTTCGATCCTCTGCTTTAGGCCCCGCTTGGTTGGTAAACGAAGTTATTTCAGTAGATTCTGCAAACGAAGAAATGATCAAATTAGCTCAAATTGACCCTAAAAATCAGGCAATTTCACAAGAATTGGAAAGTAGCGTGTTTGATTTTTCTGTATCTGATACAATAATGCTAACAACGCAGCGGAATAACCTACTGAAATACAATGTAAAGGTTCAACATGAGCGACTTGCGGTATTTTCTGAAATGCACTATCCAAACGGATGGCAAGCTTACCTAGATGGCTCACCAATTGATTATCACAAGGTGAATTACCTATTACGCGCTGTGCTTGTTCCACCTGGGACACATGAATTGATTTTTAAGTTTAAGCCAAACGTTGTTAGACAGGGGACACTTTTTATGATTTCTGGGTGGGTGATTTTTTTATCCGCCATTGGACTGTTTATACGCAAATCTAAAATACTTGACTAAACCAAAACACATTGCGTTGATTGTGTATTATTGGCCGCCAACAGGTGGTTCTGGTGTGCAGCGGTGGTTGTTTTTGGCCAATTATCTTTCCAAGAACGGGATAAAGGTTACGGTATTTACTCCAACAGCACCTCGTATTGCTGAAACAGATTTTTCATTGTCTGATAAAATCAATGAAAATATTGAGGTTATTTACGTTGAGGGATGGGAACCACTTCGATACAGTAAAAAGGCAATAGGAGAAAATATAGGTTTGAGTAATGGGGTTAAAAGTACATTTATGCGTTATGTCCGTGCTAACTTTTTTGTTCCTGATGCTCGTGTGTTTTGGGCAAAAGAAGTTGCCAAAACGTTTTTAAAAAAACACGCGAACACAACGTTTGATCTACTCATTACATCTGGGCCACCACACTCCTTACATGTAGCAGGACTCCGTATAAAAGAAAAAAATAACATTCCTTGGATTGCAGATTTTCGCGACCCTTGGGTAGGTTTTTTTCAAAATGAAAGTTTGCCCATGACAAAAGCAGTAAAACATAAGCACAAACGCCTACAACATCGTGTTTTGAAAACTGCAAATAGGGTAGTGGTAACGGCACATTCTTTAGCAGCAGAATTTTTACCCATCAATAAAAACACTCATGTACTAACTAATGGCTACGAAGCACTACTCCCCAAGTCAAGGGAAACATCTAATACATTAGTTTATGCAGGAAGTTTAAAAGCTCAGCAAAACCCAAGTAATCTATGGCGGGCTATTTTAGAGTTGGTTCAAGAAAATGAGATTTTTGCAGCACAATTCTCACTCGAAATCTATGGGAAAGTTGCAGATGTGGTGAAGCTTGAAGTAAAAACCCTCGGGATTGACAAATGGGTTAAATTTTTAGGATATCAGCCCAAATCAGAATTAGACAAGTTTTTGCCAAGCGCAAAAGCCTTACTATTGTTGGGAATTGATATGCCAAATACGCATAACATTATCCATGGTAAACTATTTGAGTACATGG
This sequence comes from Flavobacteriaceae bacterium, assembly GCA_965661025.1. GTDB lineage: Bacteria > Bacteroidota > Bacteroidia > Flavobacteriales > Flavobacteriaceae > UBA7446. The sequence continues at coordinate 6,129 of CBFICG010000025.1, read as the reverse complement.
CTGCTAATCGTCCTATTTTAGGAATTGGACCAAAACCAGGTGATATGGAAGCCTTATTTGAGGCTCACCAGTTGGGTGTTTACAGTTCATTTGATAATTATCCACAAATAAAATCAACCTTGTTTGATTGGTTTACTAAGGCTGATATCCCTTTTAAAAGTAAACGCATTGACCAATACCAACGCGAAGTGATTGCAAAAAAATACCTTAACTTAATAGTGGAAAGCGCATGAGTATGGTAACATCACAATCGTCAAAAAACCTAGTTAGCATTATGCTTGGTTTTGGTGTTGGTGCCGTAAATACACTTGTGCTCTATCCGTATTTTTTTGGTGCTGAAAAGCAAGGATTAGTGGTTTTTTTATTGTCGGTTTCTAATTTGTTAATGCCTTTAATTGGTTTTGGTATTGCACAAACAATTATCAAATTTCACAGCAGTTATGCTGAAGACGAAAAGCAAGGGTTTTTGTCCTATGTAGTGCTCTTACCCCTAATTGTTGTATTTCCTTTGGGTTTTGTAGCTGTCTTTTTTCACGATGCTGTGTCTGCTTTACTTTCGGTGGAAAACCCCATTATTGCCCGATATACTTGGGTTATTTTTGCTGTTGCCTTTGCAACTGCCTATTTTGAAGTCTTTTATTCTTGGGCACGGGTGCATTTTAAATCAGTTTTGGGCAATACACTAAAAGAAATTTACCCACGGGCGAGCATTTTAATTTTATTACTCCTTTATGCCGCAAATGCAATTGACTTAGATCTATTTTTTGTTCTTCTTGTAGGGCTGTATTATTTGCGTTTGATTTTGATGATAAGTATTGCATTCCGGATTCAACCTCCAAAGTTTACGTGGCAAAAACCTAAAAATATCAATGAACTTCTCCGCTACAGCTTGTATTTGATATTGGCCGCTTCGGCAAGTAGTTTGATTATTGATATTGATAAATCCATGCTATCGCAATATTTGGATATTAGTGAAACTGCATTCTACTCCGTTGCCATTTATACGGCTACTTTAATTGAGGTTCCTGGTCGTGCTTTGTTTCAGATTTTAAATCCTATGGTGGCAAAAGCCATAAACCTCAATAATACCCATCAACTTGCAAAACTTTACAAGGAAAGTTCAATTAATCTATTGCTTTTAGCAGGATGGTTTTTTCTTTTGGTTAATGGAAATATTGAATCCCTCTTTGAATTGATGAAAGACAAGGGCTACGGCAATGCCATTTGGGTGGTGCTTATGATTTCGTTTGCCAAACTTGTTACCATGAGTTCAGGCGCAGCAAACACGATTCTTATTAACTCAAAAAAATACCAAACCTCTCTGTTGCTCACCATATTCATGGCTGTTTTTGTGGTGATAGGAAATATCGTATTTATTCCAAAATATGGCATCAATGGCGCTGCAATTACAACGCTATTCCTTGTGGTCTTGTTTACTTTTTTACGGATGATATACGTGTATATTTATTTTAAATTACAACCCTTTGACAAGTATACACTTATTGCTTTTATTTTGATTGGTGTTTTGTTTTGGGGGATTTCTATTGTGCAATTAAATCTGCATCCGATTTGGGAAATTCTATTGAAATCCATACTTATAACAACAGTATATGGCTTTGGAATAATTGGCTTAAAATTGTCCCCAACGCTACATCAAATACTACAAAAACGAATCAATTTTTTTTCTTAAATAAAAATTGATAAAGACTTGAGTTCTTATTTTGATTGACCTCTTCTGGTGTTCCAGTAGCTAAGATGTTTCCACCATTTGCTCCCCCTTCAGGACCTAAATCAATAATAAAATCTGCTTGTTCAATAAGTCCAATGTTATGCTCAATGACAATTAGTGAATGTCCGCGGACAATAAGCGCTCTAAACGAACCAACAAGTTTGTTTATATCGTGCATGTGAAGCCCCGTTGTAGGCTCATCAAAAAGGAATAAGGTTTTGTTTTTTTGTACGCCTTTCAGCAGAAAACTTGCCAGTTTAATACGTTGTGCCTCACCACCTGAAAGCGTAGAGGAAGATTGCCCAAGCGCAACATATCCCATTCCTACATCTTGTAAAGGCTGAAGTTTATCTGCGATTTTGGTTTGTTTGTGTAATTGAAAAAAAGCAATGGCTTCGTCAATGCTCATGGTCAGTAAGTCATGAATTGATTTTCCTTCAAATGTAACTTCTAAAACCTCCTTCTTAAATCGTTTTCCGTTGCATTCTTCACAAATCAAATCTACATCTGCCATAAACTGCATCTCAATTTTTACCGTTCCTTCGCCTTTACAGTTGGGACAGCGTCCGCCATCTACATTAAACGAAAAGTGTTTGGATTGAAATCCGCGTTGTTTTGAAACGTTTTGTTGTGCATAGAGTTTCCGAATATCGTCATAGGCTTTGATATACGTTACAGGGTTTGAACGTGATGAAAGTCCAATAGGTTTTTGACTGATATATTGAATGTCTTGAAAGTCATCCAAATCTCCTTCTAGGGCAGTAAATTCACCGCATTTATCTCCGTAAATGTCTTTTTCTTTCTTTACGGCGGGCAATAAAATATCTTTTACAAGGGTACTTTTTCCACTTCCTGAAACGCCGGTAACTACCGTTAGCATATGTAGCGGAAATACCACATCAATATTCTTGAGGTTATGTGCTCTTGCTCCAATTATACGTAATTCTTGTGTGTGTTTGCCTCGTTTTTCAGGAAGTGGAATTTCAGCTCTTCCAGAGAGATATTTCCCTGTCCATGTGTTTGCTTGTAGCAATTTTTCAAAACTTCCTTGCGCTACTACCTCACCACCAAAAACACCTGCATCGGGCCCCAAATCAATGATTTCATCTGCCGCGTGCATGATCTCATCATCGTGTTCTACTACAATAACCGTGTTGCCTAAGTCACGCAGTTTATAAAGCACCTCAATGAGTTTTGCGGTGTCTTTTGGGTGCAATCCTATACTAGGTTCATCCAAAATATACAGTGACCCAACCAAACTACTACCCAACGAAGTAGCAAGATTTATACGCTGCGATTCACCTCCTGACAGTGTATTAGCCCGTCGGTTTAGCGTCAAATACCCTAAGCCAACCTGATTTAGAAAATGCAGCCTATCGTTAATTTCAACCAAAAGTCGTCGTGCAATATGTTGTTGATGCTCCGATAATTTTAACGAAAGCATCGTATTGGAAAGGGCAATTATTGGCATGTCTACCAAATCGGAAAGCTTATAATTATCAACACGTACATAAGATGCCGCTTCGTTGAGCCGTTTCCCTTTACAAGTAGGACAAGTCGTTCTTCCTCTATATCTTGATAGCAGTACACGATTTTGAATTTTGTAGTTCTTAGCTTCCAATTTGCTAAAAAAATCATGGATTCCCTTTAGGTGTTTATTGCCATTCCAAAGAATATCTTTTTGATTGTCATTAAGCTCAAAATAAGGTTTATGTACTGGGAAATCAACCAAATATGCTTTATCAATAAAAGCATTTTTATAGCGTTGTAAACGCTCTCCTTTCCATGGTGCAATAGCTCCACCAAACACCGATAGGTTTGTGTTTGGAATAACAAGTTGTTCGTCGATACCAATCAAATCACCATAACCTTCGCAATTTGGGCATGCGCCAAGTGGATTGTTAAAGCTAAACATGTATTCGTTGGGTGGCGTAAAAGTCATGCCATCGAGTGCGAATCTGTTTGAAAATTCTCGTTGTGCATTGTTTGACAGTACATGTATATGTAGTGTTCCATTTCCTTCGTGGAAAGCCGTTTCGATGGATTCTGCTACCCGATGAAAAAAATCAGCATTATGCGTTACGACAAGTCGGTCAACAATAAGAGAAATTTTGTCTTTTTGGGTTGGTGCTGCATCATCTATGCGCTGCATAGTGTTGTTTATCCAAATGCGTGCATACCCTTGCTGTTTGTACACATCTAAGGTGCCTTGTAGCGTTCTGTTTTTAGGAATATTTAATGGCGCAAGAACCAATAGTTTTGTGCCTTCTTCAAAGGATTTAATGTGCGCTAATACGTCTTTGGTGTCATCTTTTTTGACTTCATTTCCAGAATGGGGAGAGTATGTTTTTCCAATACGCGCAAATAGTAGTTTTATGTAATCGTAGATTTCAGTGGTTGTACCCACAGTTGAACGCGGATTGTTACTGATCACTTTTTGCTCTATGGCAATAGCAGGAGCAATGCCATTGATTTGATCTACTTTAGGTTTGTTTAATCGACCTAAAAACTGCCTTGCATACGAAGAAAGACTTTCTACGTAACGCCGTTGGCCTTCGGCGTAAAGCGTATCAAAGGCCAGACTTGATTTCCCTGAACCGGATACACCTGTTATGACGACAAGTTTATTTCGGGGAATTTGCACATCCACGTTTTTGAGGTTGTGCATTTTAGCCCCTTTTATTTCAATAAATTTTTCTTTTTTCAACGCCGACAAATCGAAGCATTAAAGATATTGATTCAAATGTATATTATCCTAAAAAGTGGGCTTATTTGTATTATGTTGAGTATGTTATTATATTTGATTAAATAAAAATTGCCTATAGCTACATATTTACTCAACATAATTTTGTTTAAACCAAAACGAGTAAACTATGGCTATACCTCAGGACAACATATTAATCGAGCAGTATTTGAATGGCAATAATGAAGCCTTCGAGACGCTTCTGCTCAAGTACAAACAACGTATTTACAGTTTTATTTATTCTAAAATTAAGGATAGAGAATTAGCAGATGATATTTTTCAAGAGACCTTTGTTAAGGTTATTAAAACGCTAAAAAAGGGAACTTACAATGACGAAGGACGTTTTTTGTCCTGGGTAATGCGAATTGCACACAACCTAATTGTAGATCATTTTAGACGCAAACAGCGAATGCCGAGGTATGAATCGCATGACGCACAAAAAGATGTTTTTTATCGTGTTTCTGAACCTTCTCAAAATATTGAAGACGCGCTTATTGATTTTCAAATTAAAGAAGATTTGCACACCTTAATGCAAGAATTACCTGAAAACCAACTCGAAGTCTTACGGATGCGCTTGTTTCAAGACATGAGTTTTAAAGAAATTGCTGAACGTACTAATGTGAGCATAAATACCTCCCTTGGAAGAATGCGTTATGGGCTGATAAATCTTAGAAAATTGATTGATGAGCGAAATTTGACGATGACACAATAAATTATGCTAATTAACGTTTTCCATAAAACAATTTATGGATAAACTTTACTCACTACCTTCTTTAAATAACGCCCTGTCACCAAAAAAAGAAACGCTACAATTCATCATGCATTTTGCATCGGCGTACCAACCCATTGAGGGAGATGTTACCGCTTTGGATTTTATTGCTAATTGAAGCCGTATTTTTGTAAAACAGTTTTTCTTCCCACCGTTTGGGTTATGATATCGTTGGAAATATCCCAACCTCGAGCAGGGCAAAATTCTCTTCCGTACCAAATGATTTGTAGATGCAAATCGTTCCATTTTTCTTTTGGAAACAACCGTTTTGCATCTCGTTCCGTTTGGGTGACGCTTTTTCCATTTGAAAAACCCCAGCGATACATAAGTCGGTGAATATGGGTGTCAACTGGAAATGCAGGAACACCAAAAGCCTGTGCCATGACCACACTGGCGGTTTTATGTCCAACAGCGGGAAGTGCTTCAAGTGCTTCAAAACTTTGCGGAACCTGCCCATGGTATTTTTCAAGTAAAATTTTTGACAATCCATGAATCCCTTTTGATTTCATAGGAGAAAGCCCAACGGGCTTAATGATTTCTCGAATTTCTTCAACACTTAATTTCACCATATCAGTTGGGTTGTCTGCTCGGGCAAAGAGCAAAGGTGTAATCTGATTTACGCGAACATCGGTACTTTGTGCAGAGAGCAATACGGCAATGAGTAGGGTGTAGGGATCTTTGTGATCTAAGGGAATGGGAATAGTAGGATAAAGTTCATCAAGAGTATGTATTACAAAAGCAACCTTTTCAGCTTTATTCATTTTTGTATTTTTAACAGCTAAAACTACTAAAAATGCTACAAGAAGGAAATCAAATGCCTGAATTTTCAGGCGTAAACCATTTAGGAGCGCCGGTACGCCATACAGACTACGCTGGAAAGAAGTTAAT
>CBFICG010000024.1:0-15301 GCA_965661025.1 Flavobacteriaceae bacterium | reverse complement strand
TTTGTAAGGCACAATACACGGGTCGTGTACTTTATGACTATCAAAATCCCCTTTTTTAAGCACCGAGTGGCGGTCTTGCAAGTCGTCGCCTTTCCAAATCCCATTGTCGGCAGGGCTAAGAATGGGTTCCTTACTTTTTGTCCATGGGCCATCCGGCGAGTTGGACCACGCCAATCCAATTTGGTTTTTAACCCGTTTGTTGTACGGACTTTTTACCGTCTGATAACACAAGTAATACATCCCTTCGTGTTCCATAATTTCTGTGGTAAACACAGATCTATCGTCGTATGCACCCGCTTCACCACGCGGTACAGCAACGCCTTGCTCTTTCCACGTAATGCCGTCTTCAGAGGTGGCGTACCAAATGTCACATCTGTCCCAAGGAAATACCTTATCTACTTCTGGGTTTCCATCAAAACCCACTGTTTCGCCGGTGCTTCTGCTGTACCAAGTGTAGTATTTTCCATTGTGTTTGATAATCGCACTTGGATCACGCCGAACGACGCCTTCTTCGTAGGCAAAATCCCCTTTAAGATCATACACTTTATGTTCAAAGTACCAGTCGTTATTGTACAATTGTTCATCTGTCCATTGCAGTGCTCGCTTAGAGGCCGCACTCAATTTATCTTTGTTTGTAATCCCCAAAAAGTCGAGTCTTTCTTCAGAGACATCTACGTTTTCATTTGATGTATTATTCATTGTACACGCATTAAGTAAAATTGAAAAAATAAAAATCGAACTAAAAAAAAGTATTTTTTTCATCGTATTATGTTTAAGCAATTCCATTTCCGTAGGCAATAATGATAATCCCAACAATCATACTTGCCAAGCTAACGTACAAAAAGGTTTTAGCTTTGCTGGAAGCATTTGCCCATTCGTTGGTTACAATTCCACTTACAATAGCCGTTGCCACACATGAGGTGTTAAAAATAGCATAGCCTACTGTATTTCCAATTTCTCCCAATTTAAATGCAGCAAAAGCAAATAACGCAGAAGCAGCATAATGGAAAACTGCCATAATCAAAATCAGGATAAAGTTTTTCCCAAAGTTTGGCGTTTTAAAATCTGCCCATGCCTTTTTGGTAGATAGCTGCCAAGCAAAATAAGTTGCCATGACAATACCACCACTGATAAATATGGGAAACATAACACCCACCGCGGTTACCCATTCAGGGTTCCCAGCCGCTTGAGACGCCTTGTGGATAAAAGGTCTTCCAACCGCATTGGCGTAGCTAAACCCAGTAGCCAGTAAACCGCCTACTACAGCAATGGTGATTCCTTTTACCATACCGCCTTGTTCAGCTTTTTTATCCCCAGCCTTCAATTCGTCTTGTTCTCTGAGTATTCCAGCTCTACCGTTAAATAACACACCAAGAAGTACTACAAAAATACCTGCCAGCACGGTCAAAAACACACGCTGTTCTGGAAGCCCCTCTACTAAAAAAGGCAAAACAGACCCTACTAAAATAACGGTGCCAATAAAAAGGGAGAATCCCAAGGAAAGCCCGATGTGATTAATGGCTTTTCCCCACATCATCACACCAATACCCCATAAGACACTGGCAAGTGCCATTTTCATAATTATATCTGAAGGTACTGCGGCGAATACTTCCTTAAACCCGTCAATTAAAGTTAGGGATGCCACTATGGGCACTAAAAACATAGTAAGCATAAAAAAGAGCCCCCATGTATTTTCAAATTTGAAGTCTTTGGTAAACTTCTCAGGTAGGGCATAAAGCCCCAACATCAATCCTGCTCCGATGGCTAAAATGATTCCTTCTATCATGTTGTTTAATTTTTAGTTATTAATCATTACCATCCAAGTTGAAAGATGGTTTTACTTTTAAATTTTTCTCCAGCTTTGGTTACAGACTTAGGCGACTGCTCAATATTTGGGCCATTTTGGTAGCGGTGCGTCTCACAACAGAACCCTTTGTATTTGCCATATTGCTCGCCATTTTCACGGCGAATATCATCCGATGTATATTTTCCGGTATACAACAACATACACGGTTCTGTTGAAAATACAGTTAAGGATCGTCCAGATTGATCAGATGAAATTTTTGCTACTTCTTGAAGCGCAAATTCAGGATTGTCAAAAACATAAAAATGTTCAAATCCGTCGCCCATCGCCTGGTGAACATCACCAATAATTTTTCCTTGGCTGAGGTCGTCATCAGCCCCATTAATGTCAACTATTTTCCCAGTTCCTGCGCCTGTTTCGTCTATTTCTTGTCGTGTAACGGTATGGACCTGCGCCTTATGACTTTCTACTGTATTGGAAAAAGCATCTAAATTAAAATAGGTGTGATTTGTCATTGATAAGGGAGTGTTTTGGTCTGGTTCAGCACTGTAATCAATGGTCAACTCGTTGTTGTTGTTTAAAGTAAATGTGACTTCAACAGCAACATTCCCCGGAAACCCTTCTTCAAGATGCTTACTGTACAGCGACATTTTCACTCCGTTTTCAAGAGGTGTTGCATCCCAAATGCGTTTGTCAAATCCAATGGTACCGCCGTGTAAGTTGTTTGGCCCGCAGTTTTTGGCAAGCTCAAAAGATTCACCGTTTAACTCAAATTTGGCATCTTTAATTTGAGAGCAATAGCGTCCGATAGTTCCACCAAAATAAGGTGCGTTTGATGTGTAGGCTTCATTAAAATAACCACTTAAGTGATCAAAACCACAAGCAATATTTTCAATTTCCCCATTCTTATTGGGTGTTTTTATACGTGTTACCGTGGCCCCATAATTGGTCACCATAACCTCCATACCATTGGCATTTTTTAATAAAAACGCATGAACAGTTTGTTCGTTGTGTGTTCCAAAAACTAAAGTTTCTACTTGCATAGTACGCAATTTTAAAGTGTTATATGATCTTTTAAATAGGGGTTTAATTTTTCCCAATTAAAGACAACCCCAACTCCAGGGTCATCAGGAGCAATAGCCCTATGGTTTTCTACAACCAATGGGCGTGTGGTATATTCATCTATGGGGAAACTATGTACTTCCAGCCAGCCGGCGTTAGGTTGAGCAGAAACTAGACTTACGTGTAATTCTTGCATTCCGTGCGAGCAAGCGGGAATATCGTGTTTTGCGGCAAGTTTTGCAGCGGCTAACCAACCTGTAACCCCTCCACAATTTGACGCATCGGGTTGTACGTAGCTGAGTTTTGCCTGTTCCATGGCATACTCAAATTCATGTAGGGTGTGTAAATTTTCGCCCATGGCTAATGGAAATCCAGTTTTGTCCACAATTTCGCCGTAGCCTTTATAATTATCTGGAATAATGGGTTCTTCAAACCATGTGATATTATAGGGTTTAAAACCTTCAATGGCTGCAAGTGCTTTTTCAACCGTCATGGAATAATTGGCATCTACCATAAATGTGATTTCTGGTCCTATAAGTTCTCGAACAGCTTTAATTCTATCCAAATCTTCTTGAAGATTTTCTCTTCCAATTTTGATTTTAACGGCACTAAATCCACGTTTGAGATAGCCCGAAATATTGTTAAGTAATTTTTCAAGAGGGAACATTAAATCAATGCCTCCACAATATGCCTTACAACTGTTAGAGGTTCCCCCTGCCATTTTCCAAAGGGGTAAGCCAGCGCGTTTGCATCGGATGTCCCAAAGCGCGATATCAACAGCAGAAATCGCAAATGAAGCAATTCCACCTCGTCCAACATAATGGATATGCCATTCCAAGAAGTCATAAATAGACTCAACTTTGCTACCATCCATTCCTATAAGCACCTTGAAATCGTGTTTGATCATGGCAAAAATGGCATGTCCTCCTTTTCCACCAGTGTAGGTGTATCCTGTGCCAGAACTTCCATCTTCTAGGGTAATGGTTACCGTTATAAGCTCAAAATGAAAATGATCTCCGTGTTTTGCATCAGACAAAACTTCTGGCAATGGCACTTCAAAAAGAGAAACGTCAATATTTTTTATGTAATTTTCGTTATTCATTGACCGAATGCTTTACATAAAATGTCTTTTTTTCTAAGTATTGTTCAAAACCGTATTTTCCATCTTCCCCACCAGATCCAGATAATTTGTAGCCGTTATGAAACCCTTGATGTTGTTCTCCATGTCCACGATTAACATATATTTCTCCAAATTCTAGCTCATCATTACATTTCATAATGGTGTTCATATTATTGGTAAAAACCATCGCTGCTAATCCAAACTCACAATCGTTGGCATAGGCCATAACCTGATCAAAAGAAGAAAACTTCAGCACGGGTAAAATAGGTCCGAATGACTCCTCATGAACAATCGTCATGTCTTGAGAGACGTCAACCAAAATGGTTGGCTCAAACCAGTAGCCTTTGTCAAAAGGCTTGCTATTAGGGACGTTTCCCCCTGTAGCAATAGTGGCTCCTTCTTTTACACTTACTTCTACTAAGTGTTTCATGTTTTCAATTTCTGCAGCATTGACTTTAGGGCCTATATCAGTATCATCTTCCATAGGATTCCCCATTTTTAATGCTTTTACTTTTGCTAGAAATTTATCCATAAAGACATCGTAAATATGCTCATGCACATACATTCTTTCGTTGCATGTACACACCTGTCCGCAGTTGTCAAATCTCGAATGTAGCGCAGCATCTACAGCTTCGTCAATATTTGCATCTTCAAAAACAATAAAAGGCGCTTTACCGCCCAATTCTAGCTGTACATGAGTAAGGTTTTCAGCAGCTTTTCGTGCAATGGCTTGCCCGACAGGGGTAGAGCCAGTCATCGTAACCATTTTCGTGATGGGATTAGACACTAATGCATCTCCCATTTCTCTGCCCGGACCTGTAACAATATTAATAACGCCTTTTGGAATCCCCACTTTAGTAGCAATATGACCTAACTCCAAGGTTGCCAAGGGGGTTTCTGAAGTTGGTTTTAAGACAACCGTATTTCCAGCAACCAGTGCAGGTCCTAATTTTCTACCAGCCAAAGCGAGAGGGAAATTCCATGCGGTAATGGCAACAACCACTCCTCTGGGAATTTTTTGAATCCATATTTGTTCATTGGGGTTGTCAGAAGGTAAAATATCACCTTCAATACGTCTTGCCCCTTCTGCGGCATATTCCATAAAAGTAGCGGTAACAGCTACTTCCATTTTGGCAACTTTTAAAAGTTTACCTTGTTCCTTTACCAAAAGCTCTGCCAAATAATCTGAAGATTCTTTGATGGCGTTTGCAAAAGCATAGAGATAATCAGCACGTTTTCTTGCGGGAATTTTTTTCCAAAGTTTTTGGGCTTTTTCTGCAGCTTCTAATGCTAGTTTTGCTTCGTGTTCCCCACCGCGCTGAATGGTGCCAACAACTTCTTCGTTAGATGGATTTAGCACATTTATAGTGTCCTTTGACGTTGCACTTACCCAATCCCCGTCGATATACATTTTGTAATTTTTCATTTCAATTGGTTTTAAATTAAATTAACGCCCCATCCATCCGCCATCAACAAGCATGATGGTGCCGTGCATATAGTTTGCGGCATCTGAAGCTAAAAACACAGTAGGCCCTGCAAAGTCTTGTGGTTCTCCCCATCTTCCGGCGGGAATTCGAGCTAAAATGGATGCCGCTCTTTCGGGATTATTTCTAAGGGCTTCAGTGTTGTCTGTTGCAATGTATCCTGGTGCAATTGCATTGACATTTACACCCTTTCCTGCCCACTCGTTGGCAAAAGCCATTGTCAATTGCCCGATGGCACCTTTACTGGCAGCATATCCTGGAACAGTGATACCGCCTTGGAAGGTGAGGAGTGATGCTGTAAAAATAATTTTTCCTTTCCCGCGTGCAATCATTTCTTTTCCGATTTCTCGGGTAAGAATAAATTGTGCGTTTTGATTTACCTCAATGACTTTATCCCACATCTCATCAGGATGTTCTGCAGCAGGTGTTCTGAGAATGGTACCTGCATTATTGACTAGAATATCAATGGTAGGATGATCGGTTTTTACGCTTTGTATAAATTCATGTAAAGCAGTTCTGTTACCAAAATCACATTGGTAAGCACTAAAGGTTTTTCCTCTTTTTTCTACTTCTTTTGCAACGTTGCTTCCTTGGAGTTCTAGCGAAGCAGAGACCCCAATAATATTGGCACCAGCTTCTGCTAGTCCAATTGCCATAGCTTTTCCAATACCGCGCTTACATCCTGTTACCAGGGCTGTTTTTCCTTCTAAACTAAAATTGTTTAATACACTCATATCATTTATACATTTAATTAGCGTTGACAGTCCATCAACACTTTCATTCCGTTAGGGTTTTTATCAATATTTTCAAATACATTTTGAATGTTACTCAATGGCTGTACATCGGTAATCATTTGTTCAAAAGGCAGCGTATTTGCACTTACCAGCGCAATAGCGTCATCATAATCTTCTTTTTCATACACTCTAGCGCCAATGAGTTTTAACTCCCTCCAAAAGAATTTAAACAAATCCACTTCGCGCTTAACACCATGAATAGCAACCATTACAATTCTACTTCGGATTCCAGCAATTTCGGTCATGATATCAAGGGCGGGTTGTACACCAGCCACTTCAAACACAACATCTGCTAATCTGTTATCTGTTATTTCACGTACATGACTCACTAAGTCAATTTTTGTTGGATTTACAGCTTCAATGCCCATTTCCTTAGCTTTCTGAATTCGCACTTCATTTACTTCTGAAACAATGACACGCGCCCCTTTAGATTTTGCAACCATGGCAACTAAAAGTCCAATGGGGCCACCCCCTAAGACTACAGCGGTCTCTCCTTTTTGTAAGCCACTCATGCGTACATCATGTACAGCAACTGCTAAAGGTTCTACCAATGCTGCAAGTTTTAAATCTGTTTTTTCTTCAAGTCTATGAAGCGTAAATGCAGGTACGTTCCAGTATTGCTGCATAGCCCCAGGGCTATCGATACCAATAAACTTTAATTCCTCACAAATATGATTAAACCCTTTATCTGAGGGTTTTACTTTTCGATCATCAAGGGGACGCACTACGACTTTGTCCCCAATGGCAAAGTCTGTTACTCCATCTCCTATGGCATCAATTTCGCCAGACATTTCGTGACCAATAGTTTCTGGGATTGCCACACGTTTGTCCATCATACCATGATATATATGAACATCGGTTCCACACACCCCTACATAGGCGACCTTGATTCGGACTTCTCCTTTGCCAGGATTTACTTTTTCTTTTTTTGTTACAGTGAAGGTTTTGTTACCAGCATATGCTGTTGCAATCATTATAGTAGAATTAATTGTTAAGACTAAAAATTTGTTCTAGGGCAATCCATTTTTCGTTAGGTGCTGCCCATGGAAGTTCTTGTTGATAGTTCCACATGAGTTTTTCCCACTCTTGAACTTTTGGGTTATTGGCATCCATTTTTGCTTTTTTAGCAGGGTCAAAAGAATCATCAACTTCCATAATCATAAACATTCGATTTCCTGTAAGGAAAATTTGCATATCTACAATTCCAGCATCTTTGATGCTTTTAGTGATTTCGGGCCAAGCATTGCCCGGGGCATGATGCTCTTTATAGGCAGCAATAAGTTTTGGATCATCTTTTAAGTCACACGAAAAACAATATCTCCGGGTAAGCATAAGTTATTTTGTTTTTGAGGATTTGTATCCGAAGTGCGCTACAAAAGCAAGGCAAATGAGGACAAGAATAAATGAAAATTTCACCTCTGGAATAAAGCCAAGTACCGCTACATCGGCAAACCCAGGCCCTCCCCAGTCTAAAATACCACCTTGAAGAACAGGCAAAAGCGCACCCCCTACAATAGCCATGACAAGACCTGCAGATCCTATTTTCGCTTCTTCACCCATATCTTTAAGTGCAATGCCATAGATTGTTGGGAACATTATTGACATGAAAATGGAAATAGCAACTAAAGATAAAAGTCCCATCATTCCTGGCAGTAGGATGGCACCAGTAGTACAAATAGCCCCTAAAATGCCAAATCGCATAAGAAGTTTAGATGGATCAATTTTTCGCATCAGGGCTGTGCCAATCCAACGCCCAACAAGAAATGAAATCATAGCCCCAATATTGTAATAGGTTGCGGTAAGTTCCCATCCATAGGTATCGTTTAGGTTGTCAACATATTGAAAAATAAATGTCCAACTCATAATTTGTGCACCTACATAAAATGCTTGTGCCAAAACACCATGTTTGTAATTTTGGTTTGAAAAAAGTTTTTTAAAGGATTCAGACAACCCCATTTTGTCTTCTTTGGCCGTTTTTGGCATTTTAGTTACAATGATAATTCCCATAATAATCAATACCAAAACGCCTAACGCGATATAGGGAACACTAATAATGCTCAAATCATTTTCTCTAACCGCAGCCATTTGTTCTGATGTCAAAGCATTGTAAGCTTCTTGTGTGTAATCGTCCGATTGTAAGGCACCAATAACAAAAACCTGTGCAATAACCATTCCGGTTAATGATCCAATAGGGTTAAATGCTTGAGCTAAATTTAATCGTTGTGTTGCGGTTTCTTTGGCGCCCAAATTTAAAATTAAGGGATTTGAGGTGGTTTCTAAAAAAGCCAATCCACATGTAATTACCCAAAGCGAAATTAAGAAGTAGTTAAATTCTTGCAACGATGCGGCAGGGTAAAACAAAAACGCCCCAATGGCATACAAAGAAAGCCCTAAGATAATTCCGGATTTATAACTGTATTTACGTATAAACAACGCAGCTGGCAGTGCCATAAAAAAATAGCCAAAGTAAAAAGCAAACTGTACTAATGAGGCTTGCATATTAGACAGTTCGGGCATAACTTTTTTAAACGCTGATACCATAGGGTTTGTTAAATCATTAGCAATTCCCCACAATGCAAAAAGTGAAGTAATAATGATAAATGGAAACAAAAGCGACTTGCTAACTACAGGGATTTTAGAAGACCTACTCATTTGGTTTAAAATTGGTTATTACAATGCAAGTAAATGTAAACTTTACAAAAACAAACCTACTCATGTGCATTTTTACACAACATATGTTTATTCTGTTAGTAAAGATCGGTCTAAGTGCACATAGCCTCCATCGATAGTAATAAACTGCCCAGTGGTATGCGAGGACCTATCTGATATAGTAAATAAACATTGGTGGGCAATTTCTTCAGGTGTTGTCATACGGTTTTCCAGCGGGATTTTTTTCACAATAGCGGCAAGCTTTTCTTCACCATTTTGTAACGTTTTAATCCAGTTTTCGTATGCAGGCGTCCAGCTTTCAGCTATGATTATGGCATTGGATCGTATTCCTTCTTTTATTAAATCTACTGCCCATTCTCTGGTTAAGCCTAGGACACCTCCTTTTGCTGCGGCATACCCTGACGTTCCTCCTTGTCCTGTTAAAGCTACTTTAGAGCCAATATTCAAAATGGTTCCTTTTGCTTTTTTAAGCATAGGGAGGCAGTATTTTGTCATGGCAAAAAAGCTTACCATATTTAGTTTTAGCGAATACATAAAATCGTCCATTGAAGCGTCTAGACCCGCACCATCATTAACGCCAACATTATTAATCAAAGCATCTACTCGACCATAGGTTTCTTCAATTTTTTTTGCTGCCGCCTCAATTTGGTTGTGGTCAGACAAATCGGTTTGAATAAAAATAGTATTAATCCCTCTTTTTTGTAGGTCTTCGGCATATCCAAAACCTCTTGCATTTCGATCTACAATAACAGGTATTGCCCCTTCGCTGGCTAAATGTTGAACAATGGTCTCACCAATACTTCCTTTAATGCCAGCAGCTCCAGTTATTACTACCACTTTTCCTTTTAATCCTAACTCCATAGTGTAATGTTATAAATTGTAAAACTGCACAGCGTTATGCCCCATGATATTTTTTTGTTCTTCGCTAGATAAATCAGCAATGTAATCCAACACGATATCTTTTACTTGCTTATAGCTTCCTGCTACCAAACAAACAGGCCAGTCAGAACCGTACATAAGCCTATTGGTTCCAAAGGCATCAAAGACCAAGTCAATATATGGCTTTAATTGTGCTTTATTCCATGCGTTATAATCAGCTTCGGTAATCATCCCCGAGATCTTACAAAGTACGTTTTCGTGTTTTGCAATGGCTTTCATTTGGCTTGCCCACCCATCAAAAAAACCATCTTTAATATAAGGTTTGGCTAGGTGGTCAATTACAAATTTTTGATTTGGGAAACGGCGGACAAACTCAAGTGCAGCTCCCAATTGGTGTGGAAAAATTAATATATCATAGGTGTAATCGAACTTTTCTAAAACAGAAATCCCATGTAAAAAAGCAGGACGTAAAACAAAATTATGATCAGCTTCTCCCTGAACTACGTGTCTGAATCCTTTTATTTTTTTTTCGGTACTGTATTGTTCTAACACACTCTCTATAGCAGCATTTCTTAAATCAACCCAGCCAACTATGCCTTTAATAAAATCATACGTATGTGCTAAATTAATGAGAAACGCGGTTTCCGTTTCTGTTTGGTCTGCTTGTACAGCTACGCATCCATCTATTCCATTTTCCTTAAAAACAGCAGCTAAATCTGAGGGAGTAAAATCACGACGTATTACTGCCATTTCATCATCAATCCAGCTATGCTTGACCGAATCATATTGCCAAAAATGTTGATGTGAATCAATTATCATTGTTGCGATGTTGTAAAATTTTCCAATGTTTTTTTCATTCCTAAAGTAATAATATCTTTTACATTTTGCTGAACAAATTCAACTACGCCATTGTAAGCAGTCAGGTCAACTTCCCAGAACGATGTATTTGATAATGTTGCACTGACAACGGTTTCATAAGAGTTGTTTTTCCATTGTTTTTGGAAGAAATCTAAAACAGTTTCATCGTCCTTAAGCGCAATACTACTTCCGTTGCGTTCTCCTTTGTAAAATACGATTAATGCTGCTAAAGAGAATAAAAGATACTTTGGTAAATCGTTCTTTGAGTCGATGTATTTTATCACCGATGGAAGCACCCGTGTTTTGTATTTTGATATCGAATTAAGGGATATACTTATCAATTGATGCTCTAAAAATGGATTTCGAAAGCGATCCAAAACATCATTTGAAAATTGTGTTAATTCATCGGCTGGAAAATCTAATGTTGGGCAAATATTTTTTGCTATAGCTTCTTTAATAAAGGTTCCAACAACAGGATCCTGGACGGATTCTCGAACCTTGTCAATCCCATAAAGGTAGCCTACAGGAACAAGTGAGGTGTGTGCTCCATTGAGGATACGGACTTTTCGAGTTCTATAGGGGCTTAGGTCTTGTGTAAAAATTACATTTAAACCACAAGCTTTCGCTGGAATTTCACGTTCAACTTCCGCCAATCCTTCTATAACCCACAAGTGAAATTGTTCTCCTTCAACGACGAGATTATCTTGGTATCCAAGGTCTTTGGTAATTTGATCAATTCTATTTTTTGGATATCCAGAAACAATTCTGTCCACTAATGTGTTACAAAATATATTATCATTTTCAATCCAGTGCAAAAAGTCATTACCAAGGTTCCAATCCTTTGCATATTGAAGTATAATACGCTTTAAGTTTTCGCCATTCTTATCAATTAACTCGCACGGTAAAAAAATGAATCCTTTGTCAGATGCTCCATTAAAATGTTGAAATCTTTTGTAGAGTAAGGCCGTTAGTTTTGCCGGAAAACTAACGGCAGGAGTGTCTGCAAGTTTATCGTTAGGATGGTATGCAATTCCCGCTTCAGTCGTATTGGATATAACAAATCTAAAATTGGGTTCTTCGGCCAATTTTAAATATGTATCGTAGTCACTGTATGGGTTTATCCCATGCTGAATACAATCTACAACCTCATACTCATTTACGGGAGTTCCGTTTTTTATGCCATTAAGATTTACTGTGTATAAGCCATCTTGTTGGTTGAGTATGTCAACCAAACCGTGTTCTATAGGTTGGACTACCGAAACCCCAGCATCAAAGCCAGCTTGTTGGTTCATTTGGTGTACCATCCAATTTACAAATGCTCTTAAAAAATTACCCTCACCAAACTGGATAATTTTATTTGAATACGTTGTTGTTTTGACAGAATTTCTGTTTAATTTTTTCATGACTTCTTAAAAATATTTATAGCGAAACCCCTCTTTTCCAGGGGATAAAGTCGTTATTCCCGTTGATTTCTGCTTTTGAAAAAACAGTGCCACTCGCAACTTCAATAATGTAATCAAGTATTTTTTCTCCCATGGAAACTATGCTGTCTTCACCAGTAATTACAGTACCGGCATTGATGTCTATGATGTCATTCATTTTGTTGAATAAATGGGTATTACTAGACATTTTTAGTACGGGCGCAATTGGGTTTCCGGTGGGCGTTCCTAATCCTGTGGTAAAAACAACTACATTACAACCAGAACCAACCAATCCCGTAGTAGACTCCACATCGTTTCCTGGAGTACAAAGTAAGTGTAAGCCAGGGGTTTTAACTTGTTCTGTGTAGTCCAATACCTTAGTAACAGGCGAAGTTCCCCCTTTTTTGGCGGCGCCAGCAGATTTCATAGCATCTGTAATGAGTCCATCCGCAATGTTTCCAGGCGAGGGATTGTTTTCAAAACCAGACCCCACATCTATTGCGGCCTGTGCATAGCTACGCATTAAATTGCAGAATTTATCTGCATCTGCAGTAGTTTCACACCTGTTAATTAGCTCTTGTTCCACTCCGTTTAGTTCTGGGAACTCAGATAGCACAGGACTTCCGCCTAATGCAACAAGGAGATCAGAAGCATATCCCAATGCAGGATTTGCAGAAATTCCAGAAAACCCATCTGATCCGCCACATTCCAACCCTAAGACAAGCTTACTAAGTGGAGCAGGCTTTCGAACAATTTTATTAGCTTCCGAAAGACCAATAAAGGTTAGCTTAACAGCCGCTTCAATAAACGACCGTTCGCTTTTACTTTGCTGCTGTTCTAAAAAATGAACGGGCTTCGCAACACCCATTTTGTCTAGGGCATTTTGTATCATGGAAATTTGCGCGTTTTGACATCCTAGACTTAAAACAGTAGCTCCTGCTACATTTGGATTATTTATATAGCCCGCCAAAAGCTTACACAAGGTTTCAGCGTCTTGGCGTGTGCCTCCACAACCACCATCGTGCTTCAAAAATCTTATCCCATCTACATTGGGGAACAATCTGTTTTTACGTAATTCTTCTTTTGAGGAACTGATGGGCGTTTCCAAGATTTCTTTTTCAGAAGCACCATTCTTAAATTTATGTATTAGCACATCTATATCTAATGCGTAATCTTTTTTGGTATAATACCCCAACTTTTCTGAAAGAGTCCCTTCAATGACATCTATGTTTCTGTTTTCACAAAAGGTTAGTGGAATAACAAGCCAATTGTTGGCAGTTCCAACGCGGCCATCTTTTCGGTGATAACCATTAAATTTTTTCCCTTCAAATTTGGTTATGTCAGGTGCAATCCAATCATACGATTCGTTGGTATTGCTATACTCTGAAGACGCGTGTTTTAAGTTTTCTGTGGTAATGGAGGTGCCTTTGGTTATTTTACGAATCGCTTTTCCAACCAAAACACCATACATGATAACCTCATCACCAATAGCAAAGTCTTTAAGGGCAAACTTGTGCTTTTGTTTTATGTGTTCTCCAATCAATATCTCAACAGAATTTATAGTGACTATTGCTCCTTTTTCAATATTTGAAATAGCAACAGCCACGTTATCTCTTTGGTCTAAATGGATGTGATTTTTATTCATGATTTAGTTAAAATTTACTGTTGCTTTCATGACTTCAGTTTTGGGATCAAGAAAACTGTCAAAACAGTCAATCATTTCAGTAAAATGAACATTATGGGTAATAAATGAATCGGTAGGAAATTGATTTAAGACTTTGATTACATGTTCAAAATCTTCAATGGTAGCGTTTCTGCTACACATAAGGGTTGTTTCTTTGGCATGAATTTGTGGATGCTGATACGAAAGTTCACCCTTAGACAATCCTACAAGGACAAACCTTCCACCGTGCGACATGTAATTTGGACCTGTTTCTAATGCAATTTTATTACCAGAGGCATCAAAAACAGCGGTACAAAGCGCACCATTGGTAATTTGCGCGATGTGTTCTTCAGTGTCAGGCCCTGCCAAAACAGTGTGATCCACTCCAATGCTGTTTTTTGCGTAGTGTAAACGCTTTTGGTTGGTATCAATGGCAATTACATTGGCCCCTTGAATTTGTGCTAATTTCATGATACCAATTCCAATAGGACCACAACCAATGACAGCAATTGTTTCGCCTTTATTCAATGCCGCTCTTCGTATTGCATGAGCACCAATTGCCAGAGGCTCAACTATTGCCATTTCATCAAACGACAATGTATTGGATTTTAATAAGATATCTGTGGGAACTGAAATATAATTTTGCATCCCACCGTCTGTGTGTACCCCTAATACAGCAATGTTGCTGCAACAATTCGTCTTACCATTTGAACAGGCAACACAATTGCCACAACTCAAGTAAGGCATGACCACAACTTTATCGCCCTTTACGATGCCTTTGCTATTGTTGTCAACCTCAACGACTTCAGCAGCCAGCTCATGCCCCAATATTCGGGGATAGGTGAAAAATGCTTGGTTGCCGCCATAGGCATGCAAGTCGGTTCCACAAATACCAACTTTAATAATTTTAAGTAGGGCTTCATTGGGTTTACGCTGAGGAAGTTCTTTTTCTTTCAATTCAAACGTTCCAGGCTTTTGACAAACAATATATTTCATGTTATAAATGTAGTTAAACAAATGTCAAGTT
The DNA here is from genome assembly GCA_965661025.1 of Flavobacteriaceae bacterium. Classification (GTDB taxonomy): domain Bacteria; phylum Bacteroidota; class Bacteroidia; order Flavobacteriales; family Flavobacteriaceae; genus UBA7446. Next base: position 519 of record CBFICG010000024.1, on the reverse strand, counting down.
TCATAAAATTTCACATTAACATAGATGATTTAAATGGTACAACATATGGTATAAATTAATATAAAATAGCACACAAATAAACACTTGTTAAAATATTGGGTTGAAATAAAAGGATTATAAATATATTTGAACAACAACTTCATCAATCTAAAGCAATGAATTTTAACTGCTTGCACAGTTTACTAATACCCCTTTTTTGCATTTCATTTTGTTGGTCACAAAATGTTTCCGATTTCAAACAAATCACTACAGATCAAGGACTATCACAGAGTGATGTAAATGCTATTTTTCAAGACCAAAAAGGATTTATGTGGTTTGGCACCCATGATGGGTTGAACAAATATGATGGATATAACTTCAAGGTGTATAAACCAAGCAATAGCCAAAAAAACGCCATAAGCAGTAATCTTGTTTGGAAAATCACTGACGATAGTAGTGGAAACTTATGGATAGGTACTACAGGTGGAGGATTAAACCATTTTGATGTAAAATCGGAAGTATTCACTTCTTTTCGCCATA
>CBFICG010000023.1:0-15321 GCA_965661025.1 Flavobacteriaceae bacterium | reverse complement strand
CTATAGGATACCTTCGTAATGCAATTTCATACGTCCCGGGGGATACAACATCGATACTCCAGTATCCATTGCTATATACACCATTTCGGATATAAATTTGGTTCCAAGCGAATGGACCGTCTCCATGAATATCGTGTGCATTTAGATGGACTGGATTTGCTTTAGGGTGGCCGAGTTTAATATGTATTTCCTTATCAAAATTAACTGAAATACGCTCCCACCAAGCATCGTAAAAAGATGTCATTTGAGCAATCTTGTCGGGATACTTTTTTGCAATATTCTCTTTTTGTGAGGGGTCGTTCTCTAAGTTATATAGTTCTTTGCCATCTATTAAACGCCAATTATGTAGCATTACAGCTGTTTGTTTCCACTTTTTTGGAACTTGTGCACGTTGGGAATCTGTTATAAGTATTCTGTCGGATTTACGATCACCATTCAAAAATGGCACCAAACTTTCCCCATCTATTTTTAAGTGGTTGTTGGGCAAATCAATACCGCATAGATCGGCAAGCGTTGGTAAAATGTCAATATGTGCTGCAAGGGTAGTAATATCTTTGGGTTCAGATAAGGCCCCATTTTTCCAATAAACAAAGAAAGGCACGCGGTGTCCCCCTTCGTATTGGCTTCCTTTTGTTCCTCTCATGTTGGCGTTATAACCTAGTGGTTTCCCTTTTGATTTTTTATATCCTGCTGCAGTGCCATTATCTGTCATAAAAATGAGTATAGTGTTATCTGCAATTTTTAGTTCTTCCAGAGTTTCGCGCAAAACACCAATATTGTCATCGATATTGGTAATCATACCATAAAAACGCTTTTGTGTGTCGGTCAAAATACTTTCGGGTACCTCTTTATATATGTTGTAGTACGATTGCGGAACGTTATAAGGGCCATGTGGTGCGTTGGGTGCAATATAGCAGAAAAAGGGAGTGTCTTTTGATGTTTTAATAAATGATATTGCTTCTTTAAAAAAAACGTCGGTGCAATACCCCTTGAATGGCGTTGGTTTCCCGTTCTTGTAATACGTATCATCAAAGTATGTATTCCCCCAAAAGTCAGGTGTTTGTTGCACTCCACCAGCCTTATGCATTACTGTGTGCTGAAATCCCCTATCCTCAGGATTAAAAGGATAGTTATCCCCCAAATGCCATTTCCCAAATGCACCTGTAGCATATCCGGCTTGGGTGAACATATCAGCCAAAGTTTTTTCATTTTCACGCAATAAAGACCAACCGCCTACTGTGTGCCAAACACCCGTACTGTTGGCGTACCTTCCAGTCATTACGCTTGCCCGTGTTGGCGCACAGGTTGGGCTCACATGAAAATTTGTAAAACGATAGCTTTCATTATACAACCGGTCCAAATACGGTGTTTTTATTTGTGGGTTCCCGTGGGCACCAATATCTCCGTATCCTTGATCATCAGTGATGATTAAAATTACATTTGGTTTTTGAGCTGTAGCATTTTGTGGAAAAGTGCAGCCAAAAAAGCCTACAAAACCCAATAACAGAATCAGCTTAGGATATTTCATTCTAGGGTTTTATCTATTTAATTCGTCTTAGAACAAATCCATTCAGCCACAAGCTATCTTTGTCATTTGTGTTTTTGAACGTAATCTTTATGGGGTTCATCCCATCAGATTGTAACAAAGAGTGCATGGTGAGTGGAGGGCGCTCACCTGTGTTTCCACTATCGTAATAATCCACAATGTGATCATCAGAGATTCGCTCAAAATACCCCATGGCATCTTCAATGTTAACCGTTATTTTATTCGTAGGTTTTTTTGGTGCTTTCCTTGAATGATGCATGGACTCAAGTCGATAGCTTCCTGCATCTAACCCTTTAAATTCCAATTGTAATGAGCCATTGTCAATATACACGCCATCGGTTCCTACATAACTTAAATCGCCAACCATTGAAGACCTTTCCCCAAGCCATTTTAGTGGAGCAGATGCCGTTAGCGCTACTTCTGCATCATAGTCTGCTAATACAAAAGAGGCGGCAGCGTTGTCATTTCCTGTCCAATTTTTCCATTCAAATTGTACCAATTGATCTTCGCCCCCGATATCAACCTTCGTAATGGGATAATCGTAAATAGGTTCGGCATTGGATACAATTTCATCTGTATTATACATTACAGTTGTTATGGATGAATTCGCCGATTTTAATCCGTTGGATTTAGCCGTTATATAAATTTTTCCAGGTGTTTCTGTGCCTCTTAAATAAATGGATGCTACACCATTGTAAGTGATCGCAGGATTAACATCAATAGTGCCATTATCTACCAGTTCCCCGGCACCTTTTACCGAAAATGTAACTTTATTTTTGGCATCGGTAACCACCTCGTCATTGCTATCTACTATAGAGGCGTGCACCAACCTTAAGTCGGACCCCCCAGCAAAAAAGGGTTGATTATCGATATTAAAATCTAACTTAATCTTATGAGGGGTTTGCTGCTTCGTCCTCACAAATTCAGCCACTTTTTGGCCATTATTGTACCCCACTGCTTTCAGAGTTCCAGAAGTCCAGTTGTATAAAAATGTAAATGAAGGGTGGTCTAAATTTTGCTTAACAATGCTATTGTTTGGTAGTTGCTTTGCAATTAATTTACCATTGTGAAAAAGGGATACTTTTTGGCAGTTGCTAAAAACCCTGACCTTTCCGTCTTTAGAAGCCGTCTCATCTGCAATGTGAACAATGGGCGTGCCAACAAGCTCTGACTGATACCAATAATATACGGGTTTAGGCAGTCTATAGGCCGATAAAACAGCATAACTTGTCATAAAGTCCCGTTTCCATTGCTCATCATCTACATCGGGTTGTAGGTGATTATAATCAGCACCTAACCAAGTAATTGCCGCAATGTTTTTTTTATGTGCTTTATACCTTGAAATATGAAACTGATTGACCTCAGCGTCTGGAGAACTCCCATGCTCCATAAGCATATTAAACGCACTTTCAGGAAATTCAGTCCTTCTGTAATCCATGGTAGCATGAACATCCGAAACGCCTTGATTTTTCATCCCACTCCAAGGGCTTGATGCGGATGCTGTTAATCTAAATGGATCTTCCTCTTTGGCAACGGTTTGCATAAGAGGAACTGTACCGCGATGATTAATTCCAGCTCCCCAAACAATAATAGACGGGTGATTTCTGTGGTTACGAATCATTGTTCTGGTAGCTTTTTCTAAATTAGAAAACCACATATTATCGCCCCATTCTATCCATGTAGAGGGTTCTTCATAAACCAAAATACCCAATTCATCACACGCTTCGATAAAAGCATCATCTTGTGTATAATGTGACAGACGAATAATGTTCATGCCGGCTTTTTTGTATTGGAGGGCCTCGTTGTAGTGAAATGAATTTGGCACAGCATCTCCAATAACAGGGTAATTCTGATGTCTGTTTGCACCCACTAAAAAAAGTGGTTTGCCATTAAGTACAAATCCTTTGCCGTCTTGCAATGAAAAGGTTCTAAATCCAAATGTATTCTCAACAAAATCCACAACTTCATTTTGGTCATATATCACCGAATTTACTCTGTATAAATAAGGAGTGTCTGGTGACCATTGATGATAGTCGTCTTCAATTGTAGTTGTTTGTCTGAAGCTGTGGGAGCTATTTGAGAGTATTGTTGCGTCTTGTTCAAGCTTTTTAATAACAAATCCATCCTTATTCAATATGCGCGTTACTATTTTGGTATTTCTAGCAGTATCGCTTTCGTTTTTGATTGTGGTTTTTATAGATACGGTTCCGTTGTGTGGGTTTACTGTGGGGGTGGTTATGTGTACCCCTGCATCAAAATCTTCCCAGTTAAATGTTACGCGTATTGCATTTGTTTTTACCAAAAAAACATCTCTATATATACCCCCAAACTTAACATAGTCTGTTCTGTGCGGGTCTGGAGCAATATGTTGTTTGTAGGTATTGTCTGCCATTACTGCTAGGGTGTTTTCGCCTTGAACTACAAAATCTGTAATGTCAAAATGAAATGGGACATACCCATTCACCTCATAAGAGCCGACTTTTTGACCATTCACCCAAAGGTGTGTGGCATTATGAACCGCTTCGAATTCCAAAAATACTTTTTCATTTGCTGCTTTATCAATATGTATTTTTTTTCGGTACCAGCTTATATCGCGTAAATACTTTTTTTGAATCCAATTTTCACGGATACTATCCATTTCATAAGACACCAGCTTTGGAGTATGCGGAACTGAAACCATTTCCCAATTACTATCATCAAAATCAGGAGCTATTGGTTTTGCTGTTGATTCGCCATTTTGAAACTTCCAACCAAAATTAATATTTGTTTTACTTCGGTTTCCGATTTCATACCCTGTGGGTAATGTTTTTTGGCTAAATGAAAAAAGCCCACATAGAAACAATAACGCTGTTAATTTTTTCATATTATAAAAGTTAACCTTATTTAAGCTCAAGTTCTTTGATTTCGACTTTTTCATTTCCTCTAATACTCTTGTAAACATCTATTAACTCGTTGAGTTTTTCGCTGTTGCTTTCAGCTAAATTGTGTTGCTGAGACCTGTCAGCTTTAAGGTTATATAATTGATAGGACTTTGAAACCCCAAGCTCAATATTGACTTGCTTATTTATGGCGTTTCCGTTGTAAGGAGGGATCATTGCCCAGTCACCACTTCGTAAAGCCGTTTTTTTACTTGCTTCTAAAATAAGATTTTCTCTACCCTGCAAAGAAGTACCCATAAGTACATCTAATAAGGGTTCGCTATCTTGCGTTTGGACATTGCTTCCAACCAGCTCTGCCAAAGAGCTTAACAAATCAATTTGCGATACAAGTGCGTTTGATACATTTGGTTTAATTTTTCCTTTCCAATATGTAATAAAAGGTACATGAGTTCCTGCATCAAAAAGACTGTATTTTCCTCCGCGAAGTCCACCACTTGGATCGTGATTACCTAGTTTTTCAACGGCATCGTCATTATATCCGTCATTCAGTACTGGCCCGTTATCGCTTGATAGAATGACCAATGTATTTTCCAATAGCCCTTCTTCTTCAAGTGTTTTCATGAACTCACCGATAACCCAATCCGCTTCGATAATTACATCTCCTCTTGGTCCCATTCCTGAAGTTCCTTCGAAACGTGGATGTGGAGTACGTGGCACATGGGGTTGCTGTAGGCCATAATACAAAAAGAAGGGAGAATCTTTTTTTGACTTCACATAGTCCTGGGCTTTAGCCAAGAAGTGATCTGCCATATCTATATCACTCCATTTTGCAGCTTCACCACCCTTCATATACCCAATTCTAGGAATACCATTTACAATACTACTATTGTGTCCATGGTGCCACATCATAGTGAGTAATTCGGGATTGTCTTTTCCTGTGGGTTGTCCCTCAAAATTATTTTGATAATCTATGCTAATGGGGTCGTTGGGATCTAATCCGTCTACATAACCATCTTTAATATAAACAGTAGGAACGCGGTCTTGTGTAGCTGCCATAATGTAGGAATAATCAAATCCTACTTCATTGGGTCCTGGTTTCACTTGAGTATTCCAATCAACATTTCCATTTCCAAGCCCAAGATGCCATTTCCCAACAACAGCAGTGTGATAATTTTGTTGTTTGAGCATTTTTGGAACAGTCATTTGATCTGTCCCAATAATTAGCGGTGCCGTTCCAGGCAAAATGGCGGCATCTTTATTTCGCCATGGGTATATTCCAGTAAGAATGGCATACCTACTTGGTGTACAGGTAGCAGAAGTAGCATAGGCGTTTGTAAAACGCACTCCTTCATTTGCAAGCCTATCCATATTTGGGGTGTGAATTTCTGTTGCGCCGTTAGCGCTAACATCTCCATAACCCAAATCATCGAGATAAATGACCACAATATTGGGCTTTGCCAAATCACCTTCTTTTTTATTGCTTGTACAACCAACCACTAGAAGCAATATGAGGCTTATAGATAGTGTATATTTACGATTAGTTTTCATCTTGTTTCTCATTTTATAAGGGTTTTAGTTTTGTGCTTTTGTTCTTAATTTTCTAAAATTTTGCTCTTCTTTAATAACGTTTTCGGCATGAGGGTCAACCCATTTGGGAGGGATATTATCAGCATCCCACGTCGTGTATTCTTGCTCTAGAGACGCTACAATCTTTGGATATTTAGTTGCAATATCATGTCGTTCTAACGGGTCTGCATCGATATCAAATAACAATGTTTTTTCTTTGTAGGCGCTTTTATAGAGTTTGTACTTTCCAAATCTTACAGCATACTCAAACCCCCCAGTAGATCTCCAAAAGAGTTTTTTGTGGGGCTCTTTTTTGTCCTCACCAGTAACATACGGCAATAAATCAACCCCATCTAATTGTTTCTCATTAGTGGCGTTTCCACCTGCAGCGTTTAAGACTGTGGGAAAGATGTCCAACGAAGATATAACCTTTCCATACTTTTTGCCTGACTGTATTTTTTGTGGCCAAAGCATAAAAAAAGGAACTTTTATACCGCCTTCAAAAAGCATTCCTTTATGACCTCTATTTGGTCCATTATCAGCATGTGAGATTCTACCTCCATTATCGCTCAAATAAATCATGATGGTATTTTCTTTGATGTTGTTGGCCATAAGGGTTGAATCAATTTTACCAACATTTACGTCAACTGCATTAATCATGGCACCATAAACACTTCTGCCGCCGTACTCAATATGTTTGGTATTATCTAAATACTTTTTTGTAGCATGATCGGGGCTATGCGGTGCATTATAGGCAAGGTAAATAAAAAAAGGACGTTCGTCATTTTCATTTATAAAAGCAATCGCTTCGTTGGTAAAATCATCCGTTAGGTATGACAATTCATGTTGTGGTACTTCTTTACCATTTCTATATATACGTTTGGTGTTGCTTTGAGGGAACCCCCAGTAGTTCATTCCCCCTCCTGGAAATCCAAACCAATGATCAAACCCTTGTGCTGATGGGTGTAGGTCCGGATGATCTCCAATGTGCCACTTCCCTATTGCGCTTGTCCTGTAGCCCTGTTCTTTGAGGGCTTCTGATATCAATTTTTCTGATAGTGGTGTGCCAATGGTATTGTCGTTTATCTCTTTGTATGGTAAGTTACAATCGTGCCCAAATCGCGATTGATATCTACCCGTGAGCAAGCCCGCCCTTGAGGGGCTACAATATGGATGAGAAACATATCCATTTGAAAAAATCACTCCCTCTTGCGCGAGTCGATCAAGGTTTTCTGTAGGAATATCAGTAGCGCCATTAAAGCCCACATCAGCCCAGCCTTGGTCATCGGTTAGAATGACAATAATGTTTGGCTTTTGCTGAGCAGTTACAAAACAACTCCATAAAATAGTAACAATACAACTAGCGATTCGCATACCTTTAGTGATTCGTTTTTAGGAGTACTTCTGTGGATTGCAATCCATTTGATGTGACCTTAACTTTAATATCGCCTGGCACTTCAGTAGACTTAACAATTATGATTGCTTTCCCGTTAAAAGTTTTAATAAAGTCTTCTTTAAACGACTCTAAAGAGGCTGAATTACCATTGCCTACAGCTTCTAAAACTCCGTTTCCAGTAACAGAAACATTTACCAAATTATCAGCTAAAGGACAGAAGTTCCCGTTCTCATCTACAATACTGACCGTGACAAAAGACAAGTCGTAGCCGTCAGCATTCAATAGGTGTCTGTCGGTGTCCAATAAAATTTTTGCTGGCTTGCTGGCAGTTGTAATTGTTTTTGAAGCAGCTTGTTTGCCGTCTTTGTATGCTACTACTTTTATGGTGCCTGGTTGGTAAGGGACGTCCCAAGAAAGTCTATATTTTGATTTAAAAACACCCTTTTCAAATCCTCTATATTCTGTAAACACATCTGTTAAATCTACTCCTTTTACTTTTCTCCCGTGTGATTTTCCATTAACAAAAAGTTCTACTTCATCACAATTCGTATAGGAAACCACTGGGATTGTTTCTCCCTCACTACCTTCCCAATTCCAGTGAGGCAGTACATGAACCATGGGCGCATCTGTCCATTGACTTTGATATAAATAAAACCTGTCTTTTGGAAATCCGCATAAATCTACGGGAGCAAAATAGGATGCATGAGAAGGCCAATCGTCATTCCAATAACCATCTGTTGAATTATCTCTACCTCCATAGGGCGTTGGCTCACCTAAGTAATCAAATCCTGTCCAAATAAATTCTCCCAAAGAGTGAGGATTTTTCTCTTGCGCATCGAATTCAACGTCGGGGGAATACGCCCATGACGGCCCAACAACTACGTCATAGCTCGAGACTTGTCGTGTTTCATAATCAACTCCGTAATCCATTGGTAAATCATAGTACCCCCGAGTACTGGTTTGAGAAGAAGTCTCAGAACCGTAAAAAATCATTTCTGGGTTTTGTTTTCGTATTTCAGCATAGTAGGCTGGCTTGTAATTTACCCCAACAACATCTACTTGATATGCAAGTTTATTTTTAAACGCCGCGGGGTAATAATTAAATCCAGCGGTAGTGGGTCGTGAGCTGTCTTCGTCGTGACAGATATCATGAAGTAATTTGGCTGTTTTCCAGCCATCTTTTCTGCCTTGCTCTAAAATTTCGTTGCCAATACTCCACATGATTACAGCGGGGTGGTTGCGATCTCTCTTAATCATATCGCGCAAATCTTGCTCGTGCCAGCGGTCAAAATATTTGTGGTATCCATTTGGAACTTTCCCAATTTTCCATTCATCAAAAGCCTCGTCAATAACAACAATGCCTAAACGGTCACAAACTTCAAGGATTTCTACAGAAGGGGGATTGTGACTGGTTCGCAACGCATTTGCTCCCATTTGTTGCATGATTTGCATTTGGCGTTCTGTTGCTCTGTAATTTACAGCAGCGCCCAAGGGCCCTAAGTCATGATGCATACACACTCCATTGAGCTCTACTAAATTCCCGTTCAAATAGAATCCATCTTTTCTAAAGTCTATTGTTCTAATCCCAAAATCAGTTTCATATTCATCAACAATTTTATTTTCTATGATTATTTGACTAACCGCTTTGTAAAGGTTTGGCTGTCCAATATCCCATAACAATGGGTTGTTGACTTCCACATTTTGGTGTATTGTAAGCGTCGCATTTCCAGAAATAATTTGGTTGCTTTTTACTGTTGCTACCTTTTGATTTTCTGTATCAAAAATGCTTGTTATGAGTTTTGCATCTTTAGGGCTTATGGAGGTATTTTTTACTTTAGTCTCAATAGAAAGGTGAGCATTATTTTCAGAAACTTTAGGTGTTTTGATAAAAGTTCCCCATTGTGGAATATGAACATCATTATTTATTTTCAGGGTAACTTTTCGATAAATCCCTGCGCCAGGATACCACCGTTCGGACAATATCTCGGGGGATACTTTTACGGCAATAACGTTGTTTTCTCCAAATTTAATGTGGGGTGTAAGGTCATACTCAAAACCGATATACCCATAATGTCTGTCACCTACAAAAGTGCCATTAATGTAAACACTAGAGTTGTCCATAATACCATCAAATTCGACTGAAATTTGTTTGCCTTTATCTGCACTGTCGATAAAAAAATGTTTCCTATACCAAGCTTCTCCATGAATGGGTAAGCCGCCATTTCTTGCATTATTCTTTATGCTAAAAGGCCCTTCAATAGCCCAGTCGTGAGGGAGATTTAATTTTCTCCAAGAGCTGTCGTCTAAGCCGCTGTCAGCCCCATTTTCAATGGTGTCTTTTACAAATAGCCAACCGTTATTAAAATCAATATCGTCCACGATATCTCTTGTATAACGCTGACACGAAGTAAACCACAAAACACTTAATGTGAATAGCGTGATTTTAATGATAGAATATCGCATGGTTTGTTTAATTTAAATTGTGGTATAAATGACGTAGGTCAAGAGGGTCTTCCATTTCTTTTTGTAATGCCAACAAAGTGTCAAATAAATCTTTAATGCGATTTTTATACTTTGAATCATGGGCTATATTTTTTGTTTCATCAGGGTCTTTTGATAAATCAAACAACAATACTTTATTGATTTTAGGGTAAACCAATAATTTAAAATTGTCTTTGCGAACCATGCGTTGCACATCTAAGTATGCCCCATAGATAGCGTCGTAACTACTAGTCGTTTTCTTTCCTTTTGCGGCATCCAAAAAGCTGTTAAACCAAACGTAATTTGGTTTATCAATTCCAGCAATATCGAGTGTGGTTGCCATGGCGTCTTGCAAATACACCTCATGATGTAATTGCTGATTTTTTGGCACATCTGGACCTGTAATTATCATGGGAACTCTAATACTGTGGTCAAATAAATTTTGTTTGCCCAACAATCCGTGCTTCCCCATTGCCAGTCCGTGGTCTGAAGTAAAAATAATGTAGGTGTTATCGGCTTTTTCTGAACTGGCTATTGCATCGAGAAGAATCCCTATTTGACGGTCTAAATGCGATATTATGGCATAATATTCTTTCAAGTGTGTTTTGATCGCATAGGGTGTACGGGGAAATGGCGCGAGTGCTTCATCGCGAAGATTATTACCGTTCTTGATATCATTCCTGTAGGGGTACTCGGGGAGAAAGCTTTTGGGTAATGATATTTTATCAATAGTATACATGTCTAAAAACTCTTTTGGCGCCTGCCTTGGGTCGTGCGGTGCATTAAAGGCCAAATACATAAAAAATGGATTTGGGCTTTCATTCGCCTTGTTTAAGAATCCAATAGCGTCTTTGGTAAGAACTTCGCTCCAATGCTTCCCTCCTTCCCAAAAACCACCAAGAGAAGAGTCATCTGACTGCCACAGGGTATCGTGTATGCTACTAGGGCGGTTGTATCCAAAAGGCATAATGGAAGTGTAGCTTTTACTGCCTGCTTTTTTTAGGGAGTCAAATTTTGTCACCATCGAGTGATGATCCCAGGCGTCAGAAGGCATTCCAGGCCTAATATTTTTTACGTTATCAAAGACTTGATCTGCCTTTGCTTCAACGTGCCATTTCCCTGTCATGTAAGTATCATAGCCGTGTGCACTCATTATTCTGCCCCATGTTTGAGGTAAGGAGTCGTTGTTTATCCAATTTGTTCTAAATTTATTAGCCTTCCAAAGGGGTCTGCCAGAAATTAACATCGCTCTTGAGGCTGCGCAAACGGCGCCACTCCAAGAACCCATATTATAAGCATGTGTAAATGTGGTTCCTTGAGCAACAAGACGGTCTAAATTTGGGGTGTGAATTTCTGAATTGCCCAGTGCATTTACAGCGGAAAAGGTTTGATCGTCGGTAAAAACAAATACAATATTTGGTGCAGCACTACTATTGGAATGAGGAAAATTACATCCAAAAAAAAGAATAGTAATTGAAATTATGAGGTAGTAATATTTCATCAGTGCGCATTTTTACAGCTATACTTGTACCCTTCTATCTTAATAACTAGAACAAGCACAATAACAAATATGTAAAACCAAAAATTAATACAAGAATACAGATGTGTTTAAGGGCAACACAAATGTTTAATCTGTATCATCTTGATTTTGATTTACGGAGTTTGAAGAGATATTTTGCCTTATGTACATACTGGGGACAACACCAAATTGTTTTTTAAAACACTTTGAAAAATAAGATGCCGTATTGAACCCTGTCATGTACATAATTTCTTTCACAGAAAGATCACTACTATCAAACAATTTAACGGCTCTTTTTAATCTTATATTTCGAATAAATTCGCTAGAAGTCAGCCCTGTAAGCTCTTTAATTTTTATGTACAAATTACTTCTACTCATACTCATTTCTTTCACCAAATACCCAACACTAAAGTCTGGATTAACAATATTTTTTTCGGTAATTTCAATTGCTTTTTTCAAAAACTTTTCATCAGATGACGTTACCGTAACCTCGCTTGGCTCAAGCATAATTTCAGAATTATAGCGCTTTCTTAATTCTTTTCTTCGCTTTATAATATTGGTGAGCTTCAACTCTAGAAGCTCAATGTCAAATGGTTTTCTGATGTAGGCATCTGCTCCTGTCTTTAGTCCTTCTATTTCAATTTCGTGAGAGGTTTTTGCTGTAAGCATGACTACAGCTATATGGCTAGTTTCGCGGGTGGTTTTGAGTTCATTGCAAAGTTCAATCCCATTCATGTTTGGCATCATTATATCTGTAATGACAATATTTGGCATTACTTTTTTGGCTAAAGCAAGTCCTTTTACGCCATCTTCTGCCTCGTAAATGTAATATTGCTCTCCCAATCCTTTCTTTATAAAAGATCGAATATCTTGATTGTCGTCAACAATCAGTAGTGTGGGCAGATCAGACCGTGAGCGCGTAATATTGTTATCTTCAATATCATCCATAAAGCTAATTGCATGGGATTCTGCATCTATTTGGCTGATAAAAGTGTCGGAATCAAATACTTCTACAAGATTAGTATTCTCCTTGTTTTGATATGCGCTTTTTTTCTTTGGTAAGAATACAAAAAATGTTGTCCCATTTTCAGCATCGCTCAACACCTTAATCACCCCTTGGTGTAGTTCTACTAAGTTTTTTGTAAAAGACAAGCCTATCCCAGTTCCCTTTTTTTGCAACGATGCAATACTGGGGTAAGAGTAATACCGCTCAAAAATTTGTTTAATTCGATGCGCAGGAATACCAGGTCCGCTATCTTTGACTTTAAAAACTACATAATCTGATTTGTCTAAATCAAGTTCTAGTGTATCGGGAAAATCAAAATGTTTCCCATCGTAAATACGCAAGGCAATTTCTCCATTTTCAGGGGTAAACTTAAATGCGTTTGACAACAGGTTATATACAATTTTTTCAATAGCGTTAGGATCAAACCATGTGATTAAGGTTTCTTGAGAAGCTAAGACCTCAAAAGAGATATTTTTTTTGTGACTAAAAAACTGAAAGGGCTCACTTATGTCACTAAGGAAAGCTACCATGTCATTTTTGCTAATGCTAAGGTTCATTTTAGCATGATCCATTTTTCTAAAATCCAATAATTGATTCACTAAACGCAGCAAAAAATCAGTGTTCTTTTTTATCAAAAGATATTGATCATTAACCTCTTTAGTACTCAATGAATTTCCTTTATTTATTAAAAAATCTAGGGGCCCTTTAATAAGGGTAAGGGGTGTTCTGAATTCGTGCGAGATATTGGTAAAGAACTCTAATTTAAGCTTTTGAATTTCATCGTTTTTTTCCTTTTCAAGATGTTCTAATTCTAATTGATATTTTTTATTTGACCGTATAATGGTATATTTTCTAAATGCTAATAAAAGGCCAAAAACAATAATTGCGTATCCAATTTGTGCAGCGGGGGTTTCCCACCATGGGGGCGAAATATGAATGACAACTTCTGTTGGAGTTTCATTCCAAACATTGTCGTTATTTGATGCTTTCAACTTTAAGGTATAGGTGCCCGTTTCAATGTTGGTATATATCGCTTTTCTGTTTTGAGATGTGGTATAAATCCAAGCATCGTCAAACCCCTCTAATTTGTAAGCATATTTGTTTTTTAATGGAGATGCATAATGAAGTGCCGCAAATTCAAAGGAAAAGCTATTCTCTTGATGACTTAAATGAAGTTCCTTTGTATCATTAATAGACTGATCTAGCAATACCCTGCCATCAACTTCTTCGCCAATTGAAATTGGATTATTGAAAATGGAAAAATCTGTAAATATTGCTCTAGCAGGGATGTTGTTGTTGGTGATTTTACTCGGGTTAAAATAGTTAAACCCGTTTACCCCTCCAAAATACATCCGGCCATCAACTGATTTGAATGCAGCTAATTCACTAAATTCATTACTTTGAAGTCCATCATTTACGTCATATGCCTGAAAAGTTTCCTCGGTGGGGTTAAATTTGTTTAATCCTTTATTGGTAGATAACCATAAATTACCTTGATTATCTTCTAAAATAGCTTTTATTACATTGTTAGAAAGACCGTCTTTTTCTGTGTATTTTTTAAAAGCGTATTCGTTAGTTTCTGAATCATATACAACACGGTTAAGTCCTCCGCCAAATGTTCCTATCCACATAACCCCAGTAGAGCTTTGAAAAACATTTAAAATATAGTTATGGCTTAAAGAAGTCTCATCATTAGTAGCATTCCTAAATACTTTAAATTTGGGTGATTGCGCTGTTTTTTCATTCCGCTCAAGTAGATTTAATCCATCTCCTGTTCCCAACCAGATATTTCCCGCGGTGTCTTCATAAATACAACGAATAATATTGTTGGATAAACTCAAATTATCTCCTGGGATATTTTTAAAATTATGTAGCTCCCGCGATGAACCTCCCCGAGTATTCCAACGAATTACACCATTATTGTAGGTGCCTATCCAAATAGTCTTATCAGAATCTTGCTTTATAGAAAAAATGTTGTTAGATAAACCGTTTATTGCCTTAAAGTCTGAAGGCCTAACATTAGATGATTTTAAATTTGTCAATGCAAATAGTCCTGGAGCATTTTGCCCTCCAATCAACAGCTGTTGTTTTCCGTTTAAAACTACTTCTTCAATGGCGTATATCTTTTTGATAAAGTCAAAGTTTTTGAATGCGTCCGAATTATTTATCTGTTGATATAATCCTCCTCCTTCTGTACCAATCCACAAAGATTTTTTGCTGTCTTGAAAAATTGAACGGATTTTGCTGTTACTTATACCCTCAAAGTCAGTGCCTTTTTGGACGAGCGAAAAACTTTTTTGAGTTGAGTCATATTTGTTAACCCCACCTCCGTTAACACCAATCCATACAATTCCAGTGTTATCAATAAAAATAGACTTTACTTCATTTTTACTCAAGGAGGTTGATGGGAATTCAGGGTTAAATTGATACTTTTTTTTAAGTGAAAATGATTCCGCTCCTATGTTGTAACTGAATGTTAAAACTCCTTCATTGCTGCCTGCCCAGAGTATATTATTTTCAAATTTCAAAGAGGAAAAAGCACCCTTGCTAATTAATGTTAATGTTCCATTATCGTCATTGTGATACAAGCCATTATTTGTCGCTATAATTAAATTTCCTCTCTTAGATTTTTCTATCGCATATACCGTACGGTAGTTAAGGAAATTAGCATTATTGGAACGTTGAAAGTATAAATCTCCATCGTTACTTCTCGAAAGCAAGTAAACACCCCTTTGACCTCCTAACCAAATTTGACCCTGATCGTCTTCAAAGACAACGTGCCCTGAAATATTTTCATAAACATCAACTTTATGAAAGATTACCTCATCCAAAGGATTGTTCAATTCAATATAGTTGACTCCTTTAGTAGTGACAATCCAAAGTCTGTTACTAGAGTCTCGGTAAAGTGCTGATATATAATCACTTGAA
>CBFICG010000022.1:0-15655 GCA_965661025.1 Flavobacteriaceae bacterium | reverse complement strand
AGGAATTATCAAAAAAATACGGAGTAGAAAAACTTACCGCTGCCCAAATGGGGGGATTAGAGTGCGGCAAGTGTCACTATTAAGAACTAGCATATGCCCAACCAAAAGAAATACTGGAAAAGCGAAGTTGAGCTAAATGAACAATCCACTTTTGTGGAAGAATTAGCCCAAAAAGAGTTTGCACAAAAACTTCCTGAAGATATTTTGGGGTCTACAGAGCTCCCAGATAGCGATACTTCACGTCGTGACTTTTTAAAATATATGGGCTTTAGTACAGCTGCAGCCACATTAGCTGCATGCGAAGGTCCTGTAAACACATCTATTCCTTACGTTGTTCAACCCGAACAAATTATACCAGGAATAGCAAACTATTACGCAACTACAATTGTAGATGGCTTTGATACCGCAAGCGTTTTAATCAAAACACGTGAGGGCCGTCCCATTAAGGTTGAAAATAATGCAGATGCCCCTGTGAACAACGTTGCAAATGCCCGCGTTCATGCCTCAGTATTGTCGTTGTACGATAGCATGCGTGTGCAAGGACCAACCCATGCAGGTGTTGATGTAAGTTGGCAAACTTTAGAAACCAATATTGGGCAACAATTGGCAGTATTGGCAGAGGAAAAATCACCTGTTGCGCTTATTACGCCTTCACTTGCAAGTCCAACGACAACACAAATTATACGCGATTTTCAAAAAAAGTTTCCAAACGTAACGCACTATGCTTACGATACTGTTTCTGAAACTGCTGCGCTCAATGCTTTTGAAAAAGCATACGGTAAGCGAGCACTTCCAAGCTATGATTTTAGTAAAGCCACTTGTATTGTTTCTGTTGATGCCGATTTTTTAGGCGATTGGCAAGGCGGTGGCTTTGAGTCTGGATACGCAAAGACTCGTGTGCCCAAAGGCAAAAAAGGCAATGCTAAAATGTCAAAGCATTATCAGTTTGAGTCAAATATGACCTTGTCTGGGGCCAATGCTGATTATCGTTTCCCAACCACAGCTACAGAGCAGCAATTTGTTCTTGCAGCACTTTATGGTGCATTGACCAATCAATCTTTTCCTACACCACTTTCTGCTAATCTCAAGAAAAAAGTATCGGCAATTGCCGATCAACTAAAAGCTGCTGGAGACGGGGCGGTTGTAGTCACAGGTCTTCAAAATGAGGATGCTCAACGCGCTGCTTTAGCCATCAATCAGGTATTAGGCTCTGCGGTTATCGATGCTCAACACAACACTCTATTGCGTCAAGGTGATGCAAGCGTAATCAGTCAACTTGTAAACGATTTAAATGCTGGAAAAATTGGGGGTGTGATTATGGCGGGTGTAAACCCGGCCTATACGCTACCTAATGCTGAAGCATTTGTTTCTGGTCTTAAAAAAGCAAAGCTATCGGTCGCTTTTAGTATGAAAAATGATGAAACAGCCATCCACAGTCAGTGGGTTGCTGCTACGCCTCACTACTTAGAATCTTGGGGAGATGTGGAGATGAAAACAGGTCATTTTGCATTAACGCAACCAACTATTCGCCCACTATTTAACACCAAACAATTCCAAGATGTTTTGTTAGCATTAAGTGGAAGTACTCTAAAGTTTGATGATGCGATTAAAGCATACTGGTCAGCAAATATAGTAAGCGATACATCTTTTAATGAGGCATTACACGACGGTTATGTCGTAACAAACCAACCAGATAATTTACGCTATAACGATAATGTTGACGCACTTGTTCAACGACTGGCTCGTGCAAAGTCAAACGCAGGTTTAGAGTTACATCTCTACACCAAAACAGGAATAGGCGACGGGCAACAAGCAAACAACCCCTGGTTACAAGAATTCCCTGATCCAATTTCTCGTATAACTTGGGACAATTATTTAACGGTTTCCAAAGCAGACGCAAAGGCATTAGGCCTTAAAAACATCAACCAATCCAACGGAGCATTAGACGGTAGCATCGCAGAAATTAAGCTCAACGGAATTACAGTAAAAGCTCCAGTACTTGTACAGCCTGGACAGGCAATAGGAACGGTTGGACTCGCATTGGGATACGGAAAAACTGCGGGAATGAAATCCGAAATGCAAGTAGGAACTAATGCATATCCATTATATCAAAATTTTGTTCCTGTACAAACAGTAACTGTCACTGCCACGGATAGTATGCATGAATTTGCGTGCACCCAATTGCAAAATACGTTGATGGGTAGAGGCGAGATTGTCCGTGAAACTACACTAGAGATTTTTAACACCAAAGACGCCAAGCACTGGAACCCAATGACACAAGTATCACGTGATCATGTTGAAGTGGATGTTACTTCTCAGAAAGCGGATATGTGGCAACCCTTTGATCGCTCAATTGGACATCATTTTAACCTGTCTATTGACTTAAATGCTTGTACGGGTTGTGGTGCATGTGTGATTGCATGTCATGCCGAAAACAATGTCCCCGTAGTTGGAAAACGCGAAATTCGAAAATCACGTGATATGCACTGGTTACGGATTGACCGTTACTACTCAGCAGAAGAAACGTTTGAAGCAGATTTAGAAACCGTAGAAAATATTAGCGGATTAGGCGAATCGCTTTCCACTTTTGGTAAAATGGAAGACCCCTCTGCAAATCCGCAAGTAACCTTCCAGCCTGTAATGTGCCAGCATTGTAATCACGCACCCTGTGAAACGGTTTGTCCTGTAGCAGCAAGTTCACATGGTCGTCAAGGGCAAAACCATATGGCGTATAACCGCTGTGTAGGAACACGTTACTGTGCCAATAACTGCCCGTATAAAGTACGCCGCTTTAACTGGTTCTTGTACAATAAAAACGACGAATTTGATTATCACATGAATGATGACTTGGGTCGTATGGTCCTTAATCCAGATGTGGTGGTACGCTCAAGAGGTGTTATGGAAAAGTGCTCCTTGTGTATTCAGATGACACAAAAAACAATTCTTGACGCCAAGCTTGAAGGGCGTGAAATCAAAGATGGGGAATTCCAAACCGCTTGCTCTAATGCTTGTGGTACTGGAGCACTTGCCTTTGGTGATATCAATGATAAAGAAAGTGAAGTGGCACACCTTAAAGAAGATAAGCGTATGTATCACTTGTTGGAAAGTGTGGGAACTGAACCCAATGTAATGTATCAAGTAAAGGTTAGAAATACTTAAGAAACGATTTATGGCAAGTCACTACGAAGCACCCATTAGAAAGCCCTTAGTTACAGGGAATAAATCGTATCACGATGTTACGGTTGATATTGCTGCGCCAGTCGAAAATCCCCCAAACAAACAGTGGTTTCTGGCATTTGGAATTGCACTTACAGCATTTTTATGGGGACTAGGATGTATCATATACACGGTATCTACAGGAATTGGTGTTTGGGGATTGAATAAAACCATCGGATGGGCTTGGGATATTACCAACTTTGTATGGTGGGTAGGTATTGGTCACGCAGGGACATTGATTTCGGCAGTGCTTTTATTGTTCCGCCAAAAATGGCGTATGGCTATTAACCGTTCTGCTGAAGCGATGACTATTTTTTCGGTGATTCAAGCAGGGCTGTTTCCAATAATTCACATGGGACGTCCATGGTTGGCATATTGGGTATTGCCGATTCCAAACCAATTTGGTTCGTTATGGGTAAACTTTAATTCTCCATTGCTTTGGGACGTATTTGCCATTTCAACTTATTTATCTGTGTCACTTGTATTTTGGTGGACAGGATTATTACCTGATTTTGCCATGATCCGCGATAGAGCGATTAAGCCATTTCAAAAGAAAATTTACGGGTTATTGAGTTTTGGATGGAGTGGACGAGCTAAAGACTGGCAACGTTTTGAAGAAGTTTCACTGGTATTGGCAGGACTAGCAACACCGCTTGTACTCTCAGTACACACTATTGTATCATTTGACTTTGCCACATCGGTTATTCCGGGGTGGCATACCACCATTTTTCCGCCATACTTTGTAGCAGGAGCTATTTTCTCTGGATTTGCCATGGTAAACACATTGCTTATAATCATGCGTAAGGTATCTCGACTGGAAAATTACATCACTTTGCAGCACATTGAGCTCATGAACATCGTAATTATGATTACTGGTTCCATTGTTGGCGTTGCCTACATTACGGAGTTATTTATTGCTTGGTATTCGGGTGTTGAGTACGAACAATATGCTTTCTTAAATCGTGCCACAGGACCGTATTGGTGGGCATACTGGGCAATGATGACATGTAACGTATTCTCACCACAGTTGATGTGGTTTAAAAAACTCAGAACAAGCATAATGTTCTCGTTTATTATTTCCATTGTGGTAAATATCGGAATGTGGTTTGAGCGATTTGTTATTATTGTAACCTCGCTACACCGCGATTATTTACCTTCTTCTTGGACGATGTTCTCACCCACGTTTGTAGATATTGGAATATTTATTGGAACAATCGGATTCTTCTTTGTGTTGTTCCTTTTGTACGCGCGAACCTTCCCTGTAATTGCACAGGCAGAAGTAAAATCGATTTTGAAATCATCGGGAGATAAATACAAAAACACCCATAGCCATGAGTAGTAAATTAGTACATGCTGTATATGACGATGATGATACGCTTTTGCACGCTGTAAAAGATGTAAAAAAAGCGAATTATCACATTGAGGAGGTCTTTACACCATTCCCTGTACACGGCCTTGATTACGCTATGGGGATGGCAGGAACGCGCATTGCTGTTGCGGCATTTATGTATGGAATTTTAGGATTTACCGTTGCGGTTGTTATGATCAATTACATCATGATTGAAGATTGGCCACAAAATATCGGAGGAAAACCTAGTTTTTCATTTATGGAAAACCTCCCGGCGTTTATCCCTGTAATGTTTGAAATGACTGTGTTTTTCGCAGCACACCTTATGGTGATTACGTTTTATTTACGCAGCAAGTTATGGCCCTTTAAAAATGCAGAAAACCCAATGCCTGAAACCACGGACGATAAGTTCTTGATGCAAGTAGCCGTTGATAGCGATGAAAAAAAATTAATGAGCCTGTTAAAAAAATCAGGTGCTATAGATATCAGTATTCACGAAAACGAGCACGCATGAAAAATTTAATTCTTTTGTTTGTATTGAGTTCGCTATTGTTGGTATCATGTTTTGATGCGTCAAAACCCAACTATCAATATTTTCCAAATATGTACGAATCCGTTGGCTATGAAACCTATGCCGAGTCTGATGTTTTCTATCAAGGTGCTGTGGCTATGAGTCCTGTTTCAGGGACTGTTGCGCGCGGATGGGCACCTTATGATTATCCCGATACAAATCAAGGATATGAGGACGCAAAAGCCAAGTTGTTTTCGCCGCTAGAGCAAACCGATGCACACCGTGCAGAGGGGAAAGAGCTCTATGGCGTATATTGTGCTGTTTGCCACGGTACTAAGGGTGATGGTCAAGGCATTTTGATGAAACGTGAAAAGTTTTTGGGAATCCCTAGCTATGCCGATAGAGATATTACCCAAGGAAGTATTTATCATGTGTTGATGTATGGTAAAAATGCGATGGGTTCGCACGCTGGACAGGTAAACGCTACCGAACGCTGGCAAATCGCCCAACATGTAATGTATTTACGTAACGAATTGACAAAATAATTTGGCCATATGTACACCTTTGCTCAACGACTAAAAATCACCGCCTTTGTTCTTATGGGGCTAGGCTTTATTGGATTAGTTATTGGTTTTGCTAGCGCACCTTCAACGGTGGCTGAAGCACAGGCTATGGTTGCCGATGCACATGACGGACATGGAGATGCCAACAGTAGTGAACACCATAACACCCACGATACGCACGCTGTAGATAACCACAAGGACGGCATGCATCACGATGCACATGTTGCAACAGATGCTCACGGTGGACATGACAATGATGCGCATGCTGATGGTCATCACCAAGATCATCACGGGGAACATTTGTTACACCAATTACAAAATAAGCCTTGGGCTGCGCTTTATGTAGCGGCATTCTTCTTTTTTATGATTGCCCTTGGAGCCCTTTTATTCTATGCGATTCAACGTGCAGCGCAAGCCGGATGGCCCATTTTGCTCTTCCGTGTTATGGAGGGAATCACCGCTTATTTGGTGCCAGGATCTATCATTATTTATGTGTTTTTAGTACTTACAGGGTTTCATGCCAACCATCTATTTGTTTGGATGGATGCAGAAACGGTAGCACACGATGAAATCATACAAGGGAAAGTTGGATATTTGAATGTCCCTTTCTTTCTTATTCGTGCGGCTATTTATCTCTTGGGGTGGAATGCCTACCGTTATTTTTCTCGAAAATTTTCATTGGCGCAAGACAATGCGCCTGCTGGTGATATCCGAAACCACAAAAAGAACTTCCGTATCTCCGCTGGATTCTTGGTGTTCTTTTTTGTTACCGAATCTATGATGGCATGGGATTGGATTATGTCGTTAGACCCGCACTGGTTTAGTACTTTATTTGGTTGGTATGTGTTGGCAAGTATGTTGGTAACCGCTGTTACTGTTATTGCCTTGGTTTCTATTTACCTAAAGTCAAAAGGTTATTTGCCAAAAGTAAATCACAGTCATTTGCATGATTTGGCAAAGTTTATGTTTGGACTTAGTGTCTTTTGGACCTATTTGTGGTTCTCTCAGTTTATGCTGATTTGGTATTCCAACATCCCAGAGGAAGTAACCTATTTCCTTACACGTCTTGACGATTATAATCTTCCCTTTCTTGGCATGGTTGTGATGAACTTTATTTTTCCACTACTTATTT
Source organism: Flavobacteriaceae bacterium (assembly GCA_965661025.1). Classification (GTDB taxonomy): domain Bacteria; phylum Bacteroidota; class Bacteroidia; order Flavobacteriales; family Flavobacteriaceae; genus UBA7446. Next base: position 8,885 of record CBFICG010000022.1, on the reverse strand, counting down.
TAATGAGTAGTGATTACAAACGCTCCAATTGGATTATCGTAATGGCAGGGATCATTATTGTGCTAGGCCACTATATCGATATTTTCAACATGATTATGCCTGCTACTGTTGGCGACCAATGGTTTATCGGCTGGGCTGAAATAGGCGGGTTCCTATTTTTTGCTGGACTGTTTATCTATGTGGTATTCAGTGCACTAAGCAAAGTGCCATTAGAGACAAGTGGGGATCCTTATATTGGAGAGAGTGAACGATTTGTATATTAATTAGAACAAGTAAATGACTGCAGTTATTCTTTTCGCGATTTTGGTTTTAGTGGGTGTTGCTATTTGGCAAATTACCAAGATTTTTGAGCTCTCTCAATTCCGTCAATCCAAAGACGACTCACAAGTTGCTAACGACCAAGACAACCACCGCAACGGACAGTTAATGTTTGTTTTCTTGGTATTTATCTATTTACTTACCATTTATTCGTTTTGGGCATGGGGCGATGTGCTTCTACCAGAATCAGCATCCGAACACGGACAAGATATTGATCGTTTGATGTGGATTTCGTTTGCGCTTATCTTCTTTGTGCAAACCATTACTCAAGCATTACTTCACTATTTCTCGTGGAAATACCGTGGTCGTAAAGGGCAAAAAGCATTGTTTTATGCCGACAACGATAAGCTTGAATTTATCTGGACTATAATCCCAGTTATTACCTTGGCAGGATTGATCATGTACGGCCTTTTCACATGGACAGCCATCATGAACATTGAAGAAAATGACGAGGCGCTGGTTGTAGAACTATACGCGCAACAGTTTAATTGGAAGGCACGCTATGCAGGTGCCGATGGTGTTTTGGGTGATGCCAACGTACGTTTTTTACAAGACTATGACGGATTAAATTTGGTAGGGATTGATTCCTCTGACCCAAACGGATTAGATGATGTTGTGGTGCAAGAATTGCACTTGCCCAAAGGCAGAGAGGTGATTTTTAAAATGCGCTCACAGGATGTACTACATTCGGCATATATGCCACACTTCAGAGCCCAAATGAATTGTGTTCCGGGCATGATTACCGAATTTGCGTTTACACCAACAATGACAACCGATGAAATGCGCCAAACACCTGAGATGGCAGCGAAAGTGCAAAAAATAAATAAGATTAGATACGAGAATAGTAAGGTGTTAATGGCTAATGGTGAGGAAGGTTTAGATCCGTATCAATTTGATTATTTGTTACTTTGTAATAAAATTTGTGGTGCCTCGCACTACAATATGCAAATGAAAATTGTTGTAGAAGAAGAAAAAGATTTTAACAACTGGTTGGCACAGCAAACCACCTTTGCGCAGACCATCCAACAGTAAAAAGATAACTATGGGAGCAGATCACGCACATCACAAAGAAACGTTTATTACCAAGTACATCTTTAGTCAAGACCATAAGATGATTGCCAAGCAATATCTTATTACAGGTTTGATTATGGGAATCATCGGAATTGCCATGTCGCTATTGTTCCGTTTGCAGTTAGCTTGGCCAGAGAAATCATTTGGTGTTTTTGAAACGTTCTTAGGGAAGTGGGCACCAGAGGGTGTTATGGATCCAAATGTATATTTGGCATTGGTAACCATCCACGGTACGTTAATGGTATTCTTTGTACTCACAGCAGGGTTGAGCGGTACCTTTAGCAATTTGCTTATTCCATTGCAGATTGGCGCCCGCGATATGGCATCTGGGTTATTAAACATGATTTCGTATTGGCTGTTTTTCCTCTCATCGGTAATCATGATTGCATCACTATTTGTAGAGTCTGGACCGGCAGCAGCAGGATGGACGATTTATCCACCTCTTAGTGCTTTACCACAAGCACAACCCGGCTCTGGATTAGGAATGACGCTTTGGTTGGTATCTATGGCTATTTTTATTGCCTCGTCATTGCTTGGTTCGTTGAACTACATTGTCACAGTAATCAATTTACGCACCAAGGGGATGTCTATGACTCGCTTACCGCTTACCATTTGGGCATTCTTTGTAACGGCTATTATTGGTGTGGTCTCATTTCCAGTGTTGCTTTCTGCAGCATTACTACTTATCATGGACAGAAGCTTTGGAACATCATTCTTCTTGTCGGATATTTTTATTCAAGGAGAGGTATTGCACTATCAAGGCGGTTCTCCCGTTTTGTATGAGCATTTATTCTGGTTTTTAGGTCACCCTGAAGTGTACATTGTACTCCTTCCTGCGTTGGGAATTACCTCTGAGGTGTTGGCAACAAATGCCCGTAAACCTATATTCGGATATCGAGCTATGGTAGCGTCTATTTTGGCGATTGCCTTTTTGTCTACTATCGTTTGGGGACACCATATGTTTATCTCAGGAATGAATCCATTCTTAGGTTCGGTATTTACCTTTACAACACTTTTAATTGCCATTCCTTCAGCAGTAAAGGCATTTAACTACATCACTACCTTGTGGAAAGGAAACCTCCAAATGAATCCGGGAATGTTGTTCTCTATCGGATTGGTTTCTACCTTTATTTCTGGAGGACTCACAGGAATTATTTTGGGCGATAGTACGCTGGATATTAACGTACACGATACCTATTTTGTGGTAGCGCATTTCCACTTAGTAATGGGAATTTCGGCACTCTACGGATTGTTTGCAGGGGTTTATCATTGGTTCCCAAAAATGTTTGGTAGAATGATGAATAAAAACTTGGGATATGTTCACTTTTGGGTTACGGCAATTTGTGCCTACGGTGTTTTCTTCCCGATGCACTTTATTGGCATGGCAGGATTACCAAGACGCTATTATTCCAACACGGCGTTTCCATACTTTGATGATTTGGCAAACATAAACGTAATCATTACCATTTTTGCACTTATTGCAGGTGCTGCACAATTGGTGTTCTTGTACAACTTCATTAGTAGTATTTTCTACGGTAAGAAAGCAGTACAAAACCCATGGAAGTCTAACACCCTTGAATGGACCGCTCCAGTAAAACACATACACGGGAACTGGCCTGGTGCCATTCCACACGTACACCGTTGGGCGTACGATTATTCTAAGCCAGGACATGAACAGGACTTTATTCCTCAAAATGTTCCTTTAGCCGAAGACGAAGAAGAACTACAACATTAAGTAAAAGCCCCTTTATGGGGCTTTTTTGTTTTCCGTATCTTTGAATTGATGAATGAGCATCTAGATCCAACAGGAGAACACCTTAGTCACGAAGAGCATGATATAGACCGTGCGTTGCGACCACTTAGCTTTAACGACTTTAGTGGTCAGCCACAGGTGCTCGAAAACCTAGAGATTTTTGTCGCTGCTGCAAACCAACGGGAAGAACCCCTTGATCACACCCTTTTACACGGCCCTCCGGGACTAGGAAAGACTACGTTAGCACATATTTTGGCGCATGAGTTAGACGTAAATCTAAAACTTACTTCGGGACCTGTGTTGGATAAGCCCGGCGACTTAGCAGGATTGCTCACCAATCTTCAGCCCAGAGATGTTTTGTTTATTGATGAAATACATCGGTTAAGCCCTGTTGTGGAAGAATATTTGTACTCCGCCATGGAGGATTACCGCATCGATATCATGATCGAAACAGGACCAAATGCTCGTTCTGTACAAATTGAATTAAGTCCATTTACGCTTGTGGGTGCTACCACCCGTTCGGGATTGCTCACAGCACCCATGCGCGCACGTTTTGGTATTAATAGTAGATTAGAATATTATTCCACTGAAGTCTTGGCAGGGATTGTAACGCGAAGTGCAGGAATTCTAAACATTCCAATTGAAGAAAATGCAGCCATAGAAATTGCAAGCAGAAGTCGTGGGACACCACGAATCGCAAACGCCCTTTTGCGCCGTGTTCGTGATTTTGCACAAATTAAAGGAAATGGAACCATTGATGCATCCATTACGCAAATTGGACTAAAGGCACTAAATGTGGACGCCAACGGATTAGACGAAATGGACAATAAAATTTTAACGACCCTAATTGATAAGTTCAAAGGGGGGCCTGTGGGAATTAGTACTTTGGCAACAGCGGTTTCTGAAAATGGCGAAACCATTGAAGAGGTCTATGAGCCTTTTCTGATTCAAGAAGGGTTTTTGGTTCGAACTCCTCGAGGGCGTGAAGTAACCGAAAAGGCGTATAAACACTTGGGCAGAACAATGCCCAACGCTCAAAAAGGCTTATTTTGAGCAGTGAAGCTCGTGCTGTTACCGTCAAACAAATCGCCCATCGCTTGGGCTTTATGGCATGTGGGATTTCTAAAGCTGATTTTTTAGAAGAAGAAGCTCCTAGGTTAGAGACGTGGCTCAAGCAAAACCATCACGGTGAAATGGGCTATATGGCACGAAATGTTGACAAACGCTTGGACCCACGTAAACTTGTACCTGGGGCTAAAAGCGTGGTTTCGCTCCTGTATAATTACTTTCCCAATGCATCACAAACAGAAAAGGAGGCGCCTAAACTGGCACGCTATGCCTACGGAAAAGATTATCATCATGTCATTAAGGATAAACTCTTTGAATTTATGCATGAAATCCAAACCGAGATAGGTGCTGTAGAAGGACGTGTTTTTGTAGATTCTGCCCCTGTTTTGGAAAAAGCATGGGCTGCCAAAAGCGGTTTGGGATGGATTGGAAAAAACACCAATTTAATTAGAAAGCAAAACGGGTCTTATTTTTTTATTGCAGAGCTTATCATTGATTTGGAACTTGCTGCTGACGGTGCGGTCACTGACCATTGTGGCTCGTGTACTGCTTGTTTAGATGCCTGCCCAACCAATGCTTTTGTAGCCCCATACAAGTTAGATGCTAGTAAGTGTATTTCTTATTTTACGATTGAATTAAAAGACGCCATCCCCAGCGAAGTCAAGGGGAAGTTCGATGATTGGGCATTTGGTTGCGACATTTGTCAAGAGGTGTGCCCATGGAATCGTTTTTCTACCCCACACAACGAGCCTCAATTTGAACCCGATTCAGCACTTATGCAACTCTCAAAAACGGATTGGCATGAAATCACAGAAGAGGTTTTTAATCGTTTGTTTGAAGCAAGTGCTGTTCAGCGTGCAGGATTTACGGGGCTAAAACGTAATTTGGAGTTTTTAAAATAATAAGAATTCAATACCTTTCACATATCAAAAACCGAGGTATGAGTCAAGAAAGCAAACGGCGCGAGGCATTAGTATATCACGCGAAGCCGAAACCGGGTAAGCTTGAAGTAACCCCGAGTAAACCATACACCACACAACGAGATCTCTCTTTAGCCTATTCTCCTGGTGTTGCAGAACCTTGTTTGGAAATAGAAAAAGCCACCGAAAACGTTTATAAATACACCAATAAGGCCAATTTGGTTGCTGTAATTTCTAACGGTACTGCAGTATTGGGATTAGGTGATATTGGTCCTGAAGCCTCCAAACCAGTAATGGAAGGGAAAGGACTTCTTTTTAAAATTTTTGCTGGAATTGATGTCTTTGACATTGAGGTTGACACCAAAGATGTAGATGTATTTATTGAAACAGTAAAAAATATAGCCCCCACTTTTGGGGGAATAAACTTAGAAGATATTAAAGCACCAGAAGCATTTGAAATTGAACGCCGGCTGGTGGAGGAGCTCAATATTCCTGTAATGCACGATGACCAACACGGTACCGCAATTATTTCAGGAGCGGCATTACTCAATGCTGTAGAGTTGGCAAAAAAAGACATGAGTTCCATCAAAATGGTGATTAGCGGCGCAGGTGCGGCAGCCATTTCCTGTGCGCGACTATATCGTGCTTTAGGGGTTTTGCCAAAAAACATGATGATGACCGACAGTAAAGGTATCATCAGGGCCGACAGAGCAAATTTGACCGCTCAAAAAAAAGAGTTTGCTACAACAATAAACGTAAATACTTTAGAAGAGGCATTGCAAAATGCAGATGTGTTTATTGGCTTATCTAAAGCAAATATAATGACTGCGCCGATGCTAAAGTCTATGGCCGCCAATCCAATTGTATTTGCCATGGCAAACCCCGACCCTGAAATCGATTATAACTTGGCTGTTTCCACGCGTGACGATGTGATTATGGCAACCGGGCGTTCCGATTTCCCTAATCAAGTAAACAATGTACTTGGCTTTCCTTTTATTTTTCGGGGGGCACTAGATGTTAGGGCTACTAAAATTAACGAAGCAATGAAGATGGCAGCTGTTCATGCCCTTGCCGATTTGGCAAAGGAAACGGTACCGGAACAAGTAAATATTGCCTACGATACTACTAAACTTGCCTTTGGAGAGAATTATATCATCCCCAAACCTTTTGATCCGCGATTGATTACTACTATTCCCATGGCAGTAGCCAGAGCAGCTATGGAAAGTGGCGTAGCAAAAGCACCCATAACAGATTGGAGTCAATATCAAGAACAACTGCACCAACGCACAGGCTCAGACACCAAATTGGTACGTCTGATTACCAGTCAGGCAAAGCGAAATAGACAACGTGTGGTGTACGCTGAAGCAGACGAATTGGATGTACTCAAGGCTGCACAAATGGTTTATGAAGAAGGTATTGCGCATCCTATTTTATTGGGCAACAAAGCGCGCATTTTGGAGTTGATGAAAACCTTAGATTTTGAAGCAGATATTCCCATTATTGACCCCAAGACAAATGAGGTAAAAGAAAAACGTGAAGGCTATGCAAACACTTATTGGAAATTAAGACAGCGCAAGGGTGTTACGCTTTATGATGCACAGAACAGAATGCGGGAGCGGAATTATTTTGCGGCGATGATGGTACGCGAAGGGGATGCCGATGCCATGATTTCAGGCTACAGCCGAAGCTACCCTAATGTATTAAAACCTGTTTTACATGTTATCGATAGAGCAGAGGGAGTAAATCGTGTTGCCACGACAAACCTGATGATTACAACCAAAGGACCTTTATTTTTGGCAGATACCTCTATAAATATCAACCCTAATGCAAAGGACTTGGCGAAAATTGCCCAAATGACTTCCTACACGGCAACCCTTTTTGGAATACAGCCTAAAGTGGCAATGCTATCGTATTCCAATTTTGGATCTTCAATAAATGAAGATGCGCAGAAGGTAAACAAAGCAGTTTCGTTGTTACACCGGTATGTGCCACATATTGATGTAGACGGACCTATTCAAGCTGATTTTGCACTTAATAAAACCATGCGTACGGCAAAATTCCCATTTTCAAAAATTGCAGGAAAAGAGGTAAATACACTTCTTTTTCCAGATTTAAATGCTGCAAATATTGCGTATAAAATTATTAAAGAATTAGATGATGCCCTTTCTATTGGGCCAATAATGATGGGGTTGAAGCATGCCGTACATATTTTGCAATTGGGAGCAAGCGTAGACGAAATTGTTCACATGACAGCAGTTGCTGCAGTAGACGCACAAAATAAAAAAACATGATTACACAACTAAATGGAAGACTCGTAAGCAAATCCCCAACGACGCTTGTTGTTGATTGTAGCGGGGTGGGCTATGAAGTGCATATTTCACTTCACACTTTTGGACAATTACCAGATGATGAACACATTCAAATTTTTACTCACCATCAGGTACGAGAAGATGCGCAAACCCTTTTCGGTTTTATGGAACAGGTCGAACGCAGTATTTTTCGTTTGTTATTAAGCGTAAGTGGCATTGGAGCAAATACCGCTCGAACAGTACTTTCTTCTATGAATCCGCAAGAGTTGGTTCAAGCTATTCAAACCGATAATGTAGCTGCCATACAAGCCATAAAAGGAATTGGTGCTAAAACTGCACAGCGTGTTATTGTAGATTTAAGAGATAAAGTAACAGGGTTACTGGAAGAAGGTGAAATAGGTACTGTTTCAAACAATACACAGCGCGATGAAGCGTTATCTGCATTGACTGTATTAGGCTACCCATTAAAACAAACACAAAAGGTAGTGGATTCGTTGCTACAAGTAGAACCCAATATGCCTGTAGAGCGAATCATTAAAAATGCGCTCAATAAATTGTAATGGCCAGTAAGACCTATATAAAATACGGGTTATCTTTAATACTTATTTTGGCAATAACCGCAGTGGTTTTTGCGCAAAATACAACGCCCAATGATAGCTTACTTTTAGCACCCAACCTGCAGCAAATTTCCATAAAACAAAAACCGAGTTCTTTTGCTTCATCGTATACCTATGACCCAAAACTTAACTTGTACTTCTACAATGTAAAAGTCGGGGAAATTAACGCTGAACAGCCACTCGTGCTCACGCCTAGTGAATTTAGAGAACGAGTAGTGGCAGAAAAAACACGTGCTTATATAAGACAAAAGCAACAAGCCCTTGCGGGATTGGTAGCAGATGAGGATACTCAAAAAGATTTATTGCCAGACTATTACGTAAACTCTAAATTTTTTGAAAAGATTTTTGGGAGCAATGAAATTAATATCCGGCCGCAAGGCTCAGCGAGCATCGATCTGGGACTTCGTTACCAAAAATCAGGTAACCCCAGTCTATCCCCAAGAAACCAAAGTAGTTTAGGATTCGATTTTAATCAACGCATCAACCTTAGTCTTTCGGGAACTATTGGAACAAGACTAAAAGTAAACGCCAACTATGATACGCAATCTACGTTTGATTTTCAACGTATCATTAAACTCGATTTCTTCCCAGAAGATTTAGTTCCAAGCAATGTTTCAAATACTATTAATCGAGGAAAAGAACTTCTCAATAAAGGGGATAATATACTCGATAGAGCTAAAAATTTAGCCGAGCAAGGTATTAGTGGAAACGAAGATGGCATCTTACAAAAATTGGAAGTGGGAAATGTGAGTATGCCAATTAACAGCTCCCTCATTACAGGTGCGCAAAGTTTGTTTGGGGTAAAGGCACAACTCAAATTTGGCAACAC
>CBFICG010000021.1:0-15731 GCA_965661025.1 Flavobacteriaceae bacterium | reverse complement strand
AACTTCCACTACTCCAAGGGATCCCACATTGACAATTCCAAGTTCTCGCCGCTGAAGAAAGTAGTCGGCACGCATTTGATCTAAAGCTTCAAGAATTAAGGGCTTTGTAACAGGCGTAGCGGCACCAACAACAAATCGATCGTAAGTTGTATAATACGCAGTAATTTTATCCTGTTTAAATAGAGATTCAATTAGAAAGTGCTCACGCAAACGATTTGAATCAAATGTTTTGGCTTCAGTTGGGCTTATGGCATGATAAATTCGATTACTTTTCATAAAGTGTTATCCGGTATTAGTTGAGAGGAGTTTAAATTCTGCTAGATTGATAAAAGCGCTTTAGTGCTTTAAGAGTTATGTTTGGTAAATATACGTATTGTGATACAAAAACAACGCAAAGTCACTCTGCCTTACTGTTAGAATTTAATCATTTTGTGATGCATGCATAACCATAAGAACACATACATCAATTTTACTACCTAACATTAATTTTGTATATTATAAAACATGAAAAATTTATGGTTGAAAATTATGCCTTGTGGCATGTTAAAATCTTAACGTTTTTGGATAATAAAATTAATTGTTGAAGGATGATTAAAACTTTATTTTTACAAAAAACATCCCCACAAATAAATTTTACATTAATAGCGCATTGCAATGAATAAAATTGTAAAAATCGAAACCTTTATTTTAGAGGAAAAACTTTCACAAAACTTCTTTTTTTCCCAATGGGAATACGGAGAAAGAAGGATTTGCGTAGTAAAAATAACAGCATCAAATGGTGCTTTTGGTTGGGGCGAAGGCTATGGCCCTGCAAATGTCATTAGTGAAGGCATTAACCTGTTAAAGTCACAAGTATTAGGACAAGACCCCCTTCAAAACGAAGTCATTTGGCATGACATGTATCGTAAAACTTTGGACTTTTCAAGAAAAGGTATATTGGTTTCTGCCATTAGCGCAATCGATATTGCACTATGGGATTTAAAAGGGAAATTGTTAGGCTTACCCGTTTCTACCCTTCTAGGAGGTGCACATCGAAACAAAATTAAACCCTATGCAACGGGGTTGTATTTTACGGATTATAAAAACCCCGCCAAAGACTTTGAAAAAGAGATTAAACAGTACCTAAGCATGGGCTTTAAGGCGATTAAAATGAAAGTTGGCTTAGGCATTGAAGAAGACTTTCAAAATGTTAAATATGTGCGTAATCTCATTGGAAATGATATTGATTTGATGGTTGATTCGAATCACGCCTATTCTTTACGCGAGGCTGTTGTATTGTCAAAAAAGATTGAACCCTTTGATATCAGTTGGTTTGAAGAACCGCTATCACCCGAATTCTACAAACAATACCATGAACTTAGAAACAAGACTACCATACCAATTTCTGGAGGAGAGTGTGAATATTTGCGATATGGATTTCATCAAATGCTTCGCAACAAATCTGTAGATATTATCCAACCAGATATTTGTGCTTGTGGTGGTCTTACGGAAGCAAAAAAGATAGCCGCATTGTCAACAAGCTACGGGGTAGATTTAATCCCGCATACTTGGGGGAGTGCAATTGGTTTACATGCTGCGATGCATTTTATTTCTAATTTAGAAAATATGCCCGGTAGAATGAAAGGACCTGATTTTCTAATGGAATACGATCAAACCGAAAATAGCCTGAGAGAAAACCTATTAAATTCCAAAATTCGTTTAAAGGACGGTTATATTTATGTGCCTGACAAACCTGGTTTGGGCATTGAAATAAATGAAGATGTGTTAAACAAATTTACTTTGTCAAAAACAAATCACAATGGAGCTGTTGTTTAAATTGTAATGGAATGGAAACTATAAATTTTGGTTATAAAAAACTTTACATAAACGGAAAATTAACTGATGCAGTCAGTGGAGAAAAACAGCAGGTTATTTGTCCTGCTAACGGCCAAATTATTGGTCAAGTAGCAAAAGCTGGCAAAAAAGATGCAATGCTTGCATTAGAGGCAGCAGCAAAAGGATTTAAATACTGGTCAACATTATCCCTCAACGATAGAACCAAGTGGATGCTCAAATTGAGAAGTGCAGTTTTAGAAAAGGAAGAACTGTTGCGAACAGCCATGGTCCACGAAATGGGAAAAACATACGCAGGAGCTTACGAAGACATTGAGGCATTAGTTAATGCATTGGAATGGTATCCCGCTGCCATGAAAAACAACAGAGAAGAACTAATACCAGACTATGAAAATACACATACACATAAACTCATAGCCCAGCCAGCAGGTGTTGCTGTTGCCTACTTAGCATGGAATTTCCCACTGTTAAATGTTGGTTTTAAATTGGGTCCCGCGTTAGCATCTGGCTGCACTATTATTATTAGACCCTCTGAAATTTCGCCTCTTTCTTCCTATATACTTGCAGAAATATTACATGATATTGAATTCCCTGCTGGTGTAGTAAATATTTTAGCTGGACCATCTAAAGAGGTTGCTCATACGTTGACAACAAGTAAAATTCCTTCAGTATTAACCATGATTGGGTCAACCCAAACGGGACTAAAAATTATTGCAGAAAGCACCACATCAATAAAGAAGTTTGGTATGGAACTCGGAGGAAATGCCCCTTTTATCGTTTTTGAAGACGCAGATATGGAGAAAGCGTTGGATTTGGCTATTGCGTTAAAATATGGAAACACAGGGCAAATTTGTGTGGCTGCCAACAGAATAATGGTCCATAAAGATTGTTATCAAGCATTTGTAAAAGCCTACGTGAAACGTGCTGCGAATGTTCAAATTGGTTTTGGAATTAAAGAGAATCCTGAGGTTTTTATGGGGCCTATGGCTTCCAGAAAAGGCAGAGACCGAATGTTTGATTTAATTGATGATGCACTTAACAAAGGTGCTGTGTTAGAATATGGTGGTAATATTCCTAATGACTTTCCAAAAGATGGAAATTGGATAGAACCCACTGTGATAAGTGGCGTAACCGAAGAGATGAATTTATTCAAAGAAGAAATTTTTGGTCCAATCGCTGGTATAATACCATTTGAATCAGATGAAAACGCACTAGCTTTAGCAAATAATACTGAGTTTGGATTAGCCTCCTACATTTTCACCAATAACCACAAGAGAATTGAACGTTTTACTCATGAATTGGCATTTGGTGAAGTGCATATCAATGGTGTAAAGTACGCCATTTATTTACCTCATGGTGGTTTTAAAAATAGCGGATTAGGTCATGATTGTTCTCATCTTGCCTTAGAAGATTATTTAGTTAAAAAGCGAGTAACAACAACGATCTAAATGAAAAGAAACCTTTTAAAAGAAAAATTAGATTCTGGCGCATCCGTCATTGGCCCGTTTTGTAAAATTACCGATCCAACAGTAGTAGAAATTGCGGCACTCAGCGGTTTTGATTTTGTTATTATTGATATGGAGCATGGTCCTTACAGTTTTGAATCAGCACAAAACCTTATTCGTGCTGCTGAAGCTAGAGGGATAACTGCAGTTATTAGGATAACTGAAAATGCTGAGAGCTTAATTTTAAGAGCCTTGGATATAGGCGCAAAATGTATTCAAATTCCAAAAATTTCTACCAAAGAAGATGCATTAAAGGCCGTAAAATCGGCTAATTTCCACCCCAAAGGGGAGCGTGGGATGTGCCGTTATGTAAGAGCTGCTGATTATACTGCAATTGAAGGAAAAGAGCATTTTACCACTGCAAATAATTATGTGCAAACAATAGTACACATAGAAGGGTTGGAAGGAATAAAAAACTTGAGCCACATCGTGAAAATTGATGGTATTGATGTTATTTTCCTTGGTCCATATGATCTTTCGCAGTCATGTGGCGTGCCCGGTGATGTATATCACGATAAAGTAGTAGAATGCATGAAAGACGCCGTTCATTTAGCAAAACAGTACGGAAAAACGATAGGCACCTTTACAGAAGATAAAGAAAAAGCCAAAATGTGGGCTGAGCTTGGAGTTCAATACATTGCATATGCTGTTGATGTTGGGCTTCTAAAAAATTCTTTCTCCGATATTGTTGATTCGTTTAAGTCTTAATTTTTTAACAACATGCGAATAGCTATTAAGATCACAGGTATTTTTAACATAAATTTTAATCCCTTATATTCAATCATTATTACTTTTTGTTTGGGCACTCTATTATATGCTCAGCAGAAACCTAATATTATTTTACTTTTTGCAGATGATGCAGGGTATGCTGATTTTGGATTTCATGGAAGTAAAGTGATGAAAACCCCAAATCTCGATACCTTAGCAAAACAAGGTGTTGTCTTTACTCAGGCCTATGTTTCAGATCCTACATGTGGTCCTTCACGCGCTGGAATTATGACAGGAAAATACCAACAAAGATTTGGATATGAAGAAAACAACGTGCCGGGATACATGAGTGAAGTTTCTGCGCTTGACGGCATTCATATGGGGTTACCAACGGACGAAAAAACCATGGGGAATTATCTGCAAGAAATTGGCTATAAAACAGGTTTTTTTGGAAAATGGCATCTTGGTGGTGCTGATAAATTTCATCCGTTAAATAGAGGTTTTGATGAATTCTATGGATTTAGAGGTGGGCTTAGAAGCTATTTTGAATACCAAAAAACACCCAAAGATTCATTAAATAGAGCAGAGCGTGGTTTTAATCATTATGAAGAGCCTGACAGCTACTTCACCGACAAATTAGCTTCCGAAACCATAGCGTTTATCAAAGAAAATAAACAGCGTCCTTTTTTTGCTTTTGTCTCGTTTAACGCTGTACACACCCCCATGGAAGCAAAAAAAGCTGACTTGGAGAAATTCCCAAACTTAATGGGAAACAGAAAAATTGTTGCCGCCATGACTTTGGCACTAGATCGCGCTTGCGGTCAAATTTTGAATACTCTTGATGAACTTGGGTTAGCAGACAACACTATTGTGATTTTCACAAATGATAATGGAGGGCCAACAGACAAGAACGCATCTAGTAATTTCCCATTAAGCGGCACAAAATCAAATCATCTCGAAGGCGGGATAAGAGTTCCATTCTTAATGCGGTGGAGCACAAAAATTAGACCTAATACTACGTATGACTATCCTATAAGCACGCTAGATATTCTCCCTACATTTTTAGCTGCTTCTGACTACAATACCTCAAAAAAAAATGGGATAGACGGCGTAAATCTACTCCCGTTTATTTTGGGTGAAAACACAAATAGACCTCATGAAAAGTTGTATTGGAAAAAACAAGCAAGAGCAGCACTACGAGATGGTGATTGGAAGCTACTTCGTTTTCCAGACAGGCCTGCTGAACTTTATAATATTTTGAATGATCCAAGAGAATTACATAACCTAGCCGCAAAATATCCAGAAAAAGTAAAGGAAATGTATAAAGCAATTTTTGCATGGGAATCTACCCTTGAAAGACCACGCTGGCTGTTGAAACGAAAATTTGAAAATGTTGATATCGAAAGAATGGATTTATACAGAGACCAGTCTACATTTTTCAGCGAAGAAAGAGAGTAAAACCCAATCATTTAACGCGTTACTCATACGGAATTATACTACTGTACTTTTTTGTTTGGCACCAAGGGTCGTTCGTTTGTTCAAGTAAATTAGCAAGATGTTTAAGAAGTTCTTTGGAAGTGGATGGAACTTCCGCAATCCCTATTTTATTTAATTGATATGGGTCATTTACATTGTCGTAGATATATGCCTCGGTAATACGCTTGTTATCGGCTCGTCCATTTTCATTTAAGCATAAGGTGTATTTTTCTGTTAATACACCACGTGCATTCGATAACATAAGCAGCGCTGCCTTAGGTTTTTTTGATTCTGACAAAATCATATTGGCATGATTGATTCCCTCTACATCATCAGGAATATAGTTCCCCAAACCCGCTAATCCCATAACGGTTGGCAACACATCGGGAACACTAAAAAGCGTGTGGCTTATGCCAGGTGAAAGCCCTTTAGGCCAGTGCACTATTAAAGGAATCGCTAACGACTCTGTCTCAAAAGTATTTTTTCCTGTTTTTCCGTGACTCCCCATCATTTCACCGTGGTCAGAACTAAAAATAACTATAGTGTTTTCTAGTTCGCCCATGTTTTCCAACTGCTGTAAAACATGTCCTAAATACATGTCTACGCTTGTCACATTAGCAAAATAATGGCGTGCATATTGAGCTACATTTACATCCGCATTTTCTCTTACCACCAAATCGGTATTAACTTCAGGATATGTATCCACGCCATAGTGTTTATTCAATTGCTCCATGTCGGTATTTGCGTCGTTCCAAGGATTGTGAGGAGGATTCATCGACCAAATAAGACAAAATGGCTTATTCGCGTCTCTTTGGTTACGTTCGTTTTTGAGGTATTCTATTATTTTTTCTGCCTCGTTTTTGGCTGAAAACACTTTGGGAAGATGTAATGCACCATCTCGTTTTCCTTCAATAGCAGCAGGATCATTTGAGTAAACTCTCGGATTAAAATGCTCATCTTTTAATGCTTGATAAAAATATTCAATATTATGCCTTGATTTTCCCGCAGGAATGTAAGTGTCATATTTGTTAACGTAATATCCTCCTGGTGCCGAAGTTGTACCAACATAGTTTCCGTTTTCATCAAATAATGGATCATTTTTCAGCCAATGGCATTTCCCAAAATAAGCCGTATTGTAACCCGCATTAAAAAACAAATCTGGAATGGTTTCCACGTCATCTTTGAGTGATTCGTTCCTCCCTATTTTGCAATTATTCCATATTCCATTTTGCTGTGGATATTTACCAGACAAAAGCATTCCGCGATAAGGACTACAAAGTGGAAAATTGCTAATTGCGTTGGTAAAGACCACTCCTTGAGTTGCCAGCTTATCAATATTAGGTGTTACCACAGGGTCTGATTTACCTTGAACGTGATTTTTGTACGGCGACTCACTCCAATAACCAGCGCTGTACCTTCTCAACTGATCTGGAAAAACAATTAATACGTTGGGTTTTGCATGGATATTTGATTTACTGCTTACCGTTGTTTTGTAACCAAAGATTACTCCAATGCCAAAAAGGATGAAAACCACTCTAAAAAACATACGTTACTTTTTAATTTCCTTAATCCAGTTTGGTAGAACTCCCAAGCGATATGTGAGTTGAGCTTCAAATAAAGATTCTGGTTTGACCGGTGAGCCTAAGCTTTCAATCACTTGTACTTGATCTTTATTAAATGTAGTTCCGCTTCCATGAAAGCCTACAATAATTGGAGGGACTATTCGCCAATACCAACTATCAGAAGCAATAAAATTAAAATCGTGTTCTGGGGCATCCGTTTCTTCATAGTTCCATAAAACTAAATTTCGCCCGTGATTGGGTAGGTTTTTTCTTGCCCCACCGGCTCTACCTTGAAAAAACCCACCAGACACATGATCAAATAAGGTGGTTCTAGGTTGAGAAGCATGGGCCTCAAAAGAGGTATGAGAAGGGTGTTCCGATCGCCAAATGACTGTGGCAGTATTACTTCCACCACCAACTCCAGCCGCATGATGCATTCCAGCAGTATCCTTAATCTTTGCCAATAAAATGCCTGTTGATCCTGCCGTATTTACAGAGGAATGTCCTATGGAACCTTCAATGGTTATGTTTAGGGCGGTTGACATGGCAGCAGAAGAAAAACTTAATGGCCTACTCACATTTCTAAAGGTACAATCTCTAACCCATGAATTTACAACCTTTGAAATAAGGAGGATACTCCAGCCGCCATCGTCTTGTGCCGAACGATGATGAACAAACTTTTTTTTCCAATTTCCTTCAAAGGTCAATTGTTCAAACCCGATGTGATTTAAGTGGGCAAAGCGACTTACTTCCCAATCATGTTTGGCCTTTATATCGTAATGTATTGGTGCGTAAAGTTTTATCTGATTTCCCTCAACACGAACTACTTGATGACGTTCTCTCACTTTCACCCCTTCATGACTTATAGATGTCCAAGCTTTTTCTAACGTCAACGGAGAAATGTCATGCGCTATTAAATCTGGGCTATTATTTTCAACTGCAATTGTTATCCAGTCTCCTTTTTTAATTTTGCTGGCTTTACGCACCCCTATACTATAGCTCTCTCTTGAAGCATCTGTTACAATTTTTGAGAGGAATGTATCCTTTTCTTTCGTGGTTACCGTTATGGCAAAGGGGCATGTCCAAAGCTTGGTTGGGTCTGTGGGGGGTAAATCATTTTCAAAAAACAAGATGGTATTCTTTTGATTTTCACCCCGAAAAACAATTCGCGAAGAGGTAATCGAAATGATGTCGTTGTTATCTAAAGTGGTGTTTATATAGTATTTGCCAGACGGAAAAAAAATAATTCCTTCTCCATTGGCTTCCGCAGCTGCTATGGCATCAATAATGGCTTTTTTATCTGAAATGGTATCGTTTGGAATCGCGCCATAATCTACCACATTGAATACTTTATATGCTACATTAGGTATAGGTACCTCGCTGTATTGGTAGCCAGCATATGAAAAATCGGGAAGCACAGGTGTTGTCCCATTTGTTTTGGCATCTACAAAGTCTTGCCAAAGGGTCTTGTTTTGTCCATTTGAGCCCGAAATAATAAAAACACAGGCTAATAAAGAAGCTGCTTTTTTCAACAATTTAGTTAAGATTTTTATATCGGGTTAATGCTTCAATATAATAATAATCTGCATAGGTTAAGGGAACATCAATCTCATTATTGTGTGGAATACTCCCTACGCTATGCATTAAAACAAAGTTGTTATTTTCACCTTTTTGAGCGGAGTATGTATCCGAGGCTAATGATGACATCCACGTATCTATCGTGGGCTTATAATCTGTATCGCTAAAGGTGTTTAATTCTAATAAGGCGGCAGTGGCGATTGCAGCAGCAGATACGTCACGATATTGATGGGGAACATTTGGTGCATTAAAATCCCAATACGGGATACCATCACTGGGGAGATTTTCATGTTCAATAATAAATGTTGCAATGTTCTCCGCTTGTTTTAAAAACATAGGGTTTTTGGTGTATCGATAGCAAATGGTATAGCCATAAAGCCCCCAGGCCTGACCGCGAGCCCAAGAACTGTCATTGGCATAGCCTTGCGCAGTATATTTTCCCCTAATTTCTCCAGTAGTTGCGTCATAATCAACTACATGATAAGAACTATTATCCTTTCTAAAATGATTGCGCATTGTTGTTGTTGCATGAAGAATAGCGGCATCTTTGTATGTAGGATCTCCAGTGAGTTCACTTACCTCAAATAATAGTTCTAAGTTCATCATATTGTCAACAATAACAGGAAATTCCCAACCGCGTTTGGCTTGCCAACCGCCAGATACATCCCAACTTTTAATGCAACCCACATTTGGATTAAACCTTGTGAGTAATGCATTTGCTGCTGTTATCATAACATCTTTATACGCTGGATTTTTTGTCAATCTGTATCCATTGCCATAAGAGCAGTTAAAAACAAAACCAAGGTCATGATTGGTTGTAAGGGTTTTATGGTGTTCAAATTGAGCTTGAAATTTTTCGGCAGCTTTTTGCCATTTTTCATCTTGTGTCATCTGAAACAAATACCAGCATGTGCCTGGAAAAAAACCCGAAGTCCAGTCAAATTTTGGATTGCACCAGTGCACTATTCCATCTTTGTTTACGGTACGGGGAATTCTTTCTTCTTGGCTGGCGTGACTGACCAATAAGGAAAGTTGATCTACTGCTTTAGAAATATGTATTTCAGGGTCAAAAGAATCGGAATTGGAAACACAGGACAATAAAAACGTAAGAACGATTAATCCCGTCATTTTAAATTTCCTCATAAAGTCATATAGTGGTTGTTAAAGTAAAGCCAAATTGGATTTAAAAATAATTTAATGACTAAACTTACAAAAATAATTCTAATGATAACATGTAGTTTAGGGGTAACGTCTTGCCAAAAACAAAGGGTTATTAAAGTTACTAACCCCATTAATATAGACAGAAGCAACGAAACACTCGAACTTTCAACGTCTTTTTTAAAAAGTGAACGCCTTGACACTATCGGTATTATGGATATACATTCAAAGGAGGTGATGTTGACTCAGCTTGTTGATAATGATGGTGATGGTGCTGATGACCTGTTATTGTTTCAAACAGACATCAAGGCCAACGAAACACAGTTTTTTGCAATTGTTCCTAAAAAAGAGATGGATGAACCCTTACGTTGTTATTCGCGGTTTGTCCCTGAAAGAACCGACGATTACGCATGGGAAAACGATCGCGTATGCTTTAGGATTTATGGACCCAATGCGCAATATCGATTTGAAAACAACCTTAAAGAAGGAACCTTGTCAAGTGGTATCGATGCCTGGCTAAAACGTGTTGACTACCCCATTATTGATAATTGGTATAAAAAATATATGGATAAAACAGGGTCTTATCACGAAGACACAGGAGAGGGATTAGACAATTTTCATGTTGGAAAAAGTAGAGGAGTTGGGGGTCTTGCGCACCATGTGCGAAACACCTACCATGTTTCAAAAAATCACACCAAACACAAAACCATAACAAATGGTCCAATTAGAGCTAGTTTTTATGTGACATACGACACGTGGGGGGACGAAAAAAACATCAAAGAGTCAAAGATTATAAGCTTAGATTATGGCAGTAATCTTTCTAAAATTACTGTTGCAATTCAAGGAGTTGATACAGTATCTGCTGGACTAACATTGCATGACAAAACAGGAGAAATAACCTCAAAAGAGGGGGCAACATGGGTAAGCTATTGGAAGCCCCATCATGATTCAGTATTGGGTACTGCCTTAGTCACTACCAATGACTATTTTGCTCAAAGCGAAACCTATTTTTCGGATGAGCAAGATCTAAGTCATGTATTTTTGGATTTAAAAACAAAAAAAAACAAAGTCGTTTACTACGCAGGTTTTACCTGGGGGAAAAGCGGGCAATTTAACAGCATAACGGAATGGGAATATTATCTAAATGATTTTACGAAAAGGATATCCAATCCTTTACAGCTAGAAATATTACACTAATTTTTATATCCAACCATTTTATCCCCCTCAACATAATACTAAAATTTATGTTCGGAAACCTTGTCAGGAGTCCTAACTACTATTAAAAAAATCAAGTTACTTCAAATGAAATGCTAAGCCAATTTTAATTTTGAAGAAATGTTTGTAATAGCCATTATTTTTACGGCATATTTTTCTTAGTAAATAAATTCACTAAATTGAGAAATGTTTTTATTCAAAATTAGTTGTATTTTCTATAAAACATATAACGCAGTGCTTCTGCCAAAATTTAGAAAATGATACTGTTTACATCTATTATATGAATACTAAATTTTCTCTAAAAAACAAAACCGCCTTAGTTACAGGCGGAGCAAGTGGTATAGGAAAATCAATTGTTGAAAACTTTGCCAAACAAGGTTCAGAAGTACATATTTTAGATTATGATTTAACTTCAGCACAAGAGCTATCTGGATATTTAAACCAACAGTCATTAAAAACCTATGCCCACCAGTGCGATGTGACAGATGCTAAAAGTGTTCCTTTGCTCATTGATAAAATTGCAGCACAAACTTCCATTGATATTCTTATTAATAATGCTGGGATTGCACATATAGGAAATATTGAATGTTGTGAAGAAGAAGATTTAGATCGGTTGTACAATGTAAACATCAAAGGGGTATTTAATTGTACTAAGGCGTGTATTCCACACATGAAAAAAAATAACGGAGGAGTCATACTTAACTTAGCTTCGATTGCCTCGTCTGTAGGACTCCCAGATAGGTTTGCCTACTCAATGAGTAAAGGCGCAGTACTAACCATGACGTATTCCATCGCAAAAGATTACATCAATTATAATATACGTTGTAATTGTATTTCTCCAGCGCGGGTTCACACCCCATTTGTAGATGGTTTTATAAAAGAAAACTACCCCAATGAAGAGAACGAAATGTATGAAAATTTAGCTAAAACCCAACCCATTGGTCGAATGGGAAAACCAATAGAAATAGCAGATTTGGCATTGTATCTGTGCTCAGATGAAGCAAGTTTTATAACCGGTTCAAATTATGCTATTGATGGAGGTTTTGTAACACTTAACTCAAAATAAAACGCATGAAATTAATACGATTTGGAAAAATAAACGAAGAAAAGCCTGGTGTGCTGTTGCCAAGTGGAAAGAAAATTGATGTATCTGCCCACGTTGAGGATTACAATGAACACTTTTTTACCAATGATGGTGTAATCTTACTTGAACAGTGGTTAGAAAAAAACCTAAACACTTGTCCAATAATAGCAGATAATATTCGCTTAGGGGCACCGATTTTTAGACCTTCAAAAATTATTTGTGTGGGGTTAAATTACGCAAAGCATGCTGCTGAAAGCGGTATGGATGTTCCTAAAGAACCCGTGTTATTTTTTAAGTCTAGCTCTGCAATTGTAGGGCCTTTTGATCCCATTGTCATTCCAAAAGGAAGTGAAAAAACCGACTGGGAAGTTGAATTAGCGGTAATTATTGGAAAAAAAGCATCCTACGTATCCAAAGAAAATGCGCTTAGTCATGTTGCTGGGTATGTATTACATAATGACGTTAGTGAGCGGGCTTTTCAGTTAGAACGCTCTGGACAGTGGGTAAAAGGAAAAAGTTGTGACTCTTTTGCCCCTCTGGGCCCATTTATCGCTACAGCCGATGAAATCAATGACCCTAATAACTTAGACCTATGGCTAAAAGTTAATAATGAAACCATGCAAAATAGTAACACTTCTGATTTTATTTTTAATGTCGAAGAAGTGATAAGTTATATAAGCCAATTTATGACCTTACTTCCAGGAGATATTATTTCAACAGGGACTCCCTCTGGAGTTGGTCTAGGACTGGATCCTCCAACCTTTCTAAAGGCAGGGGATGTGGTTGAGCTTGGAATTGAAAAGTTAGGAACTTCTATGCAAAAATGTAAAGTGTTGTAAATGAACCTCAACCTAAAAAATCAACTCTACTTATCTACATGAAAAAAAATATTCATTTTGTTAATAGTAAATATCCTTCCGTTGAAGACCTCAGGGCGAAAGCAAAAAAAAGGATACCCAAATTTGCATTTGAATATTTGGATGGGGGTTGCAATAATGATGTAAACATATTGAAAAACACCTCCCAAATTCGAAAAATAGAATTAAAACCTGAATATCTTGTTCACTACAAGAAAGCTATTTTAAAAACAACCCTTTTTGGACATGAATATGACGCTCCTTTTGGGATATCACCCATTGGGTTACAAGGTCTTATGTGGCCTGGTGCGGCTGAAATTTTAGCACAAGCCGCTGTAGCTCACAATATCCCTTTTGTTCTAAGTACTGTGACAACAGCAAGTATTGAGCATATTGCCAACATAACTGAAGGACGTGCATGGTTTCAGCTTTATCATCCTACCCACGAACACGTAACAAACGATATATTAAAACGTGTAGAAAGTGCTGGCTGTAATGTACTTGTGCTTCTAGCGGATGTACCATCGTTTGGATATCGTCCTCGTGATATTCGCAATGGATTATCTATGCCGCCAAAAATGACGTTAACAAATATTGTAAATACATTAAAAAGACCTCAATGGTTAGCCCATACACTAATGAAGGGAAAGCCATATTTTGAGACGCTAAAACCCTACATGCCTAAAAATTTAGACCTTAATCAGTTGGCAACATTTATGAATGAAACTTTTTCCGGACGCCTCAACGAAGAAAAGTTAAAACAAATTCGTGATAAATGGAAAGGGGTATTAGTATTGAAAGGAGTTGAATCTATACACGATGTTGAAATTGCACACAGACTGGGTATAGATGGAATAATTGTGTCTAATCATGGGGGAAGGCAAGTTGACGTAGGGCAAGCAAGTGTAGATTCGCTTAGGGCAATAATTCCGTCATACAAAGACAAAATTACCATTATGATGGACAGCGGAATTAGAAGCGGTGCCGATATTGCAAGAGTGATGTCTCAAGGGGCTCACTTCAGTTTTTTGGGACGTACCTTTATGTATGGCGTTTCAGCCTTAGGTAAAAATGGAGGTAACCATACCATTTCAATGCTAAAAAAAGAACTTACTCAGGTCATGGAGCAGTTTAGTTGCGCGGAGGTATCAGAGTTTCAAAACAAACTAATACATCACGACAGCATCAACTAGATTTAAGAATCGAATCAATTTCATCAAGTTCGTCGTCAGAAAAAGTACATTTTTCTAAAGATTTTACATTTTCTTTTAATTGTTCTGAAGAGCTAGCTCCAACCAATACAGATGAAACTTGAGATTTACGAAGCAGCCATGCGATGGCCATTTGTGAAAGTTTTTGGCCTCGGCTTTTTGCAATTTTATTCAGTGCCTTTATGGTAGCTTCGTTTTGTTGTACTTGACTCACTTCGAGATACGAAAGGGACTTTCCCGCTCTGGAATCTGCTGGAACACCATGGATATACTTTTCTGTAAGCAGTCCTTGTGCAAGGGGTGAAAATGCAATACAACCAATTCCATGTTCATCTAAAACATCAAGTAACTCGTTCTCAACCCATCTTTCCAGCATAGAGTATTTTGCTTGGTGCAGTATAACAGGAACTTTAAATTCTTTTAGCAATTTGAACGCCGCTACACTTTGCTGTGCATTGTAGTTTGAAATCCCAACATAAAGTGCTTTTCCTTGTCTGACGATGTCTGCCAGTGCCAGCATCGTCTCCTCTAGCGGTGTTTCAGGGTCTGGGCGGTGGTGATAAAACACATCTACATAGTCTAAATTCATTCTTTTCAGACTTTGGTTTAAGCTGCTCATCAAATACTTTCTAGACCCCCAATTACCGTACGGACCAGGCCACATGTCATACCCAGCTTTTGTAGAAATAAAAAGTTCATCTCTCATCAAAGAAAAGTTGGCATTGAAAATTTTTCCAAAATTTGTTTCAGCACTTCCATATGGTGGGCCATAATTATTGGCCAAATCAAAGTGAACGATGCCTAAGTCAATGGCCGTTTTTAATATTTTTTGGGCGTTATTAAAATCATCTATTGCCCCAAAATTATGCCATAGCCCAAGCGATAAGGATGGAAGTAATACACCACTCCTCCCGCATCTGTTATAGATCATATTATCGTATTTGCCATAAGCAGCATTTTCATTTTTGCTTTTTGACTTATCGTTTGTGTGCATTTATTTTTACTTAGAAATATTATTATAACCGCTACATCTTCAAGAAGTATCTACTTTAGAAAAAGTTCAATTACTGGCACTTCTACATCTGGTTTCCTAACGGGGAGTTCAATTTTTAATCCCGAGTCTGCACTATTGACATCATCTAACCAAGCTCCTTTAGTCGTTTTAAGCTTGAGTTCAGAGGCATCGTGAAGAAGTTGTGCATAAGCAACTTTACCTGCCAGTCCTGGTAAGTATATCGTTTTAAATGGCCAATCTAATACATGTACATATAGCCTGTTGGTTTTTGGATTATAAGTCAGTAGGGTGTTTTTGGGTGTTTCAATGGCATCGGGAGCGGCAGTACAGCCATAAATAGACCTACTATTATATTTCATCCATTGATGGGTAGCGTTCAAACGCTCAACAGCTTTTTCTTGAATCACCCCTCTTGCAGTGGGACCAACATTTAAAATTAAATTTCCTCCTTTGCTAACCGTTTCTATAAGCATTACTAGTGTTTGCTTTGTGCTTTTCCAAGTATATTCATCTCGGAAATATCCCCACG
>CBFICG010000020.1:0-15752 GCA_965661025.1 Flavobacteriaceae bacterium | reverse complement strand
GGGTTTTTTTGTTGTATTTTTGAATGTTTAACCATGAGTATAAAAGAAAAATTCCGCTTAAAAGGACTCAACCGTCAACAGCAAATTGTGTGGGGTGCTTTTTGCTTACTTATTGGCATTTTGTTAATTACGGCGTTTGTCTCTTTTTTTCAAACTTGGAAAATTGACCAAAGCGCCATAGGTGAACTTTCCAACAGAGAAATACCCGTTGAAAATAGCATTCGGAAATTAGGCGCTTCTCTAAGCCATCTGTTTATTTACCACGGCGTTGGTGTTGGTGCTTTTTTTATTGCTTTTATGATTTTGGTCACTGGCGTGAGTCATTTTATAAATGCAGGAACAAACAAACTTGGTATTCGTTGGATCTGGACATTGTTGCTATCGCTTTGGTTATCGATTGGTTTGGCATTGATTTTACCAAAATATCCATTGCTAAGTGGCGTTACAGGATTTGAGACAAATGCCCTGATGGTGCACTATATCGGTCCGTTGGGAGTTGCTAGTTTGTTGTTGCTTATTGCCATCGCATTTTTAGTATATCAATTAAAATGGAAACCTGAAAACCTTCGATTATCAGCTAAAAAAACACCAGTAACAAATGTGGTTGAAGACAAAGTAACTGAGGTTACGTTTGACTCGGCTGTCAACGAAACTGTTTCGCCCGCTGTAGAAGAAGATAAGCCCGAAACTAGCAAAAATTCTGTGCCTAAGTCCAATGAAGATATAGCGCTTTCGGTTACCGAAACCGAGGAAGATGAAATTGTAACAAAGGCAAAAAAGTTGGTTGCAGATTTTGGTGAGGCCGACCCAACACTTGAGTTAAAAAATTTCCGTTCTCCAACAGAGTCGCTGCTAAAAAGCTATCCGCATGAGGGTATTACCATAAACGAGCAAGAACTTGAAGAAAACAAAGAACGCATCGTAGATACGCTTAAAAATTATCAGATTGGTATTGCAGATATCAAAGCAACCATTGGTCCAACGGTAACGCTTTATGAAATAGTACCGGCTGCAGGTGTGCGTATTTCTAAAATTAAAAACTTAGAGGATGACATCGCGCTGTCACTGTCTGCATTAGGAATACGAATTATTGCACCAATTCCAGGTAAAGGA
Organism: Flavobacteriaceae bacterium; assembly: GCA_965661025.1. Classification (GTDB taxonomy): domain Bacteria; phylum Bacteroidota; class Bacteroidia; order Flavobacteriales; family Flavobacteriaceae; genus UBA7446. Next base: position 14,639 of record CBFICG010000020.1, on the reverse strand, counting down.
ACTGTTGGTATTGAAGTCCCCAACAAAAAAGCAACTATAGTATCGATGCGCTCTGTGATATTGGCGAAAAAGTTTCAAGAAGCTGAAATGGAACTTCCCCTGGCGCTTGGTAAAACCATAAGCAACGAAACTTTCGTGGTGGATTTGGCCAAAATGCCACACTTACTCATGGCTGGTGCTACGGGTCAAGGAAAATCAGTAGGATTAAATGCAATTTTAACTTCGTTACTATACAAAAAACACCCCGCCGAAATTAAGTTTGTACTTGTTGATCCTAAAAAGGTAGAACTTACACTTTTCAACAAAATTGAGCGCCATTATTTGGCAAAACTCCCCGATACTGACGATGCTATAATAACAGACAACAAGCAAGTAATCAATACGCTTAATTCATTGTGTATTGAGATGGACAACCGTTATGACTTGCTTAAAAATGCGATGTGTCGAAACATTAAGGAATACAATGCGAAATTTAAAGAACGACGTTTAAACCCGCATGAAGGACATGCTTTTTTACCATATATTGTATTGGTCATTGATGAGTTTGCAGATCTTATCATGACTACTGGCAAAGAAGTAGAAACACCTATAGCACGACTGGCGCAGCTGGCGCGAGCCGTAGGAATTCACCTGATTATTGCCACACAACGTCCATCGGTAAATGTGATTACAGGACTAATTAAAGCGAATTTTCCGGCACGTATTGCTTTTAGGGTTACTTCCAAGGTGGATTCTAGAACTATTTTAGATAGCGGCGGTGCAGACCAGCTGATAGGACGTGGTGACATGCTCTTTACACAGGGAAATAACTTGATTAGACTCCAATGCGCATTTGTAGACACTCCTGAAGTGGAAAAAATCACAGATTTCATTGGGTCGCAACGCGCCTACCCCGATGCACATCTGCTACCTGAATATGTATCAGATGAAAACACATCACCAAAAGAAAATAACATTGCTGACAGAGATAACCTATTTAAGGAAGCTGCCGAAGTAGTAGTAAATGCGCAACAAGGTTCGGCATCTCTTTTGCAACGCAAATTAAAATTAGGGTATAATCGAGCAGGACGTATCATAGACCAGCTAGAAGCTGCAGGAATTGTAGGTCCATTTGAAGGGAGTAAAGCGCGTGAAGTTATGTTTAGAGATGTGATTTCGTTACATGAATTTTTAGCAAAAGAAAATGAAAATTAACTACTTATTTATTGGCCTACTGTGTGCAAGTTTTACCTTGGCTCAAAACCAAGATGAGCGTGCCGCAACGCTATTACAAGAAGTATCTAATACGCTTGCCAGTTATACCAATATCGCTATTGATTTTAGTTACGAACTTGTAAATCGGAAAGAGTACATCAAACAAAAAGAACAAGGAACACTTGTGGTGCAGGATAATAAATATCTACTAAACCTGATGGGTATTGAGCAACTAAGCGATGGGGAAAATGTACACACCATTAATACAGAAAACAAAGAGGTTCTTATTGAGCCTGTGGATAACGAACTAAGTGAAGGATTGAATCCATCAAAACTTTTTTCCTTCTACAAAGAGGGTTACCGATTTTCATGGGATATTGCTCAGCCGTTATATGGTGGTAGAACCATTCAATTTATAAAACTAACTCCAATAGACACCTATGCACAAGCGGCGTATTTGCTTTTAGGTATCGATACCAAAACAAAACATATTTACAAACTTATTGAGGTTGGCGAAAACGATACGGAGACAACACTGACCGTAAGATCGTTTACGCCCAACAAAACGTTAGCGGCAAATACTTTTGTCTTTTCTGAAGCAGACTATCCAAACTACTATATTGATAGATTCTAATGAAACTACCGTTAATTGATCGCTATATATTAAAAAGTTACCTCACTGTATTGGTGAGTTTCTTTTTTATCCTAATGTTTATATTCATTATACAAACCGTTTGGGTATTTATTGACGAATTTGCTGGAAAGGGGTTAGATATTATTGTATTGCTTCGGTTTCTGTTATACTATTCACCAAAACTAATTCCGTTAGTACTACCACTAACAATTCTATTAGCGTCCATAATGACTTTTGGGAATTTTGCAGAACGCTATGAATTTGCTGCCATGAAATCTGCTGGAATTTCGTTAATGCGTGCCATGCGACCACTTATCATTGTTAACAGTATTGCGTGTCTGGCTACATTTTATGTTGCCAATACGGTAATCCCTTTAGCAGAATTTAAAACCTATAACCTAAGAAAAAATCTTTCCAAAATGCGTCCGGCTTTAGCAATAACAGAAGGGATGTTCAATGATATTGGCGAAAGTAATATCAAAGTAGAAAGAAAATACGGCGAGAACGACAAACTGCTGGAAAACGTAATTATTCATGAAAAATCGCCAAATCAAATCAATAATATCGTGATAAAGGCTGCGCATGGAGAACTCAAAAGTGAAGAATTACAAGAGGGCTTGCAGTTGATTTTGTACGACGGATACAGGTATGAAGAGATTGATCAAAAAAGCAAGCGTAAAAAAAATAATCCACATAGTAAAATTGCTTTTAAGCAGTACACCATGAATATTGATTTGCGTGCGTTTAACAATGTTAATCTTGAGGAAACCACCCATACAAACACCTTTAAAATGCAAAATGTCAGCGAACTAAGTCAAAGTATTGATTCGCTAACAAAAGGCTATGTTTCGGAAATTGAGGGGTTTGCTAACACGGTATATCTCAGAACGGGTATCAAGGGAGTTGATAGACAAAACAACACCCAAAAGAAACATCCTTACGAAGGAAAAGAACCTTATTTAGGTTTATTTTCTACAAAACAACAAACTCGAATATTGGATTCTGCTTTAAGCAATATCAATATGCAGTTAATTAATTTTAGAACACAGAAGGGCATTTTTTTTATTCGTGAAAAATTTATCAACCTGCATCGCCTGTGGCGCGATGATAAATTTGTAACTGCCTATTCAGCCATATTGTTGTTTTTTGTGGGTGCGCCGCTTGGCGCTATCATCAGAAAAGGTGGTTTTGGATTGCCCATTGTTGTAGCCTTGACCATATTTTTGACCTATCATTTTGCAGGAACCCTATTCAAAAATAGTGCGGAAGACGGCAGTCTTCACCCCTTTTGGGGCGCATGGCTCATTTCGCTTTTACTTACTGTAATTGGATTGGTTGCCACCATCCGGGCAAGTAAAGACAAATCTGTTTTTGATATGGAACGATTAAAAATGACATTAAAAATTCCATTAAATTTAATAGCTAAAAAATTAAAAAAATGAAAGAAAACATTCGTTTAGACCGTATTGAAGATGCCATAGATGACATTCGAAACGGAAAAGTAATCATTGTGGTTGATGATGAAAATCGAGAGAACGAAGGTGATTTTGTAGGTGCTGCTGAAATGGTTACCCCTGAAATGATAAATTTTATGGCAAAAGAAGGTCGAGGATTAATTTGTACGCCCATCACTGAAGAACGATGCCGGAAGTTAGACCTCTACCCTATGGCGAGCAATAACACCGACCCTATGGGAACAGCCTTTACCGTTTCCATAGACCTTAAGGGAAATGGTGTGACGTCTGGAATCTCAGTAGCAGACAGAGCTAAAACGGTTCGAAAACTTATAAGTCCTGATGCAAAAGCACATGATTTTTTACGCCCTGGACATATTTTCCCGTTAGCCGCAAAAGAAGGGGGTGTATTGCGTCGTACTGGGCATACTGAAGCCGCCATTGACTTTGCGCGCTTAGCAGGTTTTCAACCTGCGGGAGTTATTGTTGAAATCATGAATGAAGATGGCACTATGGCGCGCTTACCACAACTTCGAAAAGTAGCGGATGCATTTGACCTTAAACTTGTTTCGATTGAAGATTTGGTGAGCTATCGGATGAAACACGATAGTTTAATAGAGGTGAAAGAAGACTTTGAAGTGGAAACCACCTATGGAGCGTTTAGACTTCGTGCCTTTCATCAAAACACAAACAATCAAATCCATATAGCACTTACAAAAGGAACGTGGAAAGACGATGAGGCTATTCTAACTCGCGTACATACCCAACAGCTAAATAGTGATTTATTGCGCATTTTAAACCAAAATGCAACAAGCTCTCTTGATGCCATCTTTAAGCAAATAGAAAAAGAAGAAAAAGGAGCTGTAATTTTTATCAATCAATTACAACCCGCACAACGCTTTCTAGAGCATCTGAAAGTGATTCAAAACCCAAAAGATAACTCACGTAAAATGGACGAAAAAGATTTTGGTATTGGAGCCCAAATGATACATGCTGTTGGTATTCATAAAATAAAGCTACTGTCTAACAGTGATAAAATCAAGCGTGTGGGGATGTCTGGATATGGCTTGGAAATTGTTTCTTACGAAACGTATTAAGGGTTTAATAGTAACAAAACGGTAAAAAATCAAACAGGGGCTTCCCTGAAATGACTATTCATTTAACATTTACTGATTTGGATTTAGGAATACGATGAACTACCAGAGACATTATTGCGAAAAACACTAAAAAAACCAGAGTTTAACTGCCATGGCTACTACCATTGTTAGCATAACAGCTTTAATTACACCCTCCCCTTTTTTCACAGAATAACGCGAAGCAAAATAAGCCCCTACGGCATTACCTGCTGCCAACGCGATACCATATTTCCACGCGATATGGCCCGATAACGCAAATGTGGCTAAGGCGCCTGTCGTGTATATAAACGCAACAGCTACTTTGGTGGCATTTACACGAATTAAATCCAAACGGTTTACATAATTCATAAACATCATCATGATAAAACCAATACCAGCGTTGATAAAACCGCCATAAATACCAATAAAGAAGAATCCCAGCATAGACCAAACAAGGGTTTTCCCCGTAGTTCTTGGAGTAGTTGCAAGGGCATTGTATTTGGGTTTAAACACCATAAGCACTACCACCACAAGCATAATTATAGCTAAAATTCGGTTAAATACATTTCCATCGATATCTATAGCAATGCGAGCACCCAGTAAAGCCCCCAACAAGGCAACGCTACCCAAGTATAAGCTAAAGGGATACGAATTGATTTTTTTACTCCTAAAACCCAACGTTGCCGAACCAGTAGCAACCAAAATAGCTATACGATTGGTACCGTTTGCAGTTGCCGAGGGCAACCCCAAAAAAATTAGCAATGGCAACGTAAGTAACGAGCCGCCTCCTGCCATGGTATTTATAAAACCGGCAAAAAATCCAACCCCAATGAGCAATAACAAATCGTAGGGGAAATCAATCATAACGCAAATGTAGGGATTCACAGAAACAAGGAATAAATCCGTTTTTAGAAATAAAAAAAGGGACTATATTTGCAGCCATTGGAGAAATGGCAGAGTGGTCGAATGCGGCGGTCTTGAAAACCGTTGAGGGTCACACCTCCGGGGGTTCGAATCCCTCTTTCTCCGCAATAAAACCCGAAACTGTTGTTTCGGGTTTTTTGTTTTTAGAAATGATTTTATTGTTACTTAAGTCGTTCTGGATAATCAGTTATAATACCATTTACCCCCATTTCGATAAGCGCAGCAATATCTGCTGGTTCATTTACCGTGTAGGGAATTACTTTCAATCCATATGCGTGTAACGAATGTACAATATCAGCACTGAGTTGTCTATAATTTGGATTTATAGCAACTGCATTAAGCTCATATGCTACATTCACAGCATCCAATGGATTTTTATCTGTTAGCAAGGCAATATCGTATTTATTTGTAGCCTTCCTAAAATCACGAAGTTCATCCCAATCAAAACTAGAAACATATAGTTGTTCAGCGGTAAATATTCCATTGGAAACAAAATCATCAAAAAGAGCAATTGTGCCCTCAGCAGTATGTGTACCTTTAAGCTCCACATTTACACTTGCTGCACCATTAATTTCTGTAAGTACTTCTTTGAGCGTTGGGATTTTGGCGCTTCCTAATACCAATAACGTTGACAGTTCATCTAAGGTTTTTTCTTCAATACGACCCTTGCCGTTTGTAAGTTTTCCAAGGGTGTTATCGTGGAAAACGACCAATTCCCCTGAAGCAATACGAAATACATCAATTTCAATAGCATCCACACTGAGTTTTAACGCAGCTCTGATAGAAGGAAGCGTGTTTTCAGGAGCGTGTCCCATGGCTCCACGATGTCCTATAACTAAAGGTCTGCTCTTTACATACTTGCAACACATTGGCAACGACTCATACGCCTCTTTAGAAGCGACAATTCCATTTGCTTCGTGACCTATAGCAGCAATGTTCATTGCCACTTGCTCTATAGATGTTTTATTGGTTTTATAAAACAAGGTTAATTTCTCTGTTTCTGTTTGCCATACGGCGTATTTTACTCCCTTGGTCTCAAGGGCTGCTTTTTCAATACGCGCCTTGCACATACCGCAGTTTCCACGCACAGAAATCGTAGCTTTTTCAGATTGAGCCATGGCAGTAACAGCCAAAAAAAGCATGATAATTATATTGACTTTCATAACGTAACATTTATAAATTAAAGCGGAATCCCGCATATATCATTCTACCAAAAACAGGTGCATATACCTGACTGGTATCAAAACGCGCGCCAAACGGGTTTGAGGCGCCTAAAACCGCATCAGCCTGTTTTATGTCAAACAAATTTTCTGCACCAAAATACACAGAAAAATTTTCCGAAAATTGGCGTGTGAGTTGTGAACTCAACAACGAAAAACCATCAGCCATTTTTGATGGTGCATCAAACGTAGCGACCAATCGTTGTTGTCCTACACGGTGAAAAGTGGCATCGGCACGCCATTGTTTTCCCGCATTGAGTTTAGAACCATAACCCAAAAATGCAAACCACCGTGTTTTAGGTTGAAGGGGCACCCGCTTTATCCCTGAGCGATAGGTTGTTTTGATATCATAGACTTTATAGGCAAAACGCAAATCTAGGCGTTCATTGAAATTGGTACTTGCCGAAAATTGGACACTCTGCGCATAGCTCTTTCCTTGTAAATTATAAAAAGATATTGCTCCTGGTGTTTCCCAATCTGCTACTACCCTATTGGTGAATTGTGTGCGATATGCATCTAATCCCATTTCTACAGGGTGGTTTAAAAACGATGCTTTTTGTATCCAACTCAATCCATAATTCCAAGCACGCTCTGGAAGTAGCCCATACATGGGTTTTGTAGGTTGTGTTATGGACAATATTCGTTGACTTCCCAAAAACTTTTGGTGTTCTGCAAAAATACTTGACACACGTCTGCCCTCACCGGCAGAAAAACGCAAAATGGTTTTGTTTTCGTTTAGCGCATATCGAATGTGTGCCCGAGGTGTAATAAAATCTCCAAGAATATTGTGATGATCCAATCGCAATCCTAAAATCAAGTTAAATTGATCCTGACTATCATAACTGTATTCAAAAAATCCACCTAAATTGGTTTCATTTCTATGGATTTTAATTCCCAAAACCGTTTCGTCATAAAGGTCTGCCATGTACTGAAGACCCGTTTTAAATTTGTGCAAGGTATTACCAAGAATGGATTGATACACCAAATGGTGAAAATAACTCGTATAGGAAACATCATAGGTCTTTTTGCCAAAGTAACCTCCTTGATTGTGTCGGCTAACCGTCGATTGAAAACCGAAACTTTTATATGGAATTTCGGGGAACACATAACCCGTTTTTAGAGTAATATCCCATTTATCTGTTTTGAGTTTACCACCCCAAAACGAGCTGCCAAATTGGTGTTTATTTGGATTAAAATCCAATTGCCCAACCTGTTTTTCATCTGTGAGATAGCGCAAGCTTGCAAAACCAACCCAGCCTTTTTCTGCATCTATATACTGCCATCTATTTAAAATATTAAACTGTTGTGAAAGCGGCATATCCAAAAATCCGTCTTTGTTTTGGTCGGTTTTTTTGGTGCGCTGATTTCCATGCAAAAAAAGCGTAGTGGCCCATTTTGGAGAAAGCTCGTGTTTGACTTGAATATTAAGCTCGGTACGTCCGTTTATAGAACGAAAACCATTTACAAAAAGCGGGGGAGCCGTTAAGGGTTTTATCAATTCTGCGTTGATTTGTCCCGAAATACTTTCGTAACCACTCGTGACGGTTCCTGCCCCTTTGGTAATTTGAATACTCTCTATCCAAGTTCCTGGCGTAAATGTCAGCCCAAAAGTTTGATTGCTTCCACGTAAACTTGGAATGTTTTCTTGCGTAAATAAAATGTAAGGACTTGTTAATCCTAACATTTGTATTTGCTTGGTTCCCGTTAGCGCATCAGCGTAATTGACATCAATCGATGAATTGGTTTCAAAGCTTTCTGAAAGATTACAACAAGCCGCTTTTAGTAATTCATCACTCCCAATAGTGGTTACGTTTCTCGGTGTAAAAATAGCACGTTGTAAAGGTTTTCGCTTTTGTAAAACCGTTACTTCATCTAAGGCCGCTGCATCGTCTGAGTGTAAAGCCACTGTTATTGGTTGATGAAATCCAGATGAGATTTTTGTGGTTTTAAAACCTAAATAAGAAACCACTAAAGTGGTGTTTTCGGGGATATAGACTATTGAAAAATAGCCATCTTCATTGGTAATAGTACCTGTAGATGAATGTTCCCAGTACACACTTGCACCAGCAAGTGGTTGGGTAGTGTTACCTTGTTCGTAGACGTATCCGCTAACAAGGTTTTGTGCATAGATTGCACTAACATTTATACTAAGAATTAGTATGAAAAAAGATTTGAACATGATTTTTATGATTTAAATTAAACAAACAAAACGGAGGATGTTTGTAAATCAAATCAAGTATTGCTCAAATAAAATATGTAGTGATGTGTGATGCGGTTCTGGTGGTGATTCAAACCCAAAAAAATGATGTTTTTGAGTTTGATCAAAAGCATTTGTTTCAAATTGAATTACAGCAGTAAATGCTGTTAATTTACCAAGCGTCACATCTGATTCTGCAACTACCGATTCTTGAAGTGCTACAGTAAACTGCGCCATTTCACAACACTGCTTGGTTAGCATGGGGTGTTGTTCAGTAGTCTTTTTACAACAGCTAGAAATAGAATGATTTATAGAGATCTCTACAAGTGTACTGTGGCAAAAATGCATGCCGAAGGTACTCTCAACAGAGAGCAGTAAAACAAAAACTGCCAACAAGAATGCCCCTAATCGTTTCATAATTAGGATAAAATTAGTGATTTAATTGTTTGTCCGTTTAAAACTTCTAAAGTCTTATCTCTCACCTGTTCAAAAACGCTTTTAATTTCACAATTTTCTTCGTCACATTCGTCACATGAACGGTAGTAGTTTAAAGAAACACATGGTAACATAGCAATAGGACCATCTATAATTCGCATGATTTCAGTAAGACAAATCTCTTCTGCGGGACGTAACAATCGGAAGCCACCATCCTTACCTCTTTTGCTTTCCAAAATGCGATTGTTACGTAAATCGCGTAAAATAATTTCCAAAAACTTACGTGGAATATTTTGTTCACGTGCAATATCGGCAGTCATAACTGCTTTATAACCATCGTCATAACGGGCAATATAAGTCAGTGCTTTAATGGCATATTTGCATTTGTTTGAAATCATACTACAAATGTAAAAAAAATTAATTCTATATATCCTATCTATTTGATAGTATTTATTATATTTGCCCCATTACAAAATTATGTTAGTAGATCAATTGATCTTATCGTCTAAAAAAGAAAAGCTCACCACACAGAAAGAACGCTTTTCTCGTTCATTGATAAAATCGGTGAGCTGGCGTATAATTGGTACTCTTGATACAATCGTTATTTCCTATGTCATTACTGGAAGACTGGCATTTGCCCTGTCTATTGGAGGGATAGAAATGATAACAAAAATGGTTCTTTATGTCGTTCACGAGCGCATATGGAACAAAATAAAATGGGGAAAAAAATGAGTGTAGCTCAAGCAAAAAAATTGAATAGCGAACTAAGCGCTACAACTTCACTGAACGCGCTTTTTGATTTCTTACTCGAGAAAAACTTGGGTAATATCACGTTTTCAACGTCTTTAGGGCAAGAAGATCAAGTCATAACACATCACATTGCTTCACAAAAACTTCCCATTGAAATTTTTACCCTCGATACGGGGAGGCTTTTTCAAGAAACCTACGATGTTCTAGATATAACTCAACGTAAACTCAAAACACAACTACATGTATTTTCCCCCAACACTAAAGCTGTGGAAAAGTTGGTAACCACAAAAGGACCTAATAGCTTTTACGAATCTGTTGAAAACAGAAAAGAGTGCTGCAATATTCGTAAAGTAGAACCGTTAAAACGTGCGTTAACCAACCGAGATGTGTGGATAACAGGGTTACGTCAAAGTCAATCGCAGAATCGAGCAGACTTAAATTTTTTTAGTTACGATGCGTCTTTTGGCATACTAAAGTTCAATCCATTATTACATTGGTCATTAGAAGATGTAACCACCTATTTAGATAAGCACAACGTCCCACAAAACAAATTACACACCAAGGGCTACGTCAGTATTGGTTGTGCGCCGTGCACACGAGCGATTGAACCTGGAGAAGATCTGCGGGCAGGTCGTTGGTGGTGGGAAAGCAGTAAGAAAGAATGTGGACTACATACAATTAAATCATGAGCATCCTAAAACAACTCGAAGAAGAATCAATTTATATAATACGTGAAGTAGCTGGGCAGTTTAACAACCCTTGCTTACTGTTTTCGGGTGGAAAAGATTCTATAACCTTGTTGCATTTAGCACAAAAAGCATTTGCTCCAGCAACCATTCCTTTTCCGTTGGTTCATATCGATACGGGGCATAATTTCCCTGAAACCATTGCGCTTAGAGATAAACTTGTAGCAGAACATGGACTGCGTCTAATTGTTGGAAGTGTTCAAGATGATATTGATGCTGGTAATGTGGTAGAAGAAAAAGGTAGACATGCAAGTAGAAACAGTTTGCAAACCACTACCCTATTAAACACCATAGAAACATTCAAATTTGATGCCTGTATGGGTGGCGCAAGGCGTGACGAAGAAAAAGCACGTGCTAAAGAACGGGTGTTTTCAGTCAGAGATGACTTTGGTCAATGGAACGAAAAATTACAGCGTCCAGAATTGTTTGACATCCTTAATGGTATGATACACAACGGGGAAAATGTTCGTGTGTTTCCCATTAGCAACTGGACAGAATTAGATGTTTGGCACTATATCCGTAAAGAGAATCTTGAAATTCCTTCCATCTATTACGCCCATCAACGTGAAGTATTTCTGCGTGACAATCAGTGGATGCCGGTTTCGCAGTACGTAAACGTCGAGGATAACGATGAACGCAAGTTTACATCGGTGCGTTTTCGCACGGTTGGCGATATGAGCTGTACCGCAGCTGTACTTTCAGAAGCCACAGAGTTAGATAAAATTATTAACGAAATTGGAGGGTCAAATTTCTCGGAGCGTGGCGCACGTATGGACGACAAACGATCTGAAGGAGCCATGGAAGAACGTAAAAAAGTAGGATATTTTTAGCATGGAACTAATTAAAATAGCTACAGCAGGTAGTGTAGATGACGGAAAAAGCACCTTAATTGGTAGGCTTTTGTACGAGACAGGTTCGCTAAAAACGGATCAAATTCAACACATTGAAGAAAAAAGCACTGCGCGTGGATTCGGATATTTGGACTTATCGTTAGCAACTGACGGTCTTCTTACCGAGCGTGAGCAAGGCATCACTATTGATGTGTCTCACATCTTTTTCTCTACCCCAAAAAGAAGATTTATCATTGCAGACTCTCCTGGGCATGTAGAATACACCCGAAACATGGTTACCGGAACATCTACGGCTCAAGCAAGTGTGATTTTATTAGATGCCAGAAAAGGAGTGATTGAACAAACAAAACGTCACTTTTTCATCACCCAACTATTGGGTATTAAACAAATCTTATTTGCCGTGAATAAAATGGATCTGGTAGACTACAGTCAAGATGTTTTTAATGATGTCAAAAAAACACTTGAAAGTTTGGTGAAAAAACACGGACAAGAAGGTGTGAGTTATCATTACACGCCAATTTCGGCACTGTTCAACGAAAATGTTGTCAGCTCCTCTGAAAAATTAGATTGGTACGATGGCGCACCGCTTCTCAGTTTAATCGAGTCGCTTCCAGTGAACAAAAATCAATCGAACGACGGTGCATTTCAAATTCAATATGTCATACGTCCTAAACGGGAAGAGCTACACGATTATCGAGGCTTTGCTGGCAATGTGCGCTCGGGAAGTTTTACAGTAGGTGACGCCATCAGTATTCACCCCTCAGGAAGAAGGAGCATTATTCGGCGTATTGAAAAATACGGAGAACGTGTAGATCAAATCTCATCTGGAGAGAACGGTACTATTCTTTTGGTAGATGAAATTGATGCCTCCAGAGGGGACAGTATCCTAAACGAACAAGCCAATGTAAATCGTGGAAAAAGTCTTAGTGCAACATTTTGCTGGATGCAAGACACTCCTTTGAAGGTCGGTAATAAATATTGGTTACAACAAGGTGTACAAAGCAGTTTGGTAAAGGTGCAAAGTATACGTTCAAAAATAGACTTAGAGGAACTGGAAAACCGTCAAGCAAACCATTTAGATCTTAATGATATTGGCAAAGGTTCATTGGCATTAGCACAACCCATTACCTCAAAACCTTACAAAGAAAATCCTGCATTGGGTGCTTTTATATTAATTGATACAAACACATTCAACACCGCAGGTGTTGGCTTTATTGAAACCGCATGAAAAGTTTTAGAACGGAAATAGAGGACCCCATTGTTGAGCACGACATACTTGATTTAGAGCGCAAAATATTTGCGTTTAAAAAAGGGAAAATGGACGAAGAAAATTTCCGTAGTCTTCGTTTGGCCCGTGGTGTCTACGGACAGCGGCAGCAAGGGGTCCAAATGGTCCGAATCAAAATTCCATACGGTAAGTGCTCGGCACAACAACTTCGTAGAATTGCACAGGTTTCCGACGAATATTCAAATGGAAATTTGCACATTACAACGCGACAAGACATACAGATCCATTATGTATCGTTGGATAGAACACCAGAGCTTTGGGCAGCATTGGAACAAGACGACATTACCATGCGAGAAGCATGTGGAAATACCATTCGTAACGTCACAGCATCTGCTCTGGCGGGGATTGACCCAAATGAACCCTTTGATATAACGCCCTATGCACATGCCTTTTTTGAGCATTTTTTGCGCAATCCCATTTGTCAAGATATGGGGCGGAAAATTAAAGTTGCTTTTTCTAGTTCTATTAAAGATAATGCAATAACATTTACACACGACATCGGCTTTATTCCTGTATTGCAACATGGCAAACATGGATTCAAAATGTTAGTTGGCGGAGGCATTGGTGCACAGCCAAGAGTGGCAGATGTTATTCAAGAGTTTATTTCGGTTGAGGCGTTTATTCCGTTTACCGAAGCTGTAGTACGTGTGTTTGATCAGTACGGAGAGCGTAATAGACGCAATAAAGCACGCATGAAATTTCTGATAAAAGAACAAGGATTTGAAGCCTTTCATAATCGAGTACTTGAGGTGTACAAAGCTATTTCTCCTAAACAAATTCAGATTAAGCCTACTGAAATAAGCATAAAAAAAACAGAAGATTTTGATGCCGACATCGCAGTTGATAGCCCTTTCTTAAGCTGGAAAGCAACCAACGTATTTTCTCAAAAGCAAAACGGATGGGTAGCGGTAGGAATTGCCATTGATCGTGGTGACATTTCTTCGGATAAAGCCCGTGCACTTGCCGAAATAGTAGACGCCTTTTGTGGAGATGATTTGCGCTTTACTATTGGACAAAGCATTTTACTTAGAGGTATCAAAGAAACTAATCTTCTGGCGCTATACCAAGACTTACAGCAATTGGATTTGGTAAAAGCAGGCTATCATAAAATCAATGATATTGTAGCTTGTCCGGGTACAGATACGTGTAATTTGGGGATTGCCAGCAGTATGGGGTTAGCTGAAGTGTTACAGCGCGTTATTGAAGAAGAATATCCGTCAATAATTTCAAATCACAAGCTGAATATTAAAATTAGCGGCTGCATGAATGCCTGTGGCCAACACGCCATTGCCGATATAGGTTTTCAAGGTATGACTGTAAAATCTGAGGGTAATATTGCACCAGCTACACAAGTATTGTTGGGTGGTGGTACTTTAGGAAACGGAGAAGGCAGATACGCTGATAAAGTGTTGAAAATTCCCGCCAAACGTACACCACAAGTCTTACGATGGTTGTTGGATGACTTTAGTTCAAATGCTCAAAATGGAGAACCTTTTTTAGCGTATTATCTTAGAAAAGAAGCCGATTATTTCTATCAAAATCTAAAGGGATATGCAGATACCACTACACTCACTGCTGAGGATTTTGTAGACTGGGGCAACGACAAGGTGTACAAAAAAGCCATTGGAGTTGGAGAATGTGCTGGCGTAACAATTGATTTGGTGCAAACCTTGTTGTTTGATGCCGAGGAATATATTGATAATGCAAAAACAGCTTTAGAGAGAAAAGAATGGGCAAATAGCATTTATTATAGCTATGCAGGAAGAATAAGAGCTGCAAAAGCATTGCTTACTACACGTTCGGCTAAAATCAATTCACATCACTCTATCAT
>CBFICG010000019.1:0-16080 GCA_965661025.1 Flavobacteriaceae bacterium | reverse complement strand
ACGTGGGATTACCATAAAGTCGCATGCCATTCAAATGGACTATTCGCTGGACGGAGAAAACTATGTGTTTAATTTAATTGATACTCCTGGGCATGTCGACTTTTCCTATGAAGTATCACGCTCCATTGCGGCTTGTGAAGGTGCGCTGCTCGTTGTAGATGCCGCCCAAAGTATTCAAGCGCAAACCATTTCCAATTTGTATTTGGCCCTCGAAAATGATTTAGAAATTATTCCCGTGCTAAATAAAGTCGATTTGCCTTCAGCAAACCCGGAAGAAGTTACTGACGATATTGTGGACTTGTTGGGTTGTGATGCCAACGAAGTCATTCGTGCCTCGGCCAAAACAGGATTGGGAATTGATGAGTTGCTTCGGGCTATTGTGGAGCGCGTTCCTGCACCCAAAGGAGATGTTGATGCCCCGCTTCAAGCGCTTATTTTTGATTCCGTCTATAATCCATTTCGTGGGGTAGAAACCTATTTCCGTATCCTCAACGGGAAAATCAACAAAGGGGAGCGGGTACAATTTATGGCAACCCAAAAAAATTATATTGCCGATGAAATTGGTGCGCTAAAGCTTAAACAAGAGCCTCGTACACAAATGCTGACTGGCGATGTGGGTTATTTGATTACTGGTGTTAAAGAAGCCAAAGAGGTAAAAGTGGGTGATACGATTACTGCGCTAGCACGGCCTACTGAAAATGCCATTGAAGGATTTGAGGAGGTGAAACCTATGGTTTTTGCGGGAATTTATCCTGTAGATACCGAAGAATATGAAGAGTTGCGCGCTTCTATGGAAAAACTACAGCTTAACGATGCTTCGTTGGTGTTTGCGCCCGAAAGTTCTGCGGCACTTGGATTTGGTTTCCGTTGCGGGTTTTTGGGTATGCTGCATTTGGAGATTATTCAAGAGCGGCTGGAACGTGAGTTTAATATGACCGTGATAACTACGGTGCCCAATGTGTCGTACCATGCCTACAGTAAAAAAAATCCAAACGATATTATTATCGTAAATAACCCTTCTGATTTGCCAGACCCATCGGTGCTAGACCGTGTGGAAGAGCCATTTATCAAAGCAACTATTATTACCAAAGCTGATTTTGTGGGCAATGTGATGAGTTTGTGTATTGAGAAACGCGGTGTCATTACCAACCAAACCTACCTCACGACTGAGCGTGTAGAATTGCATTTTGATTTACCGTTAGCCGAAATTGTATTTGATTTTTATGATCGATTAAAATCTGTTTCCAAAGGATATGCTTCTTTTGACTACAGCCCCATGGGGTTGCGCCAGTCCAAACTCGTTCGTGTAGATGTATTACTTAACGGCAATTCTGTTGACGCGCTTTCGGCACTTGTTCACACAGATAATGCCTATGGTTTAGGGAAAAAAATCTGTGAAAAGCTTCAAAAAATGATTCCGCGCCAACAGTTTGATATTCCTATTCAAGCTGCTATTGGTGCGAAAATAATTGCTAGGGAAACCGTAAAGGCCGTGCGCAAAGATGTACCGGCAAAATGTTATGGTGGTGATATTACTCGAAAGCGGAAACTTTTAGAGCGGCAGAAAAAAGGGAAAAAGAAAATGCGCCAAATTGGAAATGTAGAAATTCCTCAGCAAGTATTTATGGCCGTGTTAAAGCTAAACGAGTAGTTTAGCGTTACAAGTTGTTTTCGATAAGTTCAATAGCTTTTTTGCCAAATCGAATTCCCATTGTTTTATATCCTTCTACAGACATGTGCAAGTCGTTCTTAATCTCTATTCCTTTATGGTTTAACCCATCGTTCAAGTCGTCGGTGTCTATCCAATCAAATCTTGGGCTTGAGTTTGCCAATTTAACCTGAACTGCTCTCATTTTTGACCAGTGGGGCGCTTTGCTGTTTGATAAATCATAATCACTAAGCCGCCCAATGACCATATTAATACGCTTGTATTTTAAATCTCTAGCCAATTGATTGTACACACGCATTAGGCTCTCGGCGTATGTTTCTGAAAGGCTCTCTCGGGCGTCACGCTCTCCTTGCATCCAAATAAATGTAACAGAGGTTATTGGGTTTTTGCCTATTGCTTGTTTTGTTTTTGAAATTAATGGATTGTAGAGGTTTGGGAGGTTTCTTTTAGGGTTTTCGAACTCCTTTAATTGCCAATCATCAAACCAACACCTAATGGGTTTTCCGCCCATTGCGTGTTTAACAACAACCACGTCCTCTGTGCCAAAAGCAGACGTAACCGTTTCGGTAAATGTCTTTGGGTTTAACGCGGCCATATTAGATTGACCCGAAAGGATGAAAAGGTGTTTTCCTTGGGCTGACAATAAAAAGGGAAACACGAGAAGAAAGAGGTGAGCTTGCTTTAGTTTTTGAATAAATCGCATAATCTTGTTTTGACATAAAAATACTTATTCTTCTACAATCCTTTTCGGACATACCAACTTTTTCCTATATTTTAGCGTATGCACAAAAAAGAGTATCACACAATTTTGGTTGGTGTGGCGTTTTCGCCAAACTTAAAAGCCAATGTTTTTGAGGCGCTTCGTATGAGTGTGTTGTTCAATGCCGCATTGGTCATGGTGCATGTGGGTGAAAAGAATACTAAAAAAGATACTGCGCTTCGGCAAATCATTTCGGATTTTCCAGAACCCCTTCCAAAATATACTGTGCGGTGGAAAGCTGGGCTGCCTGTGGAAGTTTTGCTTAACGCCTGCCTAGAGGAAAAAGCCGACTTGCTCGTTTTGGGTGCGCTTCAGCGCGAGGGGTTGTTAAAATATTATATCGGCTCTGTGGCGCGAAAGCTCACGCGGAAATGTCTTTGCGATGTGTTACTGCTTATAAAACCTTCGGTGGAGCGCAAGCCTTGTTCCTATGCTGTAGTAAACGGTTTGGCGCATGAAAAAACCGAAACGGCCATTGCGCGTGCATTTTATGTGTTGGGTTCACTTGGTGCTACACGGCTTACTGTTGTAGAAGAAATTTCTGAGGAAGATGTCGATGTCAAGGTTGATGACGACCGCGGTTTACGAAAATCTACTATAGTTAAGGAGCGTATCAAACTGCGTGAACATTCGCGTGTCAAAAAAATTATAAGCCAAATTCCACCCTCTTTGAAAGACGCTGTGTCTCATGATGTACAACCCATTTTTGGGCGTCGTGGCTATTCTATCGGGCATTTTGCCCGGGTAAAACGAGCCGATTTGTTGGTGATGAACGCACCTCAAAAACACTCGGTATGGGATCGTGTTTTCCCCCATGATCTAGAATATATTTTGTCTGAATTACCCACCGATGTTTTAATTGTACGCTAATGGCTAGGGCTTCAATATTTGCTGGTCTTCGCAGGAACATCTTTGCTGGGTTTGTGGTGTCTCTTATCGCCTTGCCTTTGGCGCTTGGCTTGGCTGTGGCTTCCGGGTTTCCAATGGTTGCGGGCATTGTCACCGCCGTTGTGGGCGGCGTGGTCGTTTCCATTTTTGGGGGGTCTCATGTGACCATTACTGGTCCGGGCTACGGTTTGGTGGTTGTTCTTTTAAGTGCCGTTGCGGTATTGGGAGATGGTGATATGCAAGCGGGCTATTTGTATGCGTTATCGGCGGTTATTATTTCTGGTGGCCTGCTCTTGCTTTTTGGGTTTTTACGCTTTGGCGCACTTAGCGATTTTTTTCCTGCAAGTGCTATTCAAGGAATGCTGTCTGCAATTGGTGTAACGCTACTGCTAAAACAGTTTTATGTTATGCTTGGTGATATGAAAACCAAAGGGGCTGTACTGGAGCTTTTTTGGGGTGTTCCTGAGTTGATAAAATCCTTAAGCGTTGCCCCTTTGGGGCAGCTTTATGCTGTGGGCATTGGGGTGATAAGTTTGTGTATTATGTTTTTCTACAGCAAGATAACCAATCGTGTTTTTAGACTTATTCCGGCGCCGATGTGGGTTATTCTTTTAGCACTGAGCTTTGATGCGTATTTCTCCATTATTAGTGGTCAAAACCCTATTAGTGAAACCTTGCTTATTTCGTTGCCTAAAGACATGCTGACGTCTGTGCCAACACCTGATTTTTCAAAATGGAGAGAGCCGGTTTTTTGGGGAATTGTATTGTCTGTCACGCTAGTTTCAAGCATCGAGTCTTTGTTAAGCATAAAAGCTGTTGATAAGCTAGATCCCGAAAAAAGAAGGTCTAATATCAATAAAGACATGAGGGCACTGGGAATTGCCACTATTGTTAGTGGGTTTTTAGGTGGTATGAATGTGGGTACGGTTATCTCTAGGAGCTCGGTTAATGTTAACAACCAAGCCACGAATCGTTCCGCTAATTTTTTCCATGCACTTTTTCTTTTGCTGTTCGTTATTGTTTTTCAAAGCCAGTTGGGGAAAATTCCGTTTACCGCTCTGGCGGCAATTTTAGTTTATACGGGATATAAGCTAACAGCACCCGCCATTTTTGTGCGTATGTATCGCATTGGAAAAGAGCAGTTGTTCATTTTTTTGGCTACGCTAATCGCTACACTACTAACCGATTTGATTTCAGGAATTTTGATTGGCATATTCGCCACATTTGTTGTACACGTGGTGCTCAACAAAGCGTTTTGGTTGTTTTCACGCAACCTGCTCAAGCCCAATGTATTGATGTATAAAGAATACGAAACGCAAAGCTATTATGTGGGCGTGATTCACTTTTGCACCTTTTTGAATTTTTACAAGCTCAAAGCAAAGTTGGACAAGGTTCCCCAAACGGAAAAAGTAGTCGTTGATTTTTCGCTGTGCTCTTTTGTAGATCATACCGTACAGGAAAGCCTTCACAATTATGAAGAGCTTTTTGAGCGCAAAGGGGGGGTGGTTGAAATAATTGGATTAGATGTTCATGAAACCGACTCTAGTCATCCTTTTGCCGTTCGCACGCTAAGGCCAATGCAAAAATTACGCGTTTTTGGAGGGGGAAAAACAAAGCGGCAGCAACAGCTGGAAGCGTTGGCGGAACAGAAGGGTTGGTCTTACAAGGCTTCGCCAAGAACCCAAAAAAGACTCCTGCGCGACCACTTAGGTTACGAAACTACCTCTGTGGAACGTGTTTTCAATGAATTGTCAAGCCCAAACAACGAAGTGTCTTTGTTTGATATTAAATACAGCGAAGGGGTGTTTATTGCCAAAGAAAGTGTACAAACTACGTTGTTGCGGGTGCAACTTTCAAACCCTGTTCCTGTATTTTCGTTTGACAGAGAGTTGTTGTTAGAAAAGCTGTCGCATTTAGCGGGTTTTCACGATATAGATTTCCCCGAACATCCGGAGTTCTCAGACGATTTTTATGTGCGTGGAAATAATCCCAAAAAAGTACGTGCTTTCTTTACTCCTGAACTTATTTCGTTCTTTTCAGCTTATGGGTTTTATCATATTTTGTGTAATGGAAAGGAACTGATTGTGCGGCAATTTTTACGTCCCGCCTCACCCGCAGAAGCCACTGCCATGATTGCGTTTGGGCTTTCGTTAAAGAAAAAAATAGACGGATAAAACTTTTGTACATTCGTTGAGTATGAATCTGCACGCCATAGAAACAGGAAACTTTAGATTAGACGGAGGCGCCATGTTTGGTGTTGTACCGAAAGCGTTGTGGCAGCGCACCAACCCAGCAGATGATAAAAACCGCATTGCGCTTGCCGCACGATCTTTGCTTATAGAGGATGGTAATCGCCTTATTTTAATAGATACAGGTATGGGTAGTAAACAAGACGAAAGTTTTTTCCGTCATTACGGGCTTTGGGGAAGCCATTCGCTTGAAAAGTCTTTGGGTGCTGCTGGATTTTCACCTGATGAAATTACCGATGTGTTTCTAACGCACTTGCACTTTGACCACTGTGGTGGGGCCGTACAGTGGAATAAAAAAAGAACGGGTTATGAGCTCGCTTTTCGTAATGCTACATATTGGAGCAACAAAACGCACTGGGAGTGGGCTACACAGCCAAACGTTAGAGAAAAAGCGTCTTTTTTGTCGGAAAATTTGTTACCGATAGAAAAAAGTGGACGGTTGCGGTTTGTGTCCACTTCGGGTGCTGCGTTTACTGCAGAAAGTGAGTTGGGCTTTGGTATTTTGTTTGTAGATGGTCATACCGAAAAACAAATGATCCCACATATTGTATATAAAGATAAAACAATTGTTTTTGTGGCAGATTTGTTGCCTACTGCAGGGCATTTGCCGTTGCCGTATATAATGGGATATGATGTGCGACCCCTTGAAACCCTCAAAGAAAAAAAAACGTTTTTAGCGCAAGCCGCAGATAATGATTTTCTGCTTTTTATGCAGCACGATGCCCACAACCCGTTAATTTCCGTGCAGCACACCGAAAAAGGAGTGCGCTTATTGGAAACGTTTCCTGCAGAAACCTTAAATTACTTATAACTTATGAAACCCGTTTTCTTTTTATTTTTAAGTACCGTGCTTATGGCACAACCTCATCCAGGCTATTGGCAACAACACGCAGACTACACCATGGATGTTGAAGTAGATGTAAAAACTTTTCGTTATTCCGGAACACAAAAATTGGTGTATACCAACAAATCGCCCGACACACTCAGCCGTGTTTTTTATCATTTATATTTTAATGCCTTTCAGCCTGGCAGCGAGATGGACGTACGGTCTCGCCATATTGTTGACCCAGATAAACGCGTTGGGGCGCGCATAGAAAAATTGACTGCCGATGAGATCGGTTTTTTGCACGCGACATCGCTTCGTCAAGACGGTGTGCCTTTGTCATACCAAGAAGAAGAAACCATATTGGTTGTTCCACTTGCTAGGCCCCTTGCGCCTAGAGACAGCACAACGCTGGTCATGACTTTTGAGGGACAAGTGCCTAAACAAATACGACGTAGTGGGCGCAACAGCAAAGAAGGGGTGGCGCTTTCCATGACACAATGGTATCCAAAATTAGCCGAATACGACCACGACGGTTGGCATGCCAACCCCTATATTGGGCGTGAGTTTCATGGGGTTTGGGCTAATTTTGACGTAAAGCTTACACTTGATAAACGCTATGTGGTTGGCGGAACAGGTTATTTACAAAATACTGAGGAAATAGGTCATGGCTACGGGGAGAAAACAATAAAAACAAAAGGGAAAAACTTGACGTGGCATTTTGTGGCTCCTAATGTTCACGATTTTGCGTGGGCGGCAGATCCCGACTATATTCACGACACTTTAGAAACAGATAATGGGGTTACGCTTCATTTTTTATATAAAAACAACCCAAAAATTATTAAAAACTGGAAACTTCTACAGCCCGATACCGCAAAATTGATGACATTTTTTAATAATGCTATCGGGCCATATCCGTACAAGCAATACACTGTAATTCAAGGGGGTGATGGCGGTATGGAATACGCCATGTGTACGCTGATAACCGGTGAAAGAAACTACCAAAGTTTATATGGGGTTACCTCTCATGAATTGGCACATTCGTGGTTTCAGCACGTATTGGGGTTTAACGAATCTAAATATGCGTGGATGGACGAGGGTTTTACGGTCTTTTTAGATGCTTTGGGAGAACAAGGGTTAAGGGGAGATATGGACGCCTTTGCTCCTGCTTACGAAGATTATCGTTACTTGGTGTCCAAAGGTTTGGAAGAGCCGCTAACAACTCACGCTGACAGGTTTACCACCAATGCCGCTTATCGCACAGGGAGTTATGATAAAGGAGCGGTGTTTTTAAGTCAATTGGCATATATAATTGGGGCCGATGCCTTAATCAAATCCTTGCAGGTTTTCTATCAAGAATTTGCCTTTACACATCCAAGCCCCAACGATTTTAAGCGCATTGCTGAGAAGGTTTCTGGCATACAGCTTGAATGGTATCTAAATGATTGGACGCGCACCACAAACACCATAGATTACAACATAAAACGCGTGACGCCAAAAGGAGAACAGACCGAAATTGAGTTGGAACGAATTGGGGCTATAGGAATGCCTATTGATTTTGGCGTGCTTTATAAAAATGGTGCGCAAACAATACATTATATCCCATTACAAATGATGTTTGGTGAAAAGCCTGCGTTGGATACTGTTTCCGATTGGATTATAGAAAAAGATTGGGCGTGGGCGCGCCCAACATATACCTTCACTATAAATGCGCCTTTGGAAGAAATTTCTCAACTCCGTATAGACCCAACAGGGCTTATGGCAGATATTAATTTAAATAATAATGTTTTCGAAAACACCCAATGAAATAACGCGTCTAAAAAGCAAAAAGGATATTGAAAGGCTTTTTGCTGATGGGGTTCATCGTAGAGAAAACCCGCTAAAATTGGTTTATACTATTCGTGATTCTGGTGGATTGGCTTTGGGGTTTGGGGTTTCTAAACGCTTATTTCCTCGTGCTGTTGATCGTAATAGGATTAAGCGTTTGATGCGAGAGCAATTTAAACAGTTGCGCAACAAGGAAGCGTATGTTTCTTTTTCGGGAATTGGTTTTTGGATTTTTGAAGGCAGAGACCTACCAACACTAGGCGCCTTAAAAGAGCCTATGGAAAATCTTATTTCGGTGTGGCGCTCCTCGGCGAAAGCAACATAGGGATGTGTGGAATCCCATCCTCTAAATACCCCGCTGCTGTTTGGGAAAACCCTAAGGATTCGTAAAATCTTTTTAAGTGTTCTTGAGCAGAAATAAAAATTTCTTTATCAGCTGGTACCGCCGCAATGCTTTTTTGCATTAGTTTTCGCCCATACCCTTTCTTTCGGTGATTTTTGTGAACAACAACACGTCCAATAATACACGGGCTCTGATTGAGAAAAATTCGCGCATAACCAATTAAAGCTGTTTCTGAGAACGCACACAAATGCAATGCTGTTTGATCTTTTCCGTCTGGGTCCAAGTATGGGCAATTTTGCTCAACAACGAACACATCGGCGCGAAGCGCTAAAATTTTATAAAGTACTTGTGGAGTAAGTTCTTTCCAGGAAAAAACTTGCCACCTTAGCAACATTGAGATATTTTGCTCACCCTTCGTTCATGCCTTCCCCCTTCAAAAGCAGTAACCAAAAATGTTTTTACCATCTCTTTTGCTTCTTGTTCGGTAACAAATCGGGCGGGAATACTTAGAATGTTTGCGTTATTATGTTGCCTGGCAAGAGCACTCAATTCTACTGTCCAACAAAGTGCCGAGCGAATTTCTGGATACTTATTGGCCGTCATATTTGCGCCATTTCCACTACCGCAAATGATAATACCTAAATCTGCTTTTCCGTCTCTTACATATGCTGCAACAGGATGAATAAAATCAGGGTAATCTACGCTTTCTGTCGCATCTGTGCCGTGATTATGAAAGGTGTGGCCAAGGGATGTTAGTAAATCAAATAATTCTTTTTTTAGTTCTGTACCGGCATGGTCGTTGCCAATTGCAATATGCATGAGAATAAATTTAGGTCTAAATTACAATTTTATTGTTGTTTATAACTCATTCGCGTCCTGATTACTAAAAAAGAGATTTTTGTAAATAGACTTGTTTATTTCTTTTTATAAGCTCTAGTAAAAATTAATGTTTATAGTATACTAGTTAAATTGTGTGATTATGCAATATTATTTATTGTTAATTATTGGATAAACGTCAACATGTTTTAAGTGTTTATTAACATTGTTTTTTTAGATATCATAATACCTAAGTGCTTTAACATAAATTATTTAGCTGTCTCACTAAAAAGTTGTACCATTTATAAACAGCCTATTATAATCATCATATTTAAATCAAAATAAAAAAAATAAACAATGATTAATTAACATGTGGATAAGTGTATGAGTGGGTTTAGAAACTGTACCTTTGCTAATATGGGTAAAAAAAAGAAAGTCCTTTCCGTTCAGAAAAACATATTAAATCTGTTTGACCAGTACCCAACCCAAACATTTACTTACAAACAAATTGCTTCTCGTCTTGGTGTTACAGATCCAAGTGGAAGAAATCACATTATAAAGAGCTTAAAAAAACTTACTGAAAAAAGAGTTATCGAGCAACATACTCGCGGGAGCTATAAAGCAAAAACGCAAAAAAAACATCACGTAGGAATTTTAGATTTATCTGGAAGAGGAGTAGGGTATATTAGTTGTGATGACTTTGAAGAGGATGTAATCGTTGCATCAAATCAATTTAATAAAGCATTTTCTGGAGATACTGTTGCGTTTTATGTTTATCCTGCACGTGGAAAAAAAAGAAAAGAAGCAAAAATTTTAGATGTTATATCAAGAAAAAGATCTCAATTTGTAGGAACACTTCAAAAGAATAACGGAACGCTCTTTGTAAGAGTGAGCCCTAAAATATCCCCTGTAGACTTTTATATTGATCAAGAACCAAAAATGAAAGTAGCCGATGGAGACAGGGTTTTAATTTCTTTTACAACATGGAAAGCAACGAAATCACCCCAAGCAACAATTGAAGAAGTATTAGGAGCGCCAGGCGAAGCAGATACAGAAATGCATACCATTCTAGCAGAATATGGGCTTCCCTACAAATTTGATAACCATATAGAAAAAGCGGCAAATCAAATAGATATTGATTTAGATGAAAAAGAAATAAAGAGGCGAATGGATTATCGCGACGTGCTTACATTTACCATTGATCCGACAGATGCAAAAGATTTCGATGATGCTATTTCATTTATTCCATTAGATGACGGTTTATTTGAAGTAGGTATTCATATTGCCGATGTATCCCACTATATACAACCAGGAAGTTTATTAGACGATGAAGCGTATCAACGAGCAACCTCCGTTTATTTGGTTGATCGTGTTGTTCCTATGTTGCCCGAACAGCTTTCCAATAAAGTGTGTTCGCTTCGCCCAGATGAAGAGAAATTTACATTCTCTGCTATTTTTATACTTGATGCCTTTGGTAATATTAAAGAACAAAAATTTGGAAGAACTGTAATCAAGTCCAATTATCGTTTTGCATATCATGAAGCTCAACATATTATTGAAACAGAACAAAAAGATATTCCTACACACATTTCTCTATCAAACAAAGCATATACACTAGAACAAGCAGTTGTCGATGCTATTTTGCAACTTGATAAAACAGCAAAACATTTACGAAAAAAACGCATGCAAAATGGTGCAATATCTTTTGATAAAGAAGAAGTTAAATTCAAACTTGATGCAAATAAACAACCCACAGAGGTGTTTGTAAAAACAAGCAAAGACGCTAATAAGCTTATTGAAGAATACATGCTACTAGCCAATAAAAAAGTTTCTGAATTTATTGCAAAGCAAGACCCAAACAAAACTTTTGTTTATCGGGTACATGACGAGCCAGACGAAGACAAGTTAGATCAACTAAAACATGTGATAGGAAGTTTTGGTTATTCTTTAAATTTAGCCTCCCCCCAAACAACAGCGCATTCTATTAATAAATTACTAAACGATATTCGTAATAAACGCGAACAAAACCTTATTGACACACTTACCATAAGGAGTATGAGTAAAGCTACTTATACCACTCAAAATATTGGACACTATGGGCTCGCGTTTGAGCACTATACGCATTTTACCTCACCAATACGGCGCTATCCTGATGTGGTAGCGCATAGGTTGTTACAACACTACCTAGATGGCAATAAGTCTCCCAAGCAAGAGGTATATGAGTCTGTGATGAAACATTGTTCTGCTATGGAAATTCTTGCGACAAAAGCAGAACGCGATTCTATTAAGTTTATGCAAGTAAAATATATGGAGCAACGCATTGGACAAGAGTTCATAGGAGTTATTTCTGGTGTTGTGGAGCGAGGTATTTATGTAGAGATTGAAGGGAATAAATGCGAAGGCATGGTTCGACCAAAAGATTTGCCTGGTGATTATTTTGTTTATGACGAAATGAATTATGTTTTTTTCGGAGAAAAAACAAAAAAAACCTACCAACTCGGCGATAGGGTTTTGGTGCAAGTACAAGGAGCAGATTCAATAAAAAGACATTTAGATTTACTGCTTTTAGGCCACAAAGAATAAATTGTATATTTGATAAAACCTTTATTATGCGACTCCTTATTCTTCTTTTTTTAACCACTACAATTGTGCAGGCGCAAGCAATTAGATTAGGTCAATTTAACGAAATAAAAGTTTTTGATGGAATACGTGTAACGGTAATTCCGTCAGAAGTTGACTCTTTTGTTATCGAAGGAAATAACAAATAGTTTTTATCTTACAAAAACAAAAACGGCCGGCTCTATATTAGAATGGATGTAAAAAAACGCCTAAGCGGTTTTAATACAACAGTCGCTTTATTCAATTCGAGTTTATTAGAATTAATCGATGCCAATGAAGGTGCATTTGTTTCTTGTCAAGATGTATTGTTTCAACAAAGTATCGTTTTAAAAGCTCAGGAAGGCGCAGAAATTGATGCGCTTTTAGATGTTCAAAAAGTTTCTACTAAAACGGTGTCTGGTGGTGTTGTTAACCTGAAAGGCGCAGCCGTAACACAGGATCACCGCGTTAGCGCAGGTGGTGTTGTAGAAGCATCTACATTAGATTCAGAACAAGTAGAAGTGCGTGTAAAAGCAGGTGGAAGCGCAGCTGTTCGTGCAACAGAACTTGCCGAAGCAAAAGTCTCTTTTGGTGGTTCCGTTGAGGTATTTGGCAATCCAAAAAAACTGATAAAAAAGATTGCTGTTGGCGGCAATATTGCCCTCGCTAGTCCCGTAGAACAAACACCTACAAATGAATGAATTATTAGCTGCAACCCCCTTTTCCTTATTGCTGGTTGTTTCTACAGGCCCTGTTTTCTTTGTTGTCATTGAGACCAGTATTTCCAAAGGCGCCCGAAGGGCCTTTTGTGTTGATATTGGCGCAGTTATCGCTGATATTGTTTTTATACTTATTGCTTCCTTTGGCGCAATTTCTATACGCCAAAGCCTTGAAGGAAATCCTCGTTGGTTTTTGTTGGGTGGAGTGGTGTTATTTGGCATAGGCCTTTTCTCATTTATTCGCACACGAACAAATAAGAAAAACCTACATTTTGATGCTGAAAAATTAAATAAAGGCAGCTATCTTTTTTATATAGGTAAAGGTTTTTTGCTAAATATCATCAACATAGGTTCACTCCTTTTTTGGTTGGGGATGATGGTGGTTTTTGGCAGCAAATATCAAATGAACTACACCAAAATTATTCCCTTTTTTAGCTATATTTTGGTGGTGTATTTATCTTTTGATTTGATAAAAATCTATTTGGCTAAACAACTCAAAACAAGACTAACACCAAAGGTCATTTCCAAACTAAAACAGGCCGTTCACGTAATTTTAATGTTGTTCGGTTTGTTTTTCTCTTTTCAAGGGGCTTTTCCCGACGAAAAACAAAAGCTTGAAGCGAGGCTACACGAGCGCCTAAAGTAGAGGCACCGAGCGGATTCGAACCGCTGTACAAGCTTTTGCAGAGCTCTGCCTAGCCACTCGGCCACGGTGCCTTTTGGATGGCAAAAATACTACTTTTTTATTCCCCCACCGAACAGCAATGGGGCCATGCTGTAACACCTTTCCAATATGTGCTAGGCTCAGCGTTTTGAATGTACACACAAGGAAAGAAAAGCGTGTTGCTAACGTTAATCCTCCTTTTGGTATTGATAGAATAACGCTTAACAAACGACATACAAGCCGTTTTTGGAGAATCAGTTTTGTTTCGTTTTTCCTTTTCGTTTCTCCTTTAGCTCAATTGCGACAGAACTCACATGTCCGCCAATGGGCGGATTTATTTTTGCTACTCGAACCCACGCTTCGTTTACTAACGATGAGGCATCAAAAACACGAGTTAATATGCGTTTCCCCACATGCTCTAACAGCTTTGCAGGTGTTGCCATTTCTTCGCGAATGCAAGCGCACAGGGCAACGTAATCAACTGTATCTGCCAATTCATCCGATACAGCTGAAGGTTGCAAATCTGCCTCCACCCAAAGGTCAACCCGGTATTCACTACCGATTAGCGTTTCTTCAGGCAAGCATCCGTGATACGCATACACCTGAACGTTCTCCAAAAATACTTTTCCCATAGTGCACCAAATATAAAAACTTAAACCATCAAGTATGCCTAAATAATTACCTTTGCACGAAACATTTTCTGATGAGCGAGCAGCCATCCAAGCATTTTATTGAACACATTATTGACGAAGACCTGTCTGCAGACCTTGAACCATCGGCGTTGCGTTTTCGTTTTCCACCCGAGCCAAACGGCTATTTGCATATTGGGCACGTAAAAGCAATCTGCTTAAACTTTGAGCTTGGTAAAAAATACAATGCGCCAGTTAACCTTCGCTTTGACGATACCAATCCCGCGAAAGAAGAACAACATTTTGTAGATGCCATAAAAAAGGATGTGGCTTGGTTGGGTTATTCATGGGACAAAGAGTGTTACGCATCTGATTATTTTGAACAGCTATACGATTGGGCTGTCCAACTCATACAACAAGGAAATGCATACGTGGACCCGCAACCCCCCGATCAAATGGCGATGCAAAAAGGCACACCAACCACTCCAGGAACAGAAAGCCCATATAGAAATCGTCCAACGGAAGAATCTCTTCGCCTATTTGAAGAAATGAAGGCAGGCAAACACCCAGAAGGCTCGTTAACGCTTCGATTTAAAGGAGATATGGCATCCCCAAATATGTTACTCCGGGACCCGATAATTTATCGGATTATTCACAAAGCACACCACCGAACAGCAGACAAATGGTGTGTGTACCCCATGTATGACTGGGCACACGGACAATCAGATTATATTGAACAAATATCACACTCGTTATGCACACTAGAGTTTAAGCCACACCGCGATTTATACGATGCTTTTTTAGATGAGCTTGTGGACAAAGGCTTACGCCCAAAACAGCGTGAATTTGCACGACTAAACTTGAATTACACCATTACAAGTAAGCGAAAATTACAACGCCTTATTGAAGAAAAAGCTGTTTCGGGTTGGGACGATCCACGAATGCCTACCATTAGCGGATTGCGCCGCAGGGGCTACACACCAGCATCACTTCGCAAGTTTGCAGAAACAGTGGGAATCGCCAAGCGCGAAAACGTAATTGACGCTTCCTTATTGGAGTTTTGTGTTCGTGAAGATTTAAATAAAACAGCAACGCGGGCCATGGCGGTGATCCACCCAATCAAAGTCATCATCACCAATTACCCCGACAACAAAGCAGAAGCCCTTCAAACTGAAAACAACCCAGAAGACACCGCCGCGGGTACACGGACGATACCTTTCGGAAAAACACTCTATATTGAACAAGACGACTTTAAAGAGGAAGCAAGCCGTAAGTTTTTCAGACTAACACTAGGGGGCGAAGTTCGGCTTAAGAGCGCTTATATCATCAAGGCAGAGTCGGTTGAAAAGGACGATCGGGGCAATATTACTACCGTGTATTGCACTTATGACCCGAAAAGCCTTAGCGGAAGTGGCACTCCAGAAAGTCAACGTAAAGTAAAAGCCACAATTCACTGGCTTGATGCTTCGCACGCAGAAGAAATAGAGGTGCGTCAATACGATAGGTTGTTTAAAACTGCCTCACCAGATAGTGACAAAGAAGTTGACTTTATGACGCACCTAAACCCCACTTCACTAGCAGCGCATACTGCTTTTGCTGAACCCATGCTGGCCCAAGCAAATGCAGGGGATCGTTTTCAATTTCAACGGCTGGGATATTTTGTTTGTGACCCAGACAGTACCACATCAAAAAAGGTTTATAACAAAACGGTTGGGTTGCGCGATACTTGGGAAAAACAACGGCACACATCACAAAAAGCGCCGCAGCAATCACCACCCAAAGTAAAGCCAATAGATGAACTTAGGCGTTTAGGCAAAAAATTCACCAATCTCTCGGCTGAAAAACAAGAAAAAATGAAAACCCAAATAGCGACGTTGTCAGCGCAGCTTTCTTATGAAGAAATAACACCGCTTTTTAACACGGCCGCAAAAAAAGTGGGCACTCGTGCAGTAACCCTTTTGGTGTTGCAAGAACATTTAAAAACAACATTGCCAACACCTCAAGCAAGAGATTATATAACACAAGCAAAACAAGATAAGAACGAATTATTAGTTAAAATCGCTCATGAAATCAAAATTTAATGTCCTCCTTGTCT
>CBFICG010000018.1:0-16150 GCA_965661025.1 Flavobacteriaceae bacterium | reverse complement strand
ATGCAAAAATAAACAAACTTTTTGTTGCACCAATAGTTTCTACAATCTTGTTTGTGGTTTTGTAAGATATCGTACTTTAGTGGCTTTAGAAATTCTATGAACTACGCTAAAGGAAATACCCTCACGGGCTGGTTTGTTTTCTGTATTGCACTTCTAACCTACTACCTAACTGTAGAGCCCACAGCAAGCTATTGGGACTGTAGCGAATATATTGCAACCTCTGCCAAACTCCAAGTTGGACATCCGCCTGGTGCCCCGTTATTTCAAATGATGGGTGCCTTTTTTTCTTCTTTTGCAAGTGGTCCTGAGCGTGTAGCGTTTTGGGTAAATATGATGTCAGTACTGGCAAGTGCCTTTACCGTTTTGTTTATGTTTTGGTCGCTTACTCGAATCATTACACGATTTGTAATCAAAGAAACAAGCCCTACAGGCCCGCAAGCGCTTTTGGTGTTGGGCGCAGCCGTTGTAGGTACACTCAGCTATACCTTCTCCGATAGTTTTTGGTTTAATGCCGTTGAGGCTGAAGTGTATGCCATGGCAATGCTTATCACTTCTGCCATGTTTTGGTTAGGATTGCGTTGGGAAGAAGACATGCTCAAACCACGTGGCGACCGTTGGTTGGTGCTTATTGCCTTTCTTATTGGGCTATCCTTTGGAGTTCACTTTATGGGGCTACTCACTGTCCCCGCCATTGGAATGCTGTATTACTTTAAGCACTACCCTTTTTCGTGGAAATCGTTTGTGGTGGCAAATGTAGTTTCCGTCGCAATATTGCTTTTTATTTTTAAGCTACTCCTCCCTCTAACCTTAGCCTATTTTGGAAATGCTGAAGTATTCTTTGTAAACAGTTTTGGGTTACCCTTTAACTCGGGAACTATCATTGCTGGCCTATCTATATTGGTTTTGTTTGTTTGGGGATTACGACTTACCCAACAAAAAAAATGGGTTCAAGTCAATACGGCTTTGTGGTGCATTGCCTTTATTTTAATTGGATTTTCATCTTGGATAATGCTGCCCATTCGCGCCAATGCCAATACAGTAATCAACGAAAATGCTCCCACAGACGCGCGAGCGCTTTTGGCGTATTATAACCTTGAGCAATATCCTGAAACCCATTTGTTCTACGGACCCATGTACACAGATATGTACGCAGGGCAGGATGAAAACAATCCCTACAAAGACGACAAACCGAAATACGAAAAAGACCTTAAAAAGGGGCGTTATGTGATTGTGAATGCTTGGAAAGATGCACGCATCAATGCCAATAGCAAGCACACTGGATTGTTACCACGTATGTGGAGTTCAGGTAATGCTGTGAATTACATTACCTTTTTTGGGGCACCCGATTTTGATATCAAACCCGAATATCGTAACCAAACCCAACTTATTGATAGCGTAAACGATTTTATTTCTCGTGTCAATAATGGAGCGGTTGACGCGAAGGCTTACCACCAGTTTTTACAGCGTTTTGGTTCCTATTTGGATATTCAAAAGCCGAGTCTAATCGATAATCTAAACTACCTGTTTACCTTTCAGATTAATTATATGTATTTCCGCTATTTTATGTGGAATTTTGCAGGAAAGCAAAACGATGAACAAGGGAATTTAGACCCTTTTAATGGTAATTGGATTAGCGGGATTTCGTGGCTAGATAGTTTCCGATTGGGACCACAAAAAAATCTACACGACGATGCCAATAACAACAAAGGTCGAAACACCTATTATATGTTACCGTTGTTTTTAGGTTTGCTAGGCGCCTTGTTTTTATACCAACAAGATAAAAAACGATTCTGGGTGCTATTGGTGTTTTTCCTCTTTACAGGACTAGCACTTAAGGTATATCTCAACGAAAGGGTTTTTGAGCCACGTGAGCGGGATTACGCACTCGTTGGTTCGTTTTATGTTTTTGCCATGTGCATTGGCATTGGCGTGGTTGCTCTTACAGACTCGCTCAAAAAATCTATGACGTTACGAGTGGCTGCACCAGTTTGCACACTCCTTTGCCTACTTGCCGTACCTGTGCTCATGGGTTCGCAAAATTGGGACGACCACGATCGCTCAAATCGCTACACAGCCCAATCTACTGCTAAAGCCTATTTGGATTCTATTGATGAAGATAAAGATGCCATAATTTTTACCATTGGCGACAACGATACCTTTGCACTGTGGTATGCACAAGAAATTGAGGGCTATCGCACCGATGTGCGAAGTATAAATACGCAACTTTTAGCTACCGATTGGTACATTGACCAACTCAAACGCAAAACCTATGAAAGTACCCCAATTCCTTCACAGCTAACACACAAACAATATGCTTATGGCACACGAGACTACATCAAATTCGAAGCCCTTATTGATAGTGTTCGTTGGGAGTTAGGCGATTTTATGGATTGGGTAGCAAGCGACAATCCACGCACACGCTACAAACATTTACTACAACAATACGAGGTAGATTTACGTCAAATTCCTGAGGGAACTCAGAACTTGGTGTATTATCCTACCAACAAAATCAGAGTCCCCGTAAATAAAGAAAATGT
This sequence comes from Flavobacteriaceae bacterium, assembly GCA_965661025.1. Taxonomy (GTDB): domain Bacteria; phylum Bacteroidota; class Bacteroidia; order Flavobacteriales; family Flavobacteriaceae; genus UBA7446. The sequence continues at coordinate 13,613 of CBFICG010000018.1, read as the reverse complement.
ACTCCAAAGTGGTGTGGTAAAAGCTGAAGATGCTGATCTTATTTTAGATTATATCGATATCGATTTGCCCACATCTGGACTATACAAAAATAGGGTTATGATGTTGGATATTTTGCGCAATAACGATTGGAAACGCCCTATTTATTTTACCGGAGGAAGCTATGAGGAGGAGGAATATATTTGGATGAAAGAATACCTCCAATTGGACGGCTTAGTGTATAAACTTGTTCCTATCAAAACCCCTGAAAATCCGCAAAACCCATATCAAATGGGGCGTATAGATTCGGAGCGCATGTATAACATTGTCAAAAAATGGGATTGGGGAAATGCCAATAGCCCTGACATTTATCACGACCCCGAAACACGTAAAAATAGCATCTCGTTCCGCAGCAATTTGGCACGGTTGGCTGAACAGCTCGTTTCAGAAAACAAAACTGAAAAAGCCATTGAAATATTGGATTTGGCGATGGAAAAAATGCCATTGGATTATTTTGGGTATTACAGTTTAGTTACTCCAATCGCTGCTATGTATTACAAGGCTGGAAGTACCCAAAAAGGAAGTGAATTGGCAGTAAAACTTGCAACAAAATTTGCCGATAAACTATCTTATTATGAATCGTTTGGAAATACAGACCAACAACTTTATGCCGAAACCATTTTAGTAGACGTAGAGCGCTATCGCGCTGTGTTGGAAGTAGCCGTGGATGCCAATGACACCACTACAGCTAGTACATTGATCAAAGACTTTATTGAAAATACACGTCAATTTGCCCCTTTGTATTCTGCTTACGATTATTATACACCAATGGAAGCATATGTTTCGGTGTTGTTTGCTGCAGACATGCCTGAATCGGGACGATTGCTCTTTGACGCCATTGCGCAAGTCTACCAAAACCGATTGTCGTTATTTAGCCAAATTCCAACTGAGGAATTACAATATTATAAAGAAAGTATTCGTTTAGAAATTGAATCGTACCAGCGTGTGCTAGAAAATTATCAACGTAAAGAACCCAACTTAGATAGCGTATCGCAAGCCAATGCCGCTTTTAGAAAAGCCATTGCGCTTTACACAATAGACTAAATAAAATCTTTCATAAGACCGATAAGGGTGTTTGCGTCTTGCTCGCCACTTTGACGCCATACCATTTCACCCGATTTATAAATCATTAGCGTTGGCAATCCTTTAATTCTGAGGGCTTCAGCTAACTTGGGGTTTTTGTCCACATCAATTTTAACCACTTTACCCGTATCTCCCACGGCGGCAGCCACATCGCGAAGCACAGGATGCATTTCCGTAGAGGGGTCATTCCAGTCTGTATAAAAGCTTAACAGAATTGGAATATTAGCGTCAATTAATTCTCCAAACTTAGACATTGTGTAAGATTTATGATACAAAAATACGTTTTTTACATTATCCAACGGATTACAACACAAATCGTGCCAGTCAATTCTTTAATTTCATTTGCTCCACTACGTCAATTGTTGTTATTTTTAACACAGCTTTTAACACCTCCATGGCACAAAACCGCCTTTTCCTTATAGACGCATACGCCCTTATTTTTCGGGGGTACTATGCCTTTATTAAAAACCCGCGTATCAATTCAAAAGGAATGGACACCAGTGCCATTTTGGGATTTACCAATTCACTTTTTGATGTGATAAAACGCGAACAACCAGACTACCTTGCCGTAGCCTTTGACAAAGGCGGCTCGCAAGTGCGCAACGAGATGTTCCCTGACTACAAAGCCAATCGCTCCGAAACGCCAGAGGCGATAAAAATTGCTGTCCCCTACATCCAAAACTTGTTAAAAGCATTGCATATTCCTATTGTTGAATTGGAAGGATTCGAGGCAGATGATATTATTGGGACGCTTGCCAAACAAGCGGAAAAAGAATCTTTTCAAGTGTATATGGTCACGCCCGATAAGGACTTTGCGCAATTGGTTTCAGAGAATATTTTTATGTACCGCCCTGCCCGCATGGGCAACGGCATTGAGGTTTGGGGCATTCCCGAGGTGCAAGAAAAGTTTGAAGTAGATCGTCCAGAACAGGTTATTGATTATTTGGGAATGATGGGTGACGCAGTGGATAATATCCCCGGATTACCTGGTGTGGGCGACAAAACTGCTAAAAAATTCTTAGCGCAATATGGCAGTATGGAGGGATTGCTGGAAAACACGTATGAGCTAAAAGGAAAAATGAAAGAAAAGGTAGAAGCCAACAAAGAATTGGGACTACTTTCCAAAAAATTAGCACGCATATTACTTGATGTACCTGTGCAATTTGACGCGGCCCGTTACGAACTAAGTGCGCCCGATATTCCTGCTGTAAAAGCGCTTTTTCAGGAATTGGAATTCAGACGTTTAAGCGAAACTTTTGTAAAGGTCTTTGCGTCTAACGAAGTCCCCGAAGTGCCTGAAACCACCGCCCCTAAGGCTGAAGCCGTGGCTTTTGATTTGTTCCATCAGCCGGGAAGTGGGCAGCAAGAGACCATCTCTGAATTGAAAACACTTGCCAATACGCTACATCACTATCAATGCGTGCAAACCCCTATGGAGCGAAAACTTTTGGCCGAAATCATGATGCGCCAAAAAAGTGTTTGCTTTGATACAGAGACCACCGGCTTAGATGCCATTAGCGCAGCATTAGTAGGCATTGCCTTTAGTTGGCAAGCGAAAACAGGCTATTATGTCCCCATCCCTGAAAATGAAACCGAACGCAACAAAGTATTAAACGATTTGGCTCCCTTTTTTGCAAGTGAAAACATCCAGAAAGTTGGGCAAAATTTAAAATATGATATTAAAGTCATGCACCAACATGGCATTGAAGTTAAAGGGCCGCTTTTCGACACCATGTTAGCGCACTATATCATCAATCCCGATATGCGCCATAATATGGATGTACTTGCCGAAACCTATCTAGGCTATAAACCAAAACCCATTTCGGATTTGATTGGTAAAAAAGGGAAAAATCAAGGATCGATGCGCAACTTGCCGCTAGACCAACAAACCGAATATGCTGCCGAAGACGCCGATATTACCTGGCAGCTTAAAGAACATTTTGAGCACGAATTGGGCAAAAACGAACAACGTGATTTGCTCCATAATATTGAGCTCCCATTAATACGCGTGTTGGCAGCCATGGAATTGGAGGGGATTTCGTTGGATGTGCCCTATCTTAATACGATGTCTACCCAATTAGAGCAAGAAGCACAAGCATTAGCCCAACGCATTTTTGACCAAGCAGGTGAAACTTTTAATTTGGCATCACCAAAACAGTTGGGGCCTATTTTGTTTGACAAACTTAAGCTTGTAGAAAAACCAAAAAAAACAAAAACAGGGCAATATTCTACTGCCGAAGAAGTGTTATCTACCCTAGCCAAAAACCATCCTATTGTGGCTGATATTTTAGAATGGCGTAGCGTACAAAAACTCAACAACACCTATGTTTCGGCATTACCACTAGATGTAAACATGCATTCAAATCGTGTGCATACGGCTTATAATCAAGCCGTAGCTGCCACAGGACGACTAAGCAGTAACCATCCAAACTTGCAAAATATTCCCATTCGTTCAGCGAGAGGGCAGCAAGTCCGCAAAGCTTTTGTTGCCAAAGATGATGCACATGTACTCATGGCTGCCGACTACTCCCAAATAGAATTACGCATTATTGCTTCACTTTCTGAAGACCCCAGTATGGTGGCAGCATTTAACAACAACGAAGACATTCATGCCGCCACAGCCGCAAAAGTATTTGGCGTTTCACTAGCTGACGTTAGCCGAGAGCAGCGCAGTCAAGCTAAAACCGTAAATTTTGGGATTATATATGGCGTATCTGCTTTTGGGCTCAGCAACCAAACCACTCTTTCACGCACCCAAGCCAAAGCACTTATTGATACTTATTACGAAAACTACCCCAAGCTAAAAGCCTATATGAACGACCAAGTGGATTTTGCCCGAGAGCACGGTTATGTAGCTACTGTTTTAGGAAGGCGTAGGTACTTAAAAGACATTAATTCTAGGAATGCCGTAGTACGCGGTGCTGCCGAACGCAACGCCATTAATGCACCCATTCAGGGAAGTGCTGCTGATATCATCAAAATTGCCATGCTCAATATTTACAAGCGCATGCAAAACGAACGCCTCCAAGCAAAAATGCTGCTCCAAGTACATGACGAACTTGTTTTTGAATGTCCAAAAGCGGAATTGGATACGCTTACCCAATTGGTGCAAACCGAAATGGAAAACGCCTATGCACTGCAAGTGCCGCTTACCGTAGACATTGGCATTGGACAAAACTGGCTGGAAGCGCATTAAGATTATTTATGTATTTTAGTCTTGATTTGGGAACCTTACCAAGCGCCAAATTTTAACACTTCATACCAATTTAGAGGTTTCTAATAACTTTTCATTGAACTATGAAAAGTTTAAAGCAGGACCACATGTCAGGCACGGATTAGCTTTTCCTGTGGTGAAAAGAGATACGTACATACTTACCACAAATCTATTTGTTCAAATGTCTAACTATTATATGAATGGAAGCAAACCGTTATTAGCGTATGTTGGTAGTGAAACTCCTATTTTGTTAAGAGAAAAGTTACATATTGGCATCAGCCTGGGTATAACATTCTAATAAAGGGATAACAAGGTACTTGTTTTGGTTATATATCGTAATTATCACAAGTACCTTATGTAATTGATATTGTCCGCAGAACAAATCTCAAAATAGCATTTGCAATATTGGGGATAGTTTGTACATTTGCAGCCCGCCAAACAGAGGTCAAATCTGTAGCGGCATAACGAGCAAAAACGTACACAGTGGACTCATTAAGTTATAAAACCGTATCGATCAACAAGCAAAACGCTGATAAACAGTGGGTTGTAGTTGATGCTGCCGACCAAGTATTAGGTCGCTTTTCGTCTAAAGTAGCCAAGCTGTTGCGCGGCAAATACAAGCCAAGCTACACCCCACACGTGGACTGTGGCGATAACGTTATTGTAATCAATGCAGATAAAATCAAACTTACCGGCAACAAATGGACAGAAAAGACATACATCCGCCACACGGGCTATCCCGGTGGTCAGCGTAGTTTGACTGCCACTGAAGTATTTGAAAAAGACCCTACTCGCGTCGTAGAAAAAGCAGTAAAGGGCATGCTTCCTAAAAACAAATTAGGTGCTGAATTGTTCCGCAACCTGTACGTATTTGCAGGTGCTGAGCACACCCACGGAGGTCAGCAACCCAACGAATTAAATATCAACGAGTTAAACTAATATGGAAACCATCCACAAAATTGGTCGCCGCAAAACAGCTATTGCACGTGTTTACCTTACTGAAGGTAAAGGTGAAATCACCGTAAACAAAAAACCGCTGAACGTATATTTTGCACCTGCCACATTACAATATAAAGTAAACCAACCTTTTGCACTAACCCAAACCGCAGGACAATACAATTTGACTGCTACCGTTGTTGGCGGAGGCCCTAACGGACAAGCCGAGGCGGTTCGTCTTGCGATTTCAAGAGCACTTTGTGCTATTGATGAAGAATACAGAACAGTGCTTAAGCCTGAAGGGTTACTTACGCGTGACCCAAGAATGGTGGAACGTAAGAAATTCGGTCAAAAGAAAGCACGAAAAAAATTCCAATTCTCGAAACGTTAACCTTTTCGTTGCGCTAGCGCAACACCAAGTTCATTTAAATATCATTAATTTGTTGCCACTAGTTTAGCATCTAAATACTTAAGGCCGAGACATCGCCACTTGCGTATTGCTAATCAGGGAACGTAAACTATCAACAACAATGTCTAAAATAGAAGTTAAAGACTTACTCGATGCCGGAGTGCATTTTGGTCACCTTACCCGTAAGTGGAACCCCAATATGGCGCAATATATTTATATGGAGCGCAACGGAATACACATCATCAACCTATACAAAACGGTTGCTAAAATTGAAGAAGCAAACCAAGCCTTAAAGAAAATTGCCGCTTCTGGGCGTAAAATTTTGTTTGTTGCCACCAAAAAACAAGCAAAAGATATCGTTTCTGAAAAAGTATCAAATGTTAATATGCCGTATATTACCGAACGTTGGCCCGGTGGTATGCTTACCAACTTTGTTACCATCCGAAAAGCTGTAAAGAAAATGGCGGCCATTGATAAGATGAAAGCCGATGGTACTTTTGAAACTTTATCTAAAAAAGAAAAACTACAAGTAGACCGTTTACGTGCAAAACTTGAAAAGAACTTGGGTTCTATTTCTGACATGACACGTCTTCCAGGTGCGCTTTTTGTCGTCGATATCCGTCGTGAACACATAGCGATTAAAGAAGCACAAAAACTAAACATCCCTATTTTCGCTATGGTTGACACCAATGCAGATCCACGTGATGTTGATTATGTAATCCCTGCGAATGATGATGCATCAAAATCTATTGAAAAAATTATGGCGCTAGTAACCGACGCTATTGCGGAAGGTTTGCGTGAGCGCCAACAGGATAAAGCCGAAGCAGATGCTGCTGCTAGCGAAGGCGAGATAGTAGCTGAGCCTGAGGTTGCAGACTCACCCGTAACAACGGTAGAAGCCCCCGCAGAAGAAGTAACAATAGAGGAGGTTGTTAAAGAAGCAGTTGAAGAAGTAACCGAAGAAACTGCTGAGGAAGTTGCTGAGAAAGTTACTGAAAAAGTTGCTGAGGAGGTTAGCGAAGCTACCCAAGAAGAACAAACTCCTGAAGTAGAACCAGAAGAACCAACAGAAGAAGACAATTAAACACAAACGCTATGTCAAAAATTACTGCTGCTGAAGTAAATAAATTGCGCCAAGCTACTGGTGCTGGAATGATGGACTGTAAAAAAGCTCTCGTAGAAGCCGAGGGTGACTTTGATACGGCTATTGAATTGCTCCGCAAAAAAGGGCAAAAAGTAGCGGCAAATCGTGCCGACCGCGACTCTAGTGAAGGGGCCGTTATTGCGCGCGTTAATGACGATGCCAATGTCGGCGTTGTTGTTTCCGTTAACTGCGAAACCGATTTTGTTGCCAAAAACGATAGCTATTTGGATTTGGCAAACAAACTAGCCGATATTGCTCTAGAACACAGCTCTAAAGATGCCTTTTTATCAGCTTCTTTTGAAGGCGCGCTTACGGTTGCTGATAAACTTACTGAGCAAACAGGTGTGATTGGGGAGAAAATTGAAATTGGAGGTTTTGAGCGTCTTGAGGCGCCATTTGTAGGATCGTATATTCACGCAGGAAATAAAATTGCTACACTTGTAAGTCTTTCTGCGCCTGTGGAAGGTGCTGCCGAAGCTGCAAAAAACGTTGCCATGCAAGCTGCAGCCATGAACCCCATTGCTTTAAACGAAGATGGTGTTGATGCTGGTATTATCGAAAAAGAAATCGAAATTGCCAAAGACCAATTGCGTGCAGAAGGCAAACCTGAAGCCATGTTAGACAATATCGCTAAAGGAAAAATCAAACGATTTTTTAAAGACAATACCCTTGTAAATCAAGACTATATAAAAGATAGCAAACAAAGCGTTGCTGCTTATGTAAAATCTGTAAACCCCGATTTGGTGGTTACTGGATTTAAGCGCATCGCATTGGGATAACCATCTTGTTAGTTTTAAATAATGTTAAAAAGACCTCCGCTATGGAGGTTTTTTGTTTTTACAAATTGGCAAAGTCTATCAACCCGAACTTGTTATATTTGCATAAACTTACTCTATGCAATACAAACGAATACTTCTAAAACTTAGCGGCGAAGCACTTATGGGCGAGCGCACGCATGGCATTGAACCCAAACGACTTGCAGAGTATGCCCAAGACATCAAGGAAATTGTAGGATTAGGAGTAGAAGTGGCTGTTGTTATTGGAGGAGGAAACATATTTCGTGGGGTAGCTGCAGCTAGCAACGGTATGGATCGTGTACAAGGCGATTACATGGGTATGCTTGCCACTTGTATTAATGGAATGGCACTTCAAAGTGCCTTAGAAGACGCCGAAGTGCCAACGCGTTTGCAAACCGCACTAAAAATTGAAGCCGTTGCAGAGCCCTATATTAAGCGCCGAGCGGTGCGGCATTTGGAAAAAGGACGAGTGGTCATTTTTGGCGCGGGCACTGGTAATCCCTTTTTTACAACCGATTCCGCAGCCGTACTTCGTGCCATAGAAGTAAATGCAGATGTTATCCTAAAAGGAACACGTGTAGACGGAATTTATACCGCAGATCCAGAAAAAGATAAATCAGCACAGAAGTTTGATAATATCTCATTTAATGATGTACTCAGCAAAGGACTAAAAGTAATGGATATGACTGCCTTTACGTTAAGCCAAGAAAACGAGTTACCCATTATTGTATTTGACATGAACAAACCTGGAAATTTGAAAAAAGTGGTGATGGGGGAACCCATCGGAACACTGGTAAATCTATAAGCAATGGAAGAACTAAACTTTATACTAGAAGCTACCGAAGAAGCCATGGACAAGGCACTCGAGCACCTCGATAAATCGTTTATTAATATTCGTGCGGGCAAGGCAAACCCTGTAATGCTTTCAACTGTAAAAGTTAATTATTATGGTGCGCAAACCCCTCTAAGCCAAGTGGCAAATGTGAATACCCCTGATGCACAAACCCTTTCGGTGCAGCCTTGGGAAAAAACACTTATTCCCGAAATTGAAAAAGCAATTATGGTCGCCAATTTGGGTTTTAATCCCATGAATAATGGCGAGTCAATTATCATCAGTATCCACTAACAGAAGAGCGCCGTCGTGAGCTGGTAAAGCAAGCCAAGTCCGAAGCCGAACACGCTAAAATCGGGGTACGCAATGCCCGAAAAGAGGCCAATGCTGAATTGAAAAAATTGGAACTCTCTGAGGACGAACTCAAAAATGCTGAGGTTGATGTGCAAGAATCAACCAATAAATATATTGCCATGATAGACGAAAAATATCTGGTGAAAGAAAAAGAAATCATGACCGTCTAGGCGGATCATGAATAGAAGATTGCTATGATAAAATGGATAAATACACGCTTCTGGGGAAGCGTGGCACGGCTTATCCTGCGTAACCGTATACTGTTTTTGGCTACTATTGTAGCAACCACTTTTTTTCTGTCAACGCAATGGAGTAACATTCGGTTTAGTTTTACAGAAGCTAATCTTTTGCCAGATAATCATCCTTTTAATACTTTTTACGAGCGCTTTTTAGAGCGTTTTGGTGAAGAGGGCAATGTGGTAGTTATTGCAGTACAAGACAACCAATTTTTTACACCAAAAAAACTCGCTGCATGGAAAGCCCTTGGCGATAGCTTGGCAGCATCGCCAAGTATAGCTTATGTTGTGGGAATCAGCGAGCTAACGCAACTCCAACGAAACACCAAGAAAAAAGTGTTTGAAACAGCTCCGATTCCATATCAACAACCCAAAACCAACGAAGAGGCAGCTGCATTAAAACAATGGTTGTTTCAACAGCAACCGCTATACAATCAATTACTTTTTAATAAAGAAACAGGAGTGGTGCAAACAGGGGTGTATTTACAACCAGAAGTTGTGAATAGCGGCGAACGACAAGCCTTTGTGGAAAAAGTACTGATGCCAAAAATATCAGCATTTGAGGCAAATACAGGACTTGATGTCCGCGTTTCAGGAATGCCGTACATCCGCACCATAAATGCCAAAATGATTTTAGACGAAATTGGATTGTTTGTTGTAGCGGCTACGCTAGTAACCACCCTTATATTCTTTTTCTTTTTTAGGTCGTATCGAGCAACATTCATCTCCATGTCTATTGTAGTTGTGGGTGTGATGTGGGCCTTTGGTATTATTGGGTTATTGGGTTACGAAATAACTGTATTAACGGCACTCATCCCGCCAATCATCATTGTAATTGGTGTACCCAATTGTATTTTTCTTATCAACAAATACCAAAACGAAATCAAAAAACACGGCAACCAAGCACGGTCACTACAGCGTGTCATTTCAAAAATTGGAAATGCTACTTTAATGACCAATATGACCACGGCTTGCGGTTTTGCTACATTTATGCTCACCAATAGCACCCTGCTCCGCGAATTTGGAATAGTGGCCTCGATAAATATCATGATGATTTTTGTATTGTCACTACTGATGATTCCCATCATTTATAGTTATATGTCGATTCCCAATAAAAAACATTTGGAACACCTAAACCGAAAGTGGATGTCGGGGTTTGTGGCGTGGATGGAACGCATGGTAAAACAGCATCGTGTATCGGTTTACTTTATTGCTGTGATTGCGCTCATGCTCAGTATTGTTGGGATGTATGAAATCCGCCTTTCTGGAACAATCGTGGATGATATGCCCAAAAAAGCCGACTTCTACAAAGACATCCGATTTTTTGAAACACACTTCAAAGGGGTAATGCCTATTGAAATTATGGTGGATACTAAACGCAAAAACGGCGCAACCCGTTTGTCTACACTAAACCGTATCAACAGACTAGAAAATGACTTACGTGAAATTCCTGAGTTATCCAATCCCATTTCGGCAGTTTCTGTAGCAAAATACCTAAAACAAGCCTTCTATAATGGGAATCCTAAATACTTCCAATTGCCCACAAATCAAGAGAATAATTTTATTCGAGCGCATGCTAAAAACTTAAGCAATGAAGCCAATTTCCTTACCCGATTAGTAGATGAAACAGGACAGTTTGCTCGAATTACAGTAATGCTACAAGATGTGAGTACGGAACGTATGGAAGCTATTGAACTGCAAATACAAAACAGCATCAATAAGTATTTTGGATCCGATCGTTTTGAGGTTTCTATGACTGGAAAAGCCTTGGGTTACCTAAAAGGAACCCGTTTTTTGGTACGAAATCTAGTGGTATCGCTAAGTCTTGCTATTTTGCTGATAGCACTTTTTATGGCATATATGTTTAGGTCATTCCGGATGATTCTCATCTCATTACTCCCCAATGTCATTCCGCTAATTCTTACCGCTGGCATGATGGGGTTTTTAGGCATCGCAATAAAACCATCTACTATTTTAGTGTTTAGTGTTGCCTTTGGAATTTCGGTCGATGACACCATACACTACTTGGTAAAATACCGGCAGGAGTTGCAAGCCACAAAATGGAACGTCAAAAAAGCTGTCTATGCGGCCCTGCGTGAGACAGGAGTGAGTATGTTCTACACCTCAATCGTGTTGTTTTTTGGGTTTTCTGTATTTATGATCTCTAGCTACGGAGGGACGGTAGCCCTTGGTGGTTTAGTCTCTGCGACCTTACTTTTTGCGATGTTGGCAAATCTTATTTTGTTGCCGTCATTGTTGTTGTCACTTGAAAAGCAAATTGCCAACACGCGTACGCTCAAAGAGCCAAAATTTCAGATTTTACCCGAGAACGAAGCAGAATAATTCCGCTATATTTGCCACTGTTAATGGAAACACGTCATGGACATTCGTAAACTTTTTTCTGGTGAACACAAAGGTCAAAAAGTTACCGTTCGCGGTTGGGTACGCACCTTTCGTGCAAATCGATTTATTGCCTTGAATGATGGCTCGTGCTTGGCAAATCTACAATGTGTGGTAGATTTTGAAAAAACTGACGAAGAAGTCCTCTCCGCGATTAATACCGGAGCTGCACTTGAGATAACAGGTATCCTTGTTGAAAGCCAAGGAAAAGGACAACAGTATGAAATTCAGGCTGATTCGGTAATTGTTTTAGGCAGCTCAAATCCAGACGAATACCCGATACAACCTAAAAAACATTCGCTAGAATTTTTACGCGAAAAAGCCCATTTGCGCGTGCGCACCAATACGTTTGCTGCTGTCATGCGGGTACGTGCTGCCCTGTCATTTGCCGTACATCAATACTTTACACAAAATGGATTTTATCAAGTACATACGCCTATCATTACAGGAAGTGATGCTGAAGGCGCAGGTGAAATGTTCCGAGTAACAACCTTAGATCCAACTCAAAAAACTGACGAGATTGACTTTTTTGGCAAAGAAACAAACCTCACCGTTTCAGGGCAATTAGAGGCCGAAACCTATGCCATGGGATTGGGAAAAGTCTATACATTTGGACCAACATTTAGAGCTGAAAATTCCAATACTTCCCGACACCTGGCAGAATTTTGGATGATTGAACCTGAAGTTGCTTTTAATGATTTGGATGATAACATGGACTTGGCAGAGGATTTTATTAAGTCTGTGTTGACTTATGTCTTGGAACACTGCGGAGAAGATTTAGCTTTTTTGGATCAGCGCTTTGCACAGGAAGAAACAAAAAAACCGCAACTTGAACGCAGCCCTATGGGGCTTTTGGAGCGCTTACGCTTTGTTACGCAAAATGAGTTTATGCGTGTTTCCTATACAGAAGCCATTGCTATTTTACGTAACTCAAAGCCCAACAAAAAGAAAAAATTTAAGTATCCAATTGATGCATGGGGTGCTGATTTACAAAGCGAACACGAACGCTATCTGGTAGAAAAACATTTTTCTAGTCCCGTGATATTATTTGATTATCCTGCCGAGATAAAAGCGTTTTATATGCGCATGAACGAAGACGGTAAAACAGTTCGTGCAATGGATGTGTTGTTCCCTGGAGTAGGCGAAATGGTTGGTGGATCACAGCGTGAAGAACGCCTTGATAAACTTATAGCGCGCATGCGTGCCATGGATATTGACGAAGAGGAATTGTGGTGGTATACAGATTTACGCCGATTTGGCACCGCCATACACTCGGGCTTTGGGCTTGGGTTTGAACGATTGGTGTTATACACTACAGGAATGTCTAACATCAGAGATGTGATTCCATATCCTAGAACACCACTAAATGCCTCATTTTAGATGATAATATGTGGTTTTTTGTATTTTTAAGAACCCATTTTATTAATTCATGCTCAAACAACACCTTCAATTTAAGCTTTCACAAAAGCTTTCACCACAACAAATTCAGCTAATGAAGCTGATTCAGTTGCCTATTCAATCTTTTGAGCAACAAATACTACGTGAAATTGAAGAGAATCCAGCGCTAGCTCCCGGTAAAGAAAATGAAAAAGAACAAGAGGAGTTTAGTGCCCCTGAGGAAGATAATAGTGATACTATAGAAGCAGACGATATTGATATCGACGTCTACTTAAGCGACGATGAAATTCCCGAATACCGCCTTCGTGCGCAAAACTATAGCACCGATGATGAGGAAAAACACGTGCCGTATGCTGCTGGCATTAGTTTTCATCAGCAATTAATGTCACAATTAGACACCTTTACCTTTTCAGCGCAAGAATATCGCATCGCATCTTTTTTAGTCGGAAGTATTGATAATAGCGGCTATATCCGAAGGGAGCTGGTTGATATTGTTGATGACTTAGCATTTACTGAAAATATTTACGTGAACGAGCAGGAGGTACGCAAGGTGTTACAATTCGTACAGCAACTTGACCCACCTGGTGTTGGAGCATTGGATTTGCAAGACTGTTTGCTCATTCAGTTACGAAGAAAGGAGCAAAGCCCTGCCGTATCAGTAGCTATTGCACTTTTGGACAATCAGTTTGAAGCATTTGCCAAAAAGCACTTTAGTAAGATTAAATCACGACTAAAAATAGACGATGAGCAGTTAAAAGACTGTATGCACGAAA
>CBFICG010000017.1:0-17156 GCA_965661025.1 Flavobacteriaceae bacterium | reverse complement strand
TGCGTTCCGCCATGGGCTAACTCAAAGGATTTCCCTTGCTTTTTGTAGCCACAGGCTTTGTAAAATGGTACCGCAATACGGCGCGCATTCATCCAAATAGTTTGGATGTTTTGATGCTTGACATGATTTTCGGCTTGTACAATGAGTTGTTTTCCAACCCCTTGTCCCTGAAATTGTTCAAGTACTGCCATGCCCCGAAGTTGAACACTTTGCGTTTTGAAAATTAAAGTCAATACACCAATTAATCTGTCATTTTCAAAAGCGCCCAAATGCATGGTGCTTGGAGCATCGTCGAAATCAAAAGCACAACTTTCGATAGGCAATCCGTTGCGTAACACAGGATGTCGAACAGTATAAGTAGCCGTAGTATCAATCTCTTTTAGTTGTATGTTTGTGGCAATTTGCAATACGATATGGCAGTTAAATTTCGATTTTTAAAAGTAGCAAATATACCCGAGATACTTCCGTTGATTCAAGATTTTACCGAGCATAAATTCACAAACGAAGTTCACGTGCAACGTTTTACTTCTATGTTTACTTACCAGTACGATTGTGTGGGATTTTATGACGGAGATAAAATCATAGGTTTTTGTGGATTGTGGTACCAGACACGGCATTATTCAGGCAAAAGCTGTGAATTAGACCATTTTTATATCCTCCCTAATTACCAAGGAAAAGGATTGGGGTCTCAATTTTTAGATTGGATAGGCAATAAACTAAAAGCTGAGGGCTATGAAGCACTAGAGTTAAACGCTTATAAAGAAAATACTGCTTCGCATCGTTTGTATGCACGTGAAGGTTTTGAGCATTTAGGATTTCACTTTGTAAAGCGTTTGAACGAATAACGTATATTTGTGATAAGCCAACCCAATTTACTTTTTATGAGACATCTCCTCATTGTCCTGTTTTTTGCACCTTTGGCTATGGCGCAGTCCGATTATCGCACCTGGTTACGTGGTAAAATTTTGTATCAAAACACCAATGTGGTGGCTGCTAATGTGGTAAATACCACTACCCAAAAAGCTACAATTTCAGATGATAATGGTGAATTTGCCATTGAAGTAAAAATGGATGATGAATTGGTTTTTACTTCGCTTCAATATCAAATACGCGTGGTTACAATCACTAAAGAAATTTTGCAACGCGGGCGACTTGTGATTGACGTAAACGAAAAAGTTACCGAACTGGACGAAGTTGTGGTAACCCCAGAACAACGGCAAAAGTTTTTGGATTTGCGTTCCGAAGAATTTAAAGCATTTGATTACGAGCGTGATCGCTCTACTAGAGTAGAAAACACACTAATGCGTCAAGGACAACTCTATAATGGGTTAAATTTTGTGAATGTATTTAAAGCTCTTTATCGCTTGGTTGACAATGAAAAACCTGATGAAAAAGCATACAGCTTGCTACCTAGTGAGGTTATACGCCAGCTTTACGATGACACTTTTTTTGTAGATCAATTAAACATAGAAAAAGATAAAATTGGCTTGTTTTTGGTTTTTTGCGATGGTGAAATCAAAGTCAAAGAATTGCTAGAGGAAAAATCAGATTTTGAAGTCATGGATTTTCTTGTGAAAACAAGTACCAAATTCAACAAAAAAAACTAATGCGTCCCCTCAAGTTTTTGTTTCTTTTACCTCTTTTGGCGTTTGTGCCACACAAATATTACGTGAGTACTACCGATATCTACCACAAACCCAAACAGCAGCAATTACAACTTGTGGTTCGGGTATTTACAGACGATTTTTCACGAGCACTATCTGCCTATGCCAAGCAAGACATTTCTTTAGACCCAGATACACAACCTGCCGATATCGTTGCACATTATATTTCCAATTACTTTAAAGATCGTTTTATAGTACATGAACCAACCGAAACTACATCTTTTTCTTTTGTGGGTTGGGAATACAAACAAGACCAAACACATTTGTACGCTTCGTTTGATGATATTCCTGAAATGGATATTTTAACATGGTCTAATTCTTTTTTGTTTGATGTTTTTCCAGATCAAAAAAACATCGTAACCCTTTCAACATCAATGGTTAAAAAAAGTTTTTTACACACAAAAGACCAAAATTACGCCCAATTTTATTTTTGAATTTACCACAAACTAATATCTTTAAAAAAAAAATCGATGAACATGAAAAACGCACAACTTGCTATTGTTTTTGTAGCTACTTTTTTCTCGTCATTTGCGCAAGAGTATACTCCGCAGGGGCACACCAATCAAAACAAATTTAGACAGCTTTACAATGAGCTTGCCACGCCCAATGTATACCGTACCGCTTCGGGTGCACCCGGTCCAGAGTATTACCAACAACAGGCAGATTATGTTATGTCGCTTGAACTCAATGATAAAACCCAACAACTTTTTGGGGATCAGGTGGTCACATACACCAACAACTCGCCAGAAGCCCTTACGTATTTGTGGTTGCAATTGGATCAAAATGTACGTGCCCGTGATGGACAGTCTTTTGACCGTTTAAATAATGGAAGTAATTATTACGGTACCCAGCGTTCTGTTGCCCCAGGTTTTGTTAATGAATTTTTACTTAACGAGAAGTTTGATGGAGGATTTAAAATTGATGCATTGCAAACTTCTTCTGGTGCTGATTTGCCGTATACCATTCATCAAACAATGATGCGCATTGATCTACCAACGCCGTTAATGTCTGGAACATCAATATCGTTTAGTCTTAAATGGCACTACAATATACCCAACCGACAGTTTTGGGATGCGCGCTCTGGATATGAGTATTTTAAAAAAGACGACAATTACGCCTATTTTATTGCTCAGTTTTTCCCTCGAATGGCGGTGTATAACGATGTTGAAGGGTGGCAAAACCAACAGTTTTGGGGGAATGGCGAGTTTGCACTTCCCTTTGGTAACTATGATGTAAAAATAACGGTTCCCAACGATCATATTGTTGAAGCAACAGGTGTGTTAGAAAACCGAAAAGAAGTGTATTCTACTAAAATGATGAAGCGCTTTAGAGAAGCTAAAAAGTCGTATGATGCACCTGTTTTTATCGTAACACAAGACGAAGCAGAAGCCAATGAAAAAAGTGTTCCAACAGGAACAAAAACATGGCATTTTACAGCTAAAAATGTACGAGATTTTGCTTTTGCATCATCACGGAAGTTTATTGTAGATATGATGAATGTAGATATTAATGGAAGTGATGTTATGGCAGTTTCGGTCTACCCAAAAGAGGGAAATCCGCTTTGGGAACAATGGTCCACTAAAACTGTGGCTAGCGCATTAAAATCATATTCTCGAATGACATTTGACTACCCCTATCACAAAGCTGTCTCTGTGCACGCTGATGATGTGGGTATGGAATACCCGATGATTTGTTTCAATTTTGGACGACCAGATGAAAGCGGGTACTACAGCGACCGTACTAAATTTGGTATGATTGGTGTTATTATTCATGAGGTAGGACATAATTTTTTCCCAATGATTGTAAATTCTGATGAGCGTCAATGGGGCTGGATGGATGAGGGATTAAATAGCTTTGTGCAAATTATTGCTGAGCAGGATTTTGGTAAAACCCATCCCGATGCCATTCCCGGCTTAGATCATTATCCATCAGATGATATGGATCCGCAAAATATTGTGCGTTACATGGCGGGGGATCAAGATTTTATTGCTCCAATCATGTCAAATCCTGAAAACGTGTATCAACTAGGGCCAAATGCTTACAGCAAGCCTGCAACTGCACTTAACATCTTACGTGAAACCGTCATGGGACGTGATTTATTTGACCATGCGTTTAAGACATTTTCGCAACGCTGGATGTTCAAGCATCCAACACCTGAAGATTTTTTCCGTACCATGGAAGATGCGTCTGCATTTGATTTGGACTGGTTTTGGCGTGGCTGGTTTTTCACTACTGATGTCGTAGATATGGGGGTTTCGGAAGTAAAAGACATTAAAAAATTGGGTAACGACAAACGGTATTTTTCGTTGTACTACCAACGCAGTTTGGGTAATTTGACCCCTGAAGAGCTTAAACAACGCAAGGAAAACAAAAAGTTTTATGAAGTTGTTTTTGAAAAGCCCGGTGGACTGGTCATGCCTCTTATAGTTGATTATAAGTACGCCGATGGTACTACAGAGCGCAAAACGTATCCTGCACAAGTGTGGCGGAAAAATGATAAAACCATTAGTAAATACATTGCCACCAACAAAGAACTTGTGGAGGTTGTAGTAGATCCCGACAATGCAACGGCAGACATCAATACAGAAAACAACAAGTGGCCTAAAGTGCTTGAAGAAAACGACTTTGAAAAGTTTAAAAAACAGCAGTAAAATTTAATAAAACCAATCTTAATGTTGGTTTTATTGATTTACAAAATAAAATTTTCTATCGAATTATTCTAAACTTGAACAGTGTCAAAATCAAGTACCACTTGGTTTTGAATAAGATCACTAAAGTTCTCAGCTTTGCGAATAAGTTTAGCCTTTCCTTCGTGCCAAAGCACTTCAGCAGGTCTAAATCTGGAATTATAGTTACTTGCCATGGTAAAGCAGTACGCACCTGCATTGTGAAAACACAGTACGTCTCCTTCGCTGATTTCAGTAATCTTACGGTTGTTTGCGAAGGTGTCAGTTTCGCATATATAACCAACAACAGAGTAAAAGCGCTCTCGACCCTCTGGGTTTGAAATGTTTTCAATGCGGTGCTGCGCTCCGTATAGCATGGGCCGTATAAAATGATTAAACCCACTGTTTATCTGGGCAAACACAGTAGAAGTAGTTTGTTTTACCGAGTTTACTTGCGTTAGAAAATATCCTGCTTGGCTTACCAAAAACTTCCCAGGCTCAAATGCCAGTACCAGTTCTTTTCCGTATTCGGTACAAAAAGCATTAAAGCGTTCGCTTAACTTTTCTCCCAATTCTTCGATATTGGTTTCATTATCTCCAGGGTTATATGGAACCTTAAACCCGCTTCCGAAGTCTAAAAACTCCAAATCAGAGAAAGAACGTGCCGTGTCAAATAAAATTTCAGCAGCATGCAAAAACACATCAATATCCAAAATATCACTTCCCGTATGCATATGTACTCCGTTGATGCGCATACCTGTGTTTTCTACAATGCGTAATAGGTGGGGCATTTGATGGATACTGATGCCAAATTTAGAATCGATATGACCTACAGAAATGTTTGCATTACCACCTGCCATAATATGCGGATTGATACGAATGCATACAGGAACACTTGGGTGTGCGGTACCAAATTGTTCTAGCACATCTAGGTTGTCGATATTGATTTGAACACCTAATTGCGCCACCTCCTCAATTTCAGAAAGAGAAACGCCATTTGGAGTATAAATAATTTCTTGTGGTGCAACACCTGCTGCAAGCCCGAGTTGAACTTCTTGAATAGAAACTGTATCTAAGCCTGCGCCCAATTGATGCATCCATTTCAATACACTAAGGTTTGAAAGCGCCTTTACAGCATAGTTGATACGAAGGTGGGGTACAGCACAAAATGCGTTGGTTAGTCGTGCATACTGACGCTCCATTGCCGTGGCGTCATACACATACACAGGACTTCCAAAGTCTTTACTTATATTAATTAAATCTCGTTGCTGCATCGCAAATAATTTGCGCAAATGTAGGTTTTTGAACAATTAAAAAAGACATGAGGTTTAAAATATATTAAAAATAAAACACAATGTTATAAATACAACAAACATCTTTATTGGTTTTATATGTAGATGCCCTTGTGATTGTCTATTTTTGCACATTAAACAAAACCCTATGAACGTACACGAATTTCAAGGAAAAGAAATTTTATCTCAATTTGGTGTAGGGATTCAACGCGGCCTTGTTGCCACTACACCAGCCGAGGCAGTCGCTGCTGCAAAGAAGCTCACAGCAGAAACAGGAACCGGTTGGCATGTGATTAAAGCCCAAGTACACGCTGGCGGTCGTGGAAAAGGGGGCGGGGTAAAGCTTGCCAAATCGTTAGATGAAGTAGAAAAAATAGCTAATGATATTATTGGCATGCAATTGGTTACTCCGCAAACTACTGCCGAAGGTAAAAAGGTGCATCAAGTGTTGGTTGCCGAAGACGTCTATTATCCAGGAGATACCGAACCAAAAGAATTTTATATTTCAGTATTACTCAATCGCGCTTCGGGGCGCAATATGATAATGTATTCAACTGAGGGCGGAATGGACATCGAAACAGTTGCAGAACAAACACCTGAGCTAATTTTTACGGAAGAAATAGACCCAAGCCTTGGATTGTTGCCTTTTCAAGCTCGAAAAGTTGCTTTTAATCTTGGTTTGTCGGGTACTGCGTTTAAAGGGATGGCCAAATTCGTCACATCTCTCTACAATGCATACGTGGGAGCAGATGCAGCCTTATTTGAAATCAATCCTGTACTTAAAACCTCCGATGATAAAATTATTGCGGTAGATGCAAAAGTTACCTTGGATGATAATGCGTTGTTCCGTCATCCTGATTTTGAAGCCATGCGGGATATTCGGGAAGAAAACCCTACGGATGTGGCTGCGCGTGAGGTAGGACTAAATTATGTTGCGCTAGATGGAAATGTTGGGTGTATGGTAAATGGCGCTGGGCTTGCAATGGCCACCATGGATTTAATCAAGCAAGCTGGTGGCGACCCTGCTAACTTTTTGGATGTAGGTGGAACGGCAGATGCAGCGCGTGTTGAAGCGGCGTTTCGTATCATTTTGCAAGATCCAAAAGTTAAAGCTATTTTAATAAATATATTTGGTGGAATCGTACGTTGCGACCGTGTAGCGCAAGGTGTAGTTGACGCCTACAAAAATATGGGCGACGCCATTAATGTCCCCATTATTGTTCGTCTTCAAGGGACTAATGCTGACATTGCAAAACAACTGATCGATGATTCTGGTCTGGAAGTGCAAAGCGCTATACTGTTTCAAGAAGCGGCAGATAAAGTACAAGCCGTGTTGCAGTAAAAAAGACATATTGTCAGCCTATTTAAAAAAATAACTGACAAAAAGACATAAAAATAGTACTGGTATAATGCTTGCCTTATGTTGGGTGTATAACATTAAAACCTAACATCATGAATTTAGTTCGTAGAAATTCAAATCCATTATTTCCATCTTTATTAGATGAATTTTTCGGAACGGCGTTTCCGTTAACAGCTCCTACACCGCGTGTACATGTTCCTTCGGTGAATATTTCTGAGTCAGATACTGCTTTTCAAGTGGCTCTTGCTGCTCCAGGAAAAAACCGAAAGGACTTTAATGTGGAACTAGATGACCACGTATTGACCATTTCAAGTGAGTCAACCCGAGAGGATGAAAGTAAAGTTACACAATTTACACGTCGTGAGTTTACTTATGATAACTTTCAGCGCAGTTTTAGACTACCCGATACGGTAGATACTTCAGGGATTAAGGCAAAGTATGACAATGGTGTTTTAACCATTGAATTGCCCAAACTTCAAGAGGCGATTCCTGAACCAAAAAAACAGATTGAAATTAAATAAAGTATAGGTGCTTGCTACGTCAAGTTTTTAAGCTGCTCTTGCATGCGCTTAATTTCATCTCTAAAATGAGCCGCCTGGATAAAATCCATATCCATGGCGGCTTTTTCCATTTTTTTTCTCGTATTACGCACTTTGGCTTGAAGGGCATCTTTAGATAAATACACAATATCTTCTTGCTCCAATGTTGTAGAAACAGGTGTTGTGTTGGTACGTTCAAAGGTTTCATCTAAGGCTTTATTGAGTGCTTGCGGTGTGATATTATGTCGTTCGTTATAGGCCATTTGCTTTGCTCTGCGATATTGCGTTTCATCAATGGTTTTTTGCATGCTTTTTGTGACGGTATCTGCATACATAATTGCCATACCGTTAAGGTTTCGCGCAGCACGCCCCACTGTTTGGGTCAACGACCGCGCCGAACGCAAAAAGCCTTCTTTATCTGCATCTAAAATAGCCACTAATGATACTTCAGGAAGGTCTAAACCTTCCCGCAGTAGGTTTACTCCTATCAATACATCAAATAATCCTTTGCGTAAGTCGTGCATGATTTCAACTCGTTCTAAGGTATCAATGTCGCTATGAATATACCGGCATCTAACGGCAATACGGGAGAGGTATTTGGTAAGTTCTTCTGCCATACGTTTGGTAAGTGTGGTAACCAAAACACGCTCATCTTTTTCGCTACGGAGTTGAATTTCTTCCACCAAATCGTCAATTTGATTTAAGCTTGGACGCACTTCAATGAGTGGATCAAGTAAGCCTGTTGGACGAATAATTTGCTCCACATAAACGCCTTCGGTTTGTTCTAGCTCGTAGTCGGAAGGGGTAGCGCTTACGTAAATAACTTGACGTTGCAGCTGCTCAAATTCTTCGTACTTTAGTGGACGGTTGTCCATCGCTGCAGGTAAACGGAAGCCGTATTCTACTAAATTTTCTTTTCGACTACGGTCACCACCATACATGGCATGCACTTGTGATAGGGTTACATGGCTTTCGTCTACCACCATCAGATAATCATCTGGGAAATAATCCAACAAACAAAAAGGTCTTGTGCCAGGCGCACGCCCATCTATGTAGCGGGAGTAATTTTCAATTCCAGAACAATAACCCAACTCACGAATCATTTCCAAATCAAAATTGGTACGCTCTTCCAAACGTTTGGCCTCTAAATGTTTGCCGTTTTCCTTAAAATAAGCTATTTGTGCGGTCAGGTCGTCTTGAATTTGATAGATGGCGTTTTGTAACACTTCAGGAGATGTGGCAAACATATTCGCCGGATAAATGGTTAATTGTTCAAAATTTTCTTTGATGGTTCCCGTAAGTGGATCAAAAACTTCAATGGCCTCAATCTCATCTCCAAAAAAATGAATTTTGAACGCGTGATCAGCATAGCTTGGGAAAACATCAATTATATCTCCATTGACACGAAAGTTGCCATGTAAAAAATCGGCTGTTGTTCTTGCATATAAACTTTGCACCAATTGATGCATCAGTTTTGTGCGCGGAATCACTTGGTCAACCTGGATATGAATCACATTCTTTTTAAATTCTACAGGATTACCAATGCCGTAAAGGCACGAAACGGATGCCACTACAATTACGTCGCGGCGACCCGACAACAACGAAGAAGTAGTGCTTAATCGCAGCTTTTCAATTTCATCATTGATGGACAAATCTTTTTCAATGTATGTACCCGTGGTGGGAATATAGGCTTCGGGTTGGTAGTAATCGTAATAAGAGACAAAATACTCCACTGCATTATTGGGGAAAAACTGTTTGAATTCGGCATAGAGCTGCGCAGCTAAGGTTTTGTTGTGTGCAAGTACCAACGTTGGCCGTCTTGTCTCAGCAATAACATTGGCAACTGTAAAAGTCTTTCCAGAGCCAGTAACTCCCAAAAGCGTCTGGAATTTATCTTTTTCGGCAAGTCCTATTGCCAATTGGCGAATAGCTTCTGGCTGATCACCAGTGGGTTTAAAATCAGAAACAAGTTCGAACTCCATAGCGTGCCAAAAATAGCAAAAACTTAGAGGTCGCGTTGCTTTAAAAGGGTGTAGGTTAGTAAATAAAAAATAAAGGACCACACAATCACGATTATGATGTCCCAAAATTGAACACTGGTATTTCTTAGTACATCTACCTCAACCTGCTCGGCAAGATTACGTACCGCAGATAGCCGACTAAATGGTTCGTGGATAAGGTTGCCCATGGCATTTAACGGAAATAACTTAAATAGTTGTTCCGCATCTAACCAAGTAGGTGACTTCCATTTGAGCAGGCCATAGCAAATTCCCTCAAACATTTGCCATACGCCCAAAAATCCCAACGCAAAAGCTGAGCGTTTAATGGCAGTTCCCAAAAACAGGCAGAGTGCAAAAAAAGCAACCAGTTTTAGAAAGTAGGCCAACAAGTATTCTAAATCACTAAAAATAATGCTCAACTCAGTGTAATTGGAATACATTAGCCCCAAAATCAATGACACTACAAAAATGAAAAGGGTAGAGATGCTAGCAAAAGCAAAAATCATAATCCACTTGGAATGTAAAAATTCGCGTTTGCTAAGCCCATCGATAAGGTTTTGTTTGATGGTTTTGTTGCTGTATTCATTGGCAGTCATGGAAACGATAACGACCGCCAAAAAGATTTTAAACCACGCTCCGATAAAGGCATTAAAATGCCAGATGTATGGGAAATTAAAAACACCTTGTTCCGCCAAGTGAAACTTGATAGGGCCAATGTCAAATTTAATGGCAGCAATCAGCGCAATGGAGCTCAGTAAAATAAAATATGCCCCAATCAAAATGCGACTAGAACGGTTGGTACGCAGCTTGTCAAACTCTATCAAAAACAATCGCTTCATAGCTGTTGGTTTTTTGTTAGGCGTAAAAACTGCTCTTCAAGACTTTTGTGCTTTTGCGCAAAATGCGTGATGATGATGCCTTGCTCACTTAATGATTTACTAAGTTCTGTAGCCGAAATGGATTTACTTGGGTATGCTAAAATATTTGCGTTTTGGACTTCAATTTTTTTAATATCCCGATGAGATTCAAGAACTTTTTGTAATGCTTTACTATCTGTGGCATTGAGCTCAAAATAGCCATGATCTGTAGTGAGTGCGGTTACTTTACCATGGTAAATTTGCTTTCCTTTTTGCAACACCAATACGTGCGAACATACTTTTTCTACCTCGTCTAGCAGGTGAGATGCAAGTAAAATGGTTGTGCCTTGAGCAATTTTTTTGATTATGCTACGAACTTGCGCAATGCCTTGAGGATCTAAACCGTTAGTAGGTTCGTCCAGAATTAGAATTTCGGGGTCATTTAGTAGGGCGGAGGCAATAGCCAACCGTTGTTTCATCCCTAATGAGTAGGATTTAAACGTATCGTTTCTTCGGGCTGACAAATCAACCAACTCTAATTTTTCTTCAATCTTAGTGAACGGCACTTCTTTAATCCGACATACCAAGCGCAAATTTTGTACTGCAGTCATGTACGGATAAAAGTTTGGACGTTCAATAATTGCACCCACTCGCTTTAGGGATTGATGTGTGTTTTGCGAAGCATCAAACCATGAAAATACTCCAGATGTTGGATTCACCACATTGAGAATCATGCCCAAGGTCGTAGATTTTCCACTCCCGTTAGGACCAAGGATGCCATACACATTTCCCTTTTTAATGGCAAAGGAGAGCGAATTAACAGCCGTAAGGCGTCCAAATTTTTTGGTTAATTCAGATACGGTTAAAATGGTACTCATTGCTCTATTAACGTGCGTTGAAGTATTTTGTTACGCAAAACCCTAACTTTGAGGCATGCGCGATAAGCTAATTTCGAAAAAAAAACCAACCTTTCCTATTAGTCCGTTTTTATCGGATTATTTAGAGGAGTATTCACGGTCGCTAAAGATTCCCATTTTTTACGACGATTTGTTGCGTTTTTCTGGTTCAGTTGCAGTAATGAATAAACATGACCAAGACAGTCTTTGGGTACGTGTTTATTACTCGGATAGTGACAGAAAAGAAATCGATGAGCAACTCAAACGTGTGTATGCTTTGTTACATTCAGATGGTAGCGCCATGACCATTCCGTACCTTAATGTAGATTGTATTGACTACTGCACATTTGGAAACTCAAAACCTTTTAGAGTTAAAATCCGGAATATACTCAATGATAACTTTATCTATTTTTATGTTAAGAAAGCAGATGCGTCACGAATCTACGGACTAGAACTTGAACATATGCTTTCACCCAACAATTTGAATTTTTTAGTATATGAAAATACACTTATTGAGGAACATATCGCAGGTATTCCGGGAGATGAGTTTATTCAAGATTTTTTACCCAAGTGTACAACTGCTGAGCGCAATCAGATTGCCAAATCGTTTGTTAAATTTAATGAACGATGTATGATTCGGTTGTTAGGGGATATGCGTGCTTATAATTATGTTATTGTTCCTATTCATGATTTTGATAAAGTAATATATAAAATCCGCGCCATTGATTTTGACCAACAATCTTATGAGGGAAATCTAAAAGTGTATCGTCCTCAATTTTTTAAGGAAAACATACCTATGGTCACTTTAGTCAAAGAACATCTAACCAAAACCTCGATAGACCAATACAAAATTGAAGAGCGGGCTACCATAGCAAGGCGTATTCTAGGCAACGAAACCCGACTAACTCAATTGTTAAAATGTATGCTTAATGATCATATTTCTACCTCCGAAAAAATAGAACATTTACGTAAAGAAGTGTATGATTTAACCAGGCAGTCTTCTTTTCTACGGAGCCGATCTATGGGAGAAATTATACGTGCGGCGTTTCACTTTGTAAAGCGGAACTATGAAAACCACGAAATGCTTCGCGTAAATCGCTAATACCAATCGTCTGAAGGTTCCTCAAAATCATCCAAACCGTTTTGGTCAAAGTCGTTTTCACTCCATGAATCTTTTTCAGCTTCAAAGGTTTTGTCGGGTGCTTCCTCTGGCACTTCGCCATGTGAAAAAAGTAATAACGGGTAGGTGTTTCCTGGTTTTGGTTCATCGGTTTCAATCAACTCAATAAAAAAGGTCCATAAGTTTAAAAAATCATAGACATAAAGCATTTTAGATACTTGAGGAAAAATATCTTGGAGTAAGACATCGCACATACGGCGCGCGTCATCCTCTCCCATATCAAACAATGAAATGGAATCGCCTTGTTGCCATTCGTCATCACTCTCATAAAAAACTGCCATTTCGGAGCCACCAAAGCCAAAAGCCTGTGTAATGGCGTTATGAAAATCTTCAAAAGTGGCATTTTCTTCCAAGGCAATATCTCGGAAAACATCCTCTTTGGTATCTAAAATAAGTCTAAAGTGATAAATCATAGTGATGTAAATTTATTCGTAAAATCCAATACAATTGCACGCCAAATAGCAGGGTTGCTACGGCCAAATGTAGCGGTTGTGTAGCAAATGGAAAATCAAAATAGTACATGGCAATACCAAGGAGAACTTCTGCCCCAATAAGCCATAAAATACGTTGTATAAAAACACGTTCTATTTGTGCTTTTATGACCTTAAAATACAGCCATACATTGACACCAATTACAATTAGCGATAGACTTCTGTGTATATAGAAATTTATATCTGGTGCCATCAGCCAAAATTGTGGTAGGTTATATCCCCACCTGTCAATTTGAATGTCTACAAATTGACGCACTTGAATTCCTAGCACAATTTGACTCAGGGTTAGTGCAAAAGCAGTGTAGAGCAGTAGGCGTATTTTTCGTGATGGAAGTTTACTTAGCCCAAAGGACTTTGATGCGACGCGTACCACTAACAAAAAACCAACAAGTAACAAAGCCATAAGCATGTGTAACGATATTTTTAGTGGTAACAAATTAGAATCTACAACAGTTTTTCCTAACCACGCTTGAAATAAGATTCCCAGAAGTGAAAGCAAGGCAAAAATGAAAATAATAGGTTTTTTTCGCCACCACTTTACACTGTATGCAAAAAGGATGAGAATTGCCAAACCAGAAAGCGCCCCCAGCAGTCGGTTGATAAATTCTATCCATGTGTGTGTCGCGTTAAATAGCGCATAATCGTGTTTGGTGTACGGTTCCCAGCGCGAAGTGTCAAAGCGTTCTGAGGAGGTAAAGGTTTCTAAGGCAACCAATAGACGCTCCTTTTGAATAATCACATTTCCTTTTCTAAATGTTGTATTTGGTTTCCATGCCAATTGTTCGGCTTGCGTAGGTGGAATGTAATAACCAAAACATTTTGGCCAATCTGGGCAACCCATTCCACTACCGGTCATGCGTACCGTTGCTCCCGCAGCAATAACAAGGTACACTACTATGAGTGAAATACGTGTCCAGCGTTGAAGGTTTTTATACATAACTAGGCGGGTGATAATCCCATAGATTTTGCTTTAGTTATCATATATGCATGTGCAGCGTCGTACTCGTTTGGAATATTGCCTTCCAATATAGCTTCCTTGATAGCATCTTTAATTTCTCCCACTTGACGACAAGGCTTTAGCCCAAAAATACGCATGATTTCTTCTCCTGAAACAGGTGGTTGAAAGTTTCGGATGTGGTCTCTAGCTTCAACTTCGATTACTTTTTCTTTTACGATTTCAAAGTTTTTATGATAACGCGCAAATCGTTTTGGGTTTTTGGTGGTAATGTCTGCTTTACAGAGTAAAAGTAAATCGTCTAATAGGCCACCAGCATCAAAAATAAGGCGTCGCACCGCTGAATCTGTAACTTCTTCTTGTGCGATTACAATGGGTCTTGAGCTCATGTAAACGAGCTTTTGGACATATTTCATTTTCTCGTTAAGTGGCATGCGTAATCGCTTAAAAAGCTTGTATACCATTTTGGCGCCAACAAATTCGTGTGCGTGAAATGTCCACCCCACAGTAGCGTCAAATTTTTTGGTAGGAGCTTTACCAATATCGTGTAGCAGTGCTGCCCAACGCAACCATATGTTTTCGGTAAAAACACTAATGTTATCCACAACTTCTAGGGTATGATAAAAGTTATCTTTATGACGCTGTCCTTCTACTTCATCAATACCCTTTAAGGCAATTAGCTCAGGTAAAATTTGTTCCAATAGCCCTGTTTTTTCAAGTAAGAAAAAACCTGTTGAAGGTTTTGGGCAAGCCAATATTTTATGTAGTTCTTCAACAATACGCTCTTTTGATAAAATTTTAATCCGGGTATTATTTTTAATAATTGAATCGAATGATTTTTGTTCAATTTTAAAATTGAGCTGAGCGGCAAATCGAAGGGCACGTAACATCCGCAAAGGATCGTCAGAGTAGGTAATACCTGGGTTTAGAGGCGTTCGTATAATCCCCTCGTTTAAATCTTGAACGCCATTAAAGGGGTCCAATAGCATCCCAAACTTTTCCATATTTAAACAAAGCGCCAAGGCGTTGATGGTAAAATCACGACGATTTTGATCGTCCTCCAAAGTACCATTTTCCACTACTGGATTTCGACTGTTAGAAGAATAACTTTCTTTTCTAGCACCAACAAATTCAAGTTGAATATCTCCAAATTTGACCATGGCGGTGCCATACGTTTTAAATACTTGAATGTGATTTTTGCCAGGGAGTAATTCAGCTACTTTTTTGGCAAGTGTAATACCACTACCCACAGCAACAATGTCAATGTCAGTGCCCGTTTTTCTTTCCAAAAGTGTATCGCGGACAAATCCGCCAATCACATAGGCTTCCACACCCAAAGCGTCTGCGGCTTTTTGAATATACGTAAATACGGGTAACTCAATTGCCTTTTCGATGTGCTGTTTGTTGGTTTTCATCGCAATTGTTGCACGCTTCCATCGGGCATTACTTGCAAAACCTGAGAGGGGACACGTGCTACTTTATCTTTATTCAAAGGTACTGTTTCGTCCACTTGCGCCAAAATGTATGGGTCAATTTCGTGAAATGTGGCAGGAATGGGCTCCCCACTTAGATTTGCCGAAGTACTTACTACAGGTTTTCCGAAAGCAGCAATCAAATCAAGCGCAAAGCAGGGTTTAGGAATCCTGATAGCAACACTGCCATTATTGCTAATGACTCCTTTGGCAAGCCCTTGTCCATTTGGATAAACTAGAGTTGTGGGTCGGTCATTTTGAAGCAATTCTTCGATGTTTTCAGGAACCGTTTCTATATACTGCCTTAGCATATCTATATTGGCAACAAGCGCAATAAGCGGTTTGTTTTTTGGACGGTTTTTGAGTGTAAAAATCTTGTTTACCGCTTCTTGATTAGTGGCATCACAGCCCAATCCCCAAATGGTGTCTGCAGGGTAGAGGAGTGTTTTTCCAGCTTTTAGAAAAGAGGCGTAAGTCTTAGTCTCCATTTTTATTTTTTTCTAGTGTAATTTTTGCTTTAAGCCATGTTTCTCTTGCACGTAATTTGCATATCATCAGGCCTGTTTTTCCATCCAAAAAACCACCACGTAAAATATAACTGTTCATAAACTTAAACGCAGGTTTTATGTATAAATTAAAGGGCCCAATTTTTTTATTGTTTTTTATATACACTTGTGCAGCATAGTTCGCGTAACGCTCTATTTTTTGACTATATCGCTTTAAATCAGTTGTGTTGTAATGAATGATTTTACTTTTTAAGTTTCCAAATGGTTTGGTTCGTTCAATTTCTTCGTGCACCATTTTGTTTTCATAGCGGTGATAATCGCGATGAAAAAAGCGTACCACGCGATCGTTTTGCCAGCCACAGAACCTTACCTTTTTTCCTAAGAAATAGTTTTTTCTTGACATCCAGTAGGCAGTGTGTTTGGGCCTCGTGCGCAACAGGTTTTTTAATTCCAAAATTAAATTATCTGATGCTGCTTCATCTGCATCAAGAAGCACAATCCAGGGATGCTTTGCTTGAGGAATAGCCCAATTTTTTTGTTCTGCGGCGTATTCGTATTTACGCTGTAACACCCTTGCGCCAAATGCTTGACATATCGCAACAGTATTATCTGTACTAAAGGAGTCAATCACTAAAATTTCATCTACCCACTTAATAGAAGCTAAGCAGTTTTTTATATTTTTTTTCTCGTTATATGTGGTAATAATTGCAGATATTTTAGGCGTTTCATTTTCAATTAGATAAGTGGCCAATTTTTTATGGAGAGCCGTTTTGTCAAATGAATCTAACACATGTTTTTGAGCAAAAGCCCCCATGTTTGTAATATTTATTCTGTCATTTTCAAAGGCAATAATAGCATCACAAAATGCGCCGATGTCGTTTCTGGGAACCAAAACACCTGATTTGTCTTGCACAATAACTTCTGGATTTGAACTCACATCAAAAGCGATTGTTGGCTTTTGGCACAAACCCGCTTCTGCAATCACATATCCAAAACCTTCCCATAGGGATGGCAATAAGAAGATGTCACCACTCATATACAAGTCCTTTGGATTTTCTACAAACCCAACCAACTGTACATGGTGTTCAAGTTTATGTGCGCTGATTTTTGCCTTAATGGAATCTTTTAGCCTTCCGCTACCCCCGATAATCATATGAAAATTGATTCCGCGTGTTCGAAGCTCGTTGGCAACATCTATCAAAAAAAGTTGATTTTTTTGTTCCTCTAGCCGCCCGAGGTTTGTCAAAATAAGCTCAGATGATTTTCGTTTGTAATATG
>CBFICG010000016.1:0-17336 GCA_965661025.1 Flavobacteriaceae bacterium | reverse complement strand
CATCATTGAAAACCTTGAAGGCACACATCTCGGATAATTTGCATATGCCTTAGTAAATGAAACTGACTCAGTTGCAAGCTTATCAATGTTAGGAGTTTGATATATTTTTGAACCATGAACGCTGAGATCATGGTATCCCAAATCATCAACATGAATAATGAGAATATTAGGTTTATTTTGAGCTGCTGAAATGAACGAACACAAAACTAGTGTCAGTATTTTTAGAATATTCACTTTAAATTTTTTAGATTGAATGATATTTAAATATATGTTTTTTTAACATTTAAAATCCCCGATAAAATAATTTAAGATTTGTAAATCCTCCACGAAATAGTTCGATTTCACTCCCCTAGCCTCCACTATTTATTCCGAAGAAAAATAAGTACACACAATTGAACAATTTTCGAAACCTGTAGTAAGTCGTTTGTATTAGACCAAAACTACTATTGGATTTTATCAATTGGTTGGCAAGCGTTTATGTTATTGCGTGGAGTATTTAATGATTTCACTTTCTGGAAGTTCGCCCAAATCATTGGTTGTTTTTATCCATACATCCAGCTGGCGTTCAAACATACGTACTTCAGTGATATAGGTTGAATCACTCGCCAAATTATTGAGCTCAAATGGGTCCGCTACCAAATCATAGAACTCTACAGGAGGTTTTGGTGTTTTAAACCATCGCTTTTGGTTCGCATTTAATAAATCTTTTTCATTGAGTTCTATAAGTCTCCGCATCATAGGTACTTGCTTACGGTAATTCACATCCAACGCATGCGGAAGCGATACATTGTAATTACGAATAAGTTTAAATCGCTTATTCTTTATCGCGCGAATTCTATCTACTTGCCCATCAAATCTGTCTGCGGCAGCCACCAAAAATTCCCTACTCTTGGTCTTATTATTTAAAATGGATTTGCCTTGCAGGTAGCTGGGTAATGTGATTTTAGCAAGATCTAATACTGTTGGGGCTAAATCAATAAAGCTCCAAAGATCATCATTTCTTGTTCCTGCCTTTTCGCTTTTTGGGAGTTTAATCATAAGCGGAACTTTTATTCCCGAATCATATATGGCACGTTTGTGACGTGGAAAAGGTCCGCCGTGGTCGCTGTAAAAGAAAATATAACTATTCTCGTATAATCCTTTCGCTTTGAGTTCCGCTATAAGCTTCCCAATCTCATTATCCATACGCACCAAATTACTATAATTCGTTGCCATATCTTCTCTAACAACAGGATCGTTTGGAAAATAAGGCGGGATGTTTTTGACCTGATCGGCAGTTACATAACGTTTGTTGTTTTGTTGTTGCCAAATTTGAGACTCGTGTGTGATTTGAAAATTAAACACTGCGAAAAAGGGTTGCCCTTCGGCGCGATTACGCCAGTGGATATTAGCCTTTTGTTCTCCACTGCAATAACGGCAAGTTTGATCCCAAGCGTCTTTGCTAATTTTAAAGTTATAATCTTCTTTATTGTTATTGGTACAGTAATACCCTGCTTCTCTTAAATACGTTGTAAAGGGTTTGATGTCAGCTGAGAATTTTGGAGAATAATTAGGGATTCCTAGTTCAGGTTGATTTGTATCACGCCCTTCATTATAAGTACGCATGTTATGAGTTCCCAAAGTAGTAGGATACATTCCTGTAATTATGGAGCTTCTAGCCGGCGCGCACACAGGGGTAGTAGCATGCATATTGTCGTAAATGACACTATCCCCTGCCAATGCCGATAAGTGCGGTAGATGAACCGTATCATCTCCATACATGGGAAAAAAATAGGGGGATTGATCTTCACTAACCAACCAGATGATATTGGGGTGTTTGCTTTGGGCATTTGCAAACCAAAGGGTCAATAAAACTAATACAATACCGCTTATTGACTTTTTCATTTACTTATAAAATTAGGGTAATTTTTTTGATAAGAGTTAAAAAACAATTCTCCTATTTTTTTCATGCCCGTATAATTATAGTGGCCAACAGGCTTTTCATTCCAAAAATGGGTATATGTGGGCGTATAATTATCATTTAGTGGATCTTTGCTTTTTTCAACTAAGGTAATGTTAGGCATACTCTTAACTGTATCTTTCATGCCGCGCACAACTTTGTTACTGCCAACGTTGAGCATAAGAAAAGGAAGCTCGGGTAAGTTGTAATGTTCTCTAACTTTTTTAATGAGCTTCTTCAGATTTTCCCCATATGATGTAGATGGTAGAGATCCGTATTTGTTGCCACTATCCGATTCTCCCTGTACCCAAATCATCCCAACTAATTCATAGCTTTGTGGAGGTAGTTTTGAGAGTTGTTCATCAACTGTTATGATAAAATCATTAAATAGTTTTGGTTTATTTTCTTCATTAACAAGCTTCGCTTTATCAATACTCCACTCAGCATTCCAAGCCCCGTATAAGGAAGTTCCTCCTTGAGAACGTTTTATAAAAACAAAGTGTTGATTTGGGTATGCCTTTGAAAGATTAATACCAAAAAACAACTCTGGTCCAAAACATTTTTCTAATCTAAACTTTTCTTTCACAAATTGCCACGGTTCAGTAACATTTAAAACGCCATCCATGATCAATGGAACTTTTGTATTCTGGACAGTTCCTTTATAGTAAAATTGGATGTGCTTTTGAGCAAACAAAAGTCCATCTATATCTTCATTTGTGAGCTTACTTGCATCTCCTCGTCCATCCATATTAGATTGTCCAGCAAACAAAAATACTTTAGTCTTTTTTTGGTCTTGACTAAAAGCCGAAACTAACATAAACACATAAATTAAAATACAACAAAAGCTTAGAAGAAATCGCATGATTTTAGTTTGCGTTTTTACTGTAAACTCGCTCTACCACCATATCAGTCATGGCCCGCATTTCATCTAAAGACATATCGTCTTTGTACTGAACCTGAAGCGCTTTTATTTTTTGCTTTAATGTTGCTGTAATTTCTTCATACCCAGTTTTACCATACAAATTATGCATTTCGTTCTTGTCTTTATCTAGGTCAAAAAGTTCCCATTGATCCATATCATAATAATAATGAATGAGTTTATACTTACCTGTGCTTACGCCGTAGTGCGGCTGTACATTATGCCAATAAGGGTATTCGTAGTAATGATAATATACCGCATCTCTACCTTGATAATTTTCTCCAAAAAGTTGTGGTTTAAAGCTCTCTCCTTGTATGTCTTCAGGGATGTCTGCCCCTGCTAAATCAAGTAACGTTGGCGCAAAATCTATATTTAATAGCAGCTCTTTATTGTGTGTGCCAGCTTTTATTTTTTTAGGATATTTTATCATAAAGGGCATACGAAACGACGGCTCATACATCCATCGCTTATCAAACCAGCCATGCTCTCCCAAATAAAAACCCTGATCTGAAGTGTAAATTACAATGGTATTTTCGTTTAAATTGTTTTCTTCTAAAAAATCAAGCATTTGACCAACAGCTTCATCAACTCCAGCAACACATCGCAGGTAATCCTTGATGTACCGTTGATACTTCCAGTTTTTAAGTGCGGCCCCCTGTAAGGTGTCATTTGGGGTCCAAAACTCGCCATTATTTCCGTAACGGTAATACTGGCCTTCTTGCCTAGGAGTAAGACCTGGCGGCGGTGGCACTTTAAGGTCTTTGCGATTCATATGATTTTCAATCTCTAACATATTATGTGAAGCGGCTACGCGTCCATGATAGTCATCATTAAATGTTTCATGATGCGGAAAATCTTCAGTGTACAGGTCTTGAAATTTTGGATTTGGCGTCCATGGGCGGTGTGGTGCCTTAAATTGATACATAAGCATAAAAGGTTTACTCCTATCGCGTTTTTGACCCAGCCATTTTAGTGCATCGTGAGCCACTTGTGCTGTAGAATGACGACTAGATTCAACAATGGTATCTTTACCGTTTTCAACAAACACTGTGTTAAAATAAGTTCCCTGACCTCCGTGGTTCACCATGACTTTAGAATAGTCAAATCCGGTTGGGGCCGTACCTAAATGCCATTTTCCAATTACAGCAGTTTGATAGCCTGCTTTTTGTAAGAGCTTTGGAAATGTTTGTTGTGATGCATCAAAATCACCACCCTTTTCATTTTTAAAAAACCCGTTGATATGACTGTATTTTCCTGTCAAAATTGCCGCTCGGCTAGGTCCACAAATACTGTTGGTATTGTATGTGGCATGCATAAGCATTCCTTCTTGAGCAATACGATCAATATGTGGTGTTGGGGCAAGTTTCGCAAGCCAATCTTGATAAGCACTAACTGCGCTAACAGCGTGATCATCTGACATAATAAAAACAATATTGGGCTGCTCTTCTACTCTTTCACACCCAACTAAAAAACATACGCAAATAAAAAACAATAAACTTTTCTTCATTTTAATAAATCTTTTTTGTTTTGATATTTCGGCTTAGACTGTCTGCCAATTTTCTATATTTAGGCAGGTCTGCCAAATTTTTCATTTCCAACGAGTCTGATTTTAAGTCATACAACATATTATCATACACCGCACCTGTATCCTCGCTCGTCCATTCTGCATATAGGTAGTCTGGAGTTGAAATCATATCTCCATTCCATATTCTGGAAAAACTAACAGATTTTGATATAACTCTTGGGTCTTTCAAGTTGTTTACCAATGAAATTCCCTCCACACGTTCAGGAGTGTTTAAGTCCAATAGCTCGCAAATAGTTGGATATAAATCAATGAGCTCCACATAACTCATCGATTGCGCTTTTTGTGTTAGTCCTGGTACACGTATCATTAGTGGCACTCTATTTTCAACACTGAATAGATTATGTTTGGACCAACGGTTATGCTCCATCAAGCTAAAACCATGATCACTTGTAAAAATGACAATGGTTTCATCACGCATTTCCAAATCATCTAAAGCTTTTAACACCTTTCCAATTTGCGCATCTGTATAACTCACACAAGCGTAATAACCATGAATAAGCTGCTTTGCAAAATCTTTGTCAAGCGTATGTAATGCTCCATTGCGACCAGCTCCCTCAACATCTTTTGGAATGCCTTTATACTTAACTAATTCGTACCAATTACCAGCAGAACGCGGTCCATTTTTGGGGAAGGTATTGTTAGGAGGTAGTTTAATGTCTTCAGCATTGTAATAATCCCAATATTTTTTGGGAGCATTAAAAGGCAAATGCGGTTTTAAAAACCCAACAGCTAATAAAAAAGGTGTATCCTGGGCTTTTAATTTTTTTAAATCGTTAATTGCCTTGTTGGCAATTTTTCCATCCTTGTACGATTCATCTGAAGTTTCTAATTTTTCAAATGGATAAACCCCTGGAATGCCTTCAGCTTCTAACGTTTTACTTGTTTCTTGATTAATATAGTCTGGATTATTAAAACGTGCCTTAGGCCTCCATATTTCAGACCATGTATGCTTCATATCATTGCTGTTATGTGATATTTTACCGTTGCTAATGGTGGTGTAACCATTTGATTTTAGCAGTCCTGGAAAAGTAATCGCATCTGGCATATCATTACTTATCGAGGTGGTAAATTTTTTAAAATACGCTTTGGTTGGGCGTATTCCGGTCAGTATACTGGCGCGTGAGGCACCGCATGTTGGAATATTCACAAAGGCATTGTTAAACTGAACAGCGTCATTAGCAAAATTGGTGATGTTGGGCGCGACGATATGTTTTGCACCATACGTTGGCAATAAAGGCCTTAGGTCATCCACAATAATGAAGAGTACATTTTTCGGTTTTTTTTCTTGTGCGATAGTAGAAAATCCCAATACCAATAAGATAAGTTGTAAAAAAAGTTTAGTTTTCATCGAATAAGATGTGTTGAGTTAATTTAATTTGTCTGCTTTATGGAGTTAACAATCACTTCTCTAAGAGCAAAATACGCTGGCTTGGGGTTTAGGTTTTGATCATAAATAAAACGATATTTATCATGGTGTTTTCCTTTTAAACCATCTACCATGCCCCAAGTGTTATAGGTGACAACCCCTTGATGTCGTTTAGATAGCAACACTTTAAGGATATTCGCATACGCATCTGCTTGTTCTTTAAGGGCTTGTTGACTTTGAACGGAGTCCCAAATTTTATAATCAATTTCAGTAACATGAAAATCCAATCCATTTTGGTGCGCCCAATCTATTAAGGAAGCAAAGTATTTCAGTTGTTTTTTATCGAGAGCTAATGGCTTATCACTTCGCAAATGCGCTTGCCAGCCTAACCCGTCAACACGATATCCTTTCTTTTTTAAATAAAGAATGGTTTCTTTTACTTTCTCCCACATTTTAGGCTCCATACCGCCGTGCTGATTAAAGACCAAACTCTTTTTTGCTGCATATTTATTAGCAATCTCAAATGCTCTTGTGATATATAATGGCACATCGTTTTCATCCCTGCCAATTTGTTCCCATGGGTTTTCCCATAGCGTCACACCAGGTTTCTCTTCAAACCAATTTCCTTCTGGGGTGATGGTTTCATTCACAACATCCATCCATTTCACGGAAGGTTCTTTATTCATGCGTTTGCAAAGCGCAGTAAAGTACTCCTCCATATTCTTTTCTAATTCTTCTTTAGTTCGGTTATCTGCTTTTGCCCAATGAGAGGCCTGCGGACTAATTGGGCCATGAATTCTAAGTGTGATGTTGTGCTTATCTGCAAAGTCAAGATAATCATCAACCAAGCGCCAA
Organism: Flavobacteriaceae bacterium; assembly: GCA_965661025.1. Taxonomy (GTDB): domain Bacteria; phylum Bacteroidota; class Bacteroidia; order Flavobacteriales; family Flavobacteriaceae; genus UBA7446. The sequence goes on along the minus strand of CBFICG010000016.1, from coordinate 10,672 downwards.
TCCCATACACCAGGTTGTGGGTGAATACGTGCTTGCTTGGCACAATTTTCAGGTGTTGAATAGGTAAATTCGTCTAAGAACAAATCGGAAACCTTCGTGTTTAGTTGTTTGTGGTTAAGGGTTGCGCCAACATAAACCCGTTCAGAATCATACCCATTGCTGGCTAATAAGTCTTTTATCCCAATAGTATCCTTTTTTACCAATGGCTTTGGTTGTGATTCTGGACTTGATGTTGTTGGCGATAAGAAAGCCAACGCTTTCTTTTTAAGTTCAGCGTAGATTTCTGCATAACCATCTAATCCAATATGATTTTTAGTTTCTAAAGGGTCTGTGCTATAGTCAAACAATTCTTCTTGAATAATGTCCTTATCGTTAACTTTCTGACCAATCTTCGACTTGTCTATCCAAAGGGTATAGCGATACGAAGCCGTTCGAAAGCTATATCCCATTTTTTGATTTCTTGGATATTGGCTAACGGCAAAATCTTTAACGGTTTGCTGCTGCCCCATCATAAGGGGTAACAAAGAAGTGCCGTCTAGATTTGTAGCGGATGTAATTTGTGCCATTTCTGTCAGCGTTGGAAAAATGTCTACAAACTCGGTTGGTGAAATTATTTTTTGGGCAACCTTTGTTTTTGGATTGTAAATAATCAGTGGCGACCGCGTAGCCTGCTCAAAATTCGAATGCTTATTCCACATACGATGGTCACCCAAATGAAATCCGTGGTCTCCCCATATTACTATAATCGTGTTGTTCATAAGCCCTTCTTTATTGAGCTTATTCAAAATTTTTCCAATCTGAAAATCAATAAACGATACACAAGCATAATAGCCATGGATAAGATCGCGTTGAAAGTCTTCGTCTAAGACCAATTGGTTGTGGGCATCTGTTTTATATTCTCTACCCTCTTCAACATATGACCGCAATTCACCAGAAATGTGATATGCTAATTTCCCTGTATTATTGGCGCGTGCCCTAAAAGGTGCTAGAGGTATGCGCTCTTTTTTATAAAAGCTCCAATACTTTTGCGGAGCGGAAAAGGGTAAATGCGGACGTTTAAAACCAACAGCAAGGAAAAAAGGTTTTGCATTTTGAGACAAGTCATCAATCATACTGACAGCATGTGCAGCAATGGCGCCATCCACATAAGCTTCGTCTGGAGCGGGACTTGAGGAAACCGGGGGTTTGTACTTCCCCTTGAGGGCCTTAGCTGCTTGGCTACTTTTAATATTATTCTCTTTGAGATACGCCTTGATTTTGGATTTTATTTCTTTGTTTTGATAAAATCCCAACACTGGCGCACCCCATTCCTCTGGATATTTTAGATGATGTGCTCGCTTAAAGGGCTGTGACCATGAGGGTGCGTCTGCGTGTTCGTCAACACCACGCGGGTCAAAAATCTTGCCTATTCCAGCTGTGGTATACCCCATTTGTTTAAAATATTGAGGCAGGGTTACTACATTTGGCCGTTTATCACGCATTTTCGTTTTTAAATCATAGACTTGTGTTTTATCGGGACGCAACCCGGTAAGTAAACTAATGCGAGATGGACTGCAAATAGCTTGTTGCGTATGTGCGTTTAGGAATACACTTGATTTTCTGGCCAACATATCCATATTAGGTGTAATGGCAATGTTATCACCAAAGGCGCGTATCGTTGGTTTTAAATCATCAACAGCAATAAAGACTACATTAACAGGGGTGTTGTTTTGGGCGTAGTTTGTAAGTGTGCATATAATTAAAAGTAAAAATAGTTGTGTGTATTTTGTGTTGGCTATTGTAATTGATGACCACTTATTTATTATCTGCATTTTTTCTTGCCTCATTACTTAGGAGCATCATTTCTCTCGCTTGTTTTTGACCAAATTCGGCAGCTAACTTTTTTTGGGCATTTGAAAACTCAGCTTTATAAACAGCTTGCTTCTCTTCTTTTGACATGTCTTTGTTTGCCCTGATTCTAGCATTTGCATTCACAACTCTTTCGAGCATTACATTGTAAACAATCTTTTCTTGATTGTCATTCAAATCCATTTTGTCTGCAATATATGTTGAGAAAAGGGTTGCTCTTCCTTTTTGGTATTTTGTTGGTTCTTGGGCCTGAGTTGTAAAGGTCAAAAACAATATTAAAATTAATGTGGTTAGATTTCTCATATTAAAATATTAATCACCAGAATATTAGCATCTGGAGAGTTATTCCTTTTATTTTTTCAACAGTTTGATAGCCTGACTATTATTAAGTCTAAGAAAATAAAGACCTGATTTTAAATCAATGATATCTAGATGTTGATTTTTAGTTTCAATTTTAAACGACATAACTCGTTTTCCTACTACATCAAATATATTAACATTATCATCAATATTTGCATTGTTAATGACAATAAAATCTTGAGCTGGGTTGGGATATAAACTAAATGATTGGTCTAAAACACCATCAAAAGACAATGTGTTTACATAATCGCCTGTTGATATCTTAATTTGATCAATTACAAAATTATCTCCACTGCCCTCACTAACTATAGTGACGATTTGTAAATGATCAATTGTTGCTGTAGCCAATGATGTTGGAATACTTCCAGATCTAGAGCCAAAGTCAAAAGAGAAGTTTGCTCCACTAGTTGGGGAATCAACCCAGAACTCATAACTGTTGTTGACAAAGTCTATGGTAATTCCTATGTTTTTGGGGGTACTATAAGTTAAACTTGAAGGTCCAAAATGACCTCCTTGAAATTGCTTTCCATTTGTAGTATTATTCCAAACATTACCAATGATTCTAGATTTATCTCCGTCGGGGTTGCTATTTACTCTGTTTTCTTCTAGCTTTAAAGTTGCAATTGATTTATTATTAGCATCTCTTAGCTTAAGCTGAATATTATTGCCAGTACCAGCTGTTAATTTCCAACTTTTAAATGCTACAGACATATGAACTTTCCCTGAATTAATTCCTAATCCCTGAACAAATTTCCCAGAATAATTGCTTCCTTCCTCTTTTGGTGCTTTAGCGGTCTGAGTACCTTCAACTTTTACCATTGTACCACCAATATAATCAGAACCACTACCTGAATAAATACCTCCTGTTTTATTAAAAAAGGCTGACGGATCTGAAAAATCCCAAAAAACAACTGCAGTTTCTTGGCCCTTTAAACTAAAAGTGAAAAATAATAAAGTAATATATACAATGTATGAATGTTTCATGATTTAGGAGTTTTTGTTCTCTACACAAGCTCTTATGAGCTTGTGTAGAACGGTTTGTTTAGTCTAATAATTGGTTGGTATTAACTTCAGATAAAGGGATAGGCATTCGCATTACTTCATCTTCGCTTGTTGAAAACAGCACATCCCTGTTAGATGCATAGGTTCTAAAGGAATAATACAATGTTTTGTCGCCATTGGTAATTGGGTCATTGTTTCTAAGAATTGTGTTATTTAAGAAATAGTCATACCCTCTTCTGCGGGCATGAAAACCATCATATCCCTCGCCAATCAGTTCAAACTTATACTCATCCATAATGGCATTTCTAAAAGCATCTTTACCCTGCGTCCATTCTGGTCGTGCATAAGCACCATCTACTCCAGCTCGAGCCAAAACAGGAGTTAAGTATGTCATCTCCTCTCCGTTTTGAAGTTCATTAGAAATCTCGGCTAACATTAAAAGCAACTCTCCGTATCTAAGGTCAACAATGTTTTGCTGACCATATTGTGTCATACTTGTACGGTCTTTTTCAGTAAACTTAAAATGGTAGGGTTGAGTTGCATTCATGTTGTTGTTTCCATTTCCAGAGGGATATACTCTAGCTACCCCATTAGGGTTTTGATATGCTTGATTGTATTGGCTTATGTAGGTTCCTTGATATCTTAAATCGTGAACCTCAACACTTGGCAACCCATTTCCGGAAGATTTGGTGCCATAAATTGACATATGGTAATCATGGAAAGTACGTTTTACACGAAACCATCCAAAATGTTGATTTTGTTTTGTTCCCTTGTATCTCCATGGAGTAAAGTTTCGACCCATTTGAGAGTTTGCAGCATCTATTGAAATTTGTAATTCAAAAATTGATTCGGTTGTGTTCTCACCATTATATGGATTAAAAAGATCAGCAAAATCAGCAACTAGATCGTATTCACCGCTATCATATACTTTTTTTGCCTCTGTATATGCATTAGCCCAACACTCACTTTCTGTATATTCAGTAGCTTGTAACAATGCAGGAGTTGTAGCCATCTTCATCCATACTTTTGCAGCCATCATATTAGCAGCCCATTTTTTTGGATACCCTACATCTTGATTTTCACCCTTCATATAAAGTGCTGCCTTTTCTAAATCTTCTAGTATTTGGACATAAACTTCTGCTGCTGATGATTTTGCTTTGTTGGTGTTTTCAGCGTCTGGCAACTCTAACCACAATGGAATGTCTCCCCATAACTCGGTCAACTTAAAGTAAGACCAAGCTCTGACAAATAATGCGCTCCCACCTACGTCTTGGATGGTAGTATTATCATTAGGTAATTCAACAGCATTAATAGCGCCATTTGCTCTAGAAATAGTTCTATATAATCCTTCCCACAAAAACTCAGCATCGGTATGGTAACCAGGCTTTAACGCATTTAATGATACTTGATCTGTAGCGGTTGTTCTACCACCTTTCCCCGTTTGCATCAGCCCTCCATAAAGATTTTCTACATACAACCTACGTTCCTGAGTATCATATGTAGTTATAGCTTGAAATATTCCATCACGTGCACCAATGATACTTTGAGAATCCTGGTAAATATTATCGTCTAAAAATGGAGGATTTTCTTCCAAATCACAGCCAATAAAAAGCACTACACTTGCTATTAAAAAAAGTTTTAAAGTTTTCATATTTCTATATTTTAAAATTCAATATTTAAACCAATAATTACAGACTTAACATTGGGATTATTGTTCCAATCAGTACCTTGAATCATACCGTCCCAAAGGAATGCTGTTATTTCAGGGTCATACCCAGAGTAATTTGTCCAAGTAAGCATGTTAACCCCAGTCAAAGTTAGGTTTGCTGCATCTACAAAACTTAATGAATCTACATTAACATCGTAATTGAGCGATATGTTTTTAAGCCTTAAAAAACTCCCATCCTCAACGGCATTATCCATTAGAGCAACAAATCTATCTGTTTGATAATTTAGTCTAGGGAAGGTGGTATCTGGATTTTCTGGAGTCCATCTTTTATACCAAGCATCGCTGAGTATATTTCTAAAATTACCCTGAGCCATACCAAACCTGTATAAATTAGCATTGACTATGTCGTTCCCATGAACGCCATTAAATAATAGATTTAGAGAAAACCTTTTGTAGTTCATATTAACATTAAACCCATAGGTGAAGTCAGGGTTTGGGTTACCAATTACCGTCATATCGCCTTGATCAACTACACCATCCCCATTTAAATCTAGGGGCTTGATATCGCCAGGTTGTGCCATACTACCGTTTACACTATACAACTCATCACTTTCTTGAAATAGCCCATCTGTTTTCCATCCATAGAACAAAGCAGATTCTTCACCCTCAATAAATATATTCATTGGGGTTAAGGGAGCTGAATTACCTCTACTAACCCTATTGCCATTGTAATATGAACGCTGCTGGACTGTATACCCATCACCATCTTTCATAAGAAGGTCGCTTGTTGGTAATCCTAAATTTTCAAGTCTGGTTCTATTAAACGCAATATTTCCTCCAAAAGAAAGATTAAACTCAGGAGTATTAATTGCAGAAATATCAATTAATAACTCTACTCCTTTATTGCTCATAGACCCTCTGTTTAAAACAAGCTGTTGAAATCCAGAGGATGTAGGAATAGGGGCCTGTTGAAGTAAATCTTTAGTAGTTTTATCATACAAGTCAATACTACCGGAAACCTTACCATTAAGTATTCCAAAGTCAATTCCAAAATTAAATTGTTCCGTAGTTTCCCAAGTTAAGTTTGGGTTGGGTATATTATTAAGAACCAATGGTACAACTGTTCCACCACTGGGGGAACCATAAAGGGTAGATGCGGCTCCATAGTTTGGTAAAGTTCCATATGGATTTATACCGTGGTTACCAATTTCTCCCCAACCTGCTCTAACTTTTAGGTTTGAAAAAACATCTAAGTCTCTAATAAATGATTCTCCAACAGCCCGCCATGCTAACGCAAAAGACGGGAAGAAACCATACCTTTTCCCAGGAGCAAATTTAGAAACACCATCATATCTAAAACTTGATGTAAGAGTATATTTATTTTTAAAGGTATAGTTAAACCTACCCAAAACAGAAAATATCTGTTGGTCAGCTTTAGCAACAAAAAGTGGAGAGCTCACTACCTGTCCTAGAAAGGGCTGGGCTGAGCCTAATTGTTGTGTAATAAAATCTGAAACGGCATACGTTGTGTTTTCAACATCACGGACATCATAAGTAACACCCGCAACGGCGTTTAGTCTATGGTTGCTATTAAATTTTTTGTTATACCTAAGAAGGTTATTAATTTGATATGTTAATGAATTCAATGTCATTTTTTGGAATAAGCCCCCAACATTGCTACCCTGCCATGTAGTGTTTCCAAAAAACCGTTCTCTGTTTTTGGCGCGTAAATTTCCTCCCAATCTGAGTTCATACTGAAGTCCATTTATATTAAAATCGTACTGATAAGCTAGTGAAGCAAAAATTCTATTTTCTGAGGTATTGTCAGTAAAATCTTCTATAAAGGTTAATGGGTTTCCAACCCCTAAATCATTATCGTCAATAATTATATCAGGATTGTTATTTACAAGAGGTCTAAATCCAACAAGTTGCTGAACAAAGTTTCTATCGCCTCCAATTTTATCGCCTCCTGCAGAAAAATCCGAGTTACTTAAAAAAGCACTCATTCTAGCAGTCACTTTAGACTTTTTTGACAGTTTGTAATCTAAATTCAACCTTAGATCAGCAGTATTAAAAGAAGAAGTTTTTACAATTCCTTGTTGATCGCTTACACCAGCTGATATATAAAAATTTCCTTTGTCATTTCCATCTGAAAACGAAACACCTACATTACTACTAACACTAGTATTGTAAATTTCATCTTGCCAGTTACGAATTGTTAGTGGTACATCATTCGGAGATGTAGAAACATTTCCATCTGTATCTAGTCTGTAGGAATATACTTGATCTCCTTGTATCAAAAATCTTGGGGTATTCCCTGCTAATTCCTGAGTTGCATTTTGATATTCAGCATAACCAACACCATCAAGAACGTCATATGTTTTATAAATTGAACTTAAAGTAACATTGTTAAAAACATTTATTTTGCCTTTATCCCCTTCGTTAACACCACTTTTAGTAGTAATTAGAACCACTCCATTTGCTCCACGTGAACCATATATAGCAGTAGCAGATGCGTCTTTAAGCACTTCTATATTCTCTATGTCGCGTGGATTAATTCCATTTAGTCCACTTTGTACGTCTTGACCAGTATTACCAGTCGACTGATCAACTTGCATATTATCCTCAGCAGCAGAAGATACAATTATACCATCAATAACATAAAGAGGTTCGTTATTTCCTCTTAAACTGTTTGTCCCTCGAATTCTCACACTTACTCCAGCATTTGGGTTTCCAGCACTCTGCGTAACTTGAACTCCAGCTGCCCTCCCTTGAATCAGTTGGTCAATTGAATTTATTTGACGAGATAAGTTTTCATCGACCTTCACTGATGATACAGCGCCTGTTAAGTCGCTTTTTAGTACTGTACCGTATCCAACAACAACAACCTCCTGAAGCTCAGAAATGTCTTGTTGCAATGAAATAACGATAGCGCTTTGATTCGTAACATCTACTTCTTGACTAATGAATCCAACATATGATACAACTATATTTGAATCTGTTGAAGAAAGAGTTAAAGAAAACTTTCCGTCAAAATCGGTTATTGCACCTATGTTGTCTGAACCCTTAACTTGAATAGTTGCGCCAGGAAGAGGGCTACCATTATTGTCATTTACGGTTCCCTTGATCAGTTTTCCCTGCGAAAAAACGAATAATGGAGCCAATAAAAATAAAAATTTGTATATGTGATTTTTCATTGGTTATTGTTTTTCATAAAAATCAAATTTTTATTAAATAAATTTTAAAACTTTTGATTTATTCACTAAAACATTTGTTTCATTCATACTATACCATGCAGGATTTTATCATATTTTAAACAATTATCCATTATTTACATTTTTTTACTCAAACCTTGTATTAGGTTAAGGGGCTATGTAATATTTTGGCTAATTATATTCATGCCTTTGTAGGAAATAGATTAAATGATGTTAAAAAAAATTCTTTTCGAAAAAAGAAATTTATCTATGTTACTCGTGATTAGCATCACTTTTAAATTATTTGCACAAGACTACTATGTAGCCCCTCCTCCTTTTGGAAGTGACTCAAATTTGGGAACTGAGGCAGCTCCATTTGCAACCATCAACAAGGGGGTGCAAGTTGTTGAGCCAGGAGGCACCGTATATGTAATGAATGGTGTCTACCGTAATAATGGATATGGTACTGTTAATTTATCTCCATATCAAAACACTAACAATCCGCACGTAGTCACCATTAACAAATCTGGACAAGAGGGGGCGTATATTACTTTAAAAAATTATGAATCTCATACACCTAAAATTGAATTTGATGGAAAAGGAGGTATCCTTTTAGGAAATGGGGTAAATTATGTTACAATTGAAGGGTTTGAAGTTGAGGGGCCTAGTGCGAATATTAACTATAGCCAAGCCATTGCTGATCGAAACTATAAAATTCAATTGTTTAATGAAACTGGAAGTGGCTCGGCTTACAGTAATTCCGTAAGTTACTTTTCTGGAAAAGGAATTTGGGGAGGCTATGGGTCACATCACCACATTACTATACGAAACAATACAGTATACAACACACCGGGATCAGGAATCAGGTTTAATGATAGTGATTATGTTACTATTGAATACAATACGGTCTACAATACCACTTGGTGGACCTCATCTGCGTCAAGTGCCATCGTATTTGCGGAAACCATTGCAAGTGCCGTAAACAATACTATGGATACTAAAATGATTATTCGTGGGAATGTGGTGTATAACAACTGGAATAGGATTCCATTTTTTATGACATCACAACCAGATAACTCTATTCCACCTAGCCAACAGTACGGCAATGCTGCTTACAATAGTATTCTAGATGGACAAGGTATCTATGTTACTCGAAGCGACGATAACTACATGGGAACTTTTCTAATTGAAAATAATCTTTGTGTAAATAATGGTAAAAACGGTATAAATTTTGATCGTTCGCTTGAAGCATCTGTTGTGATTCAAAACAATACCATTTACTTTAACGGAGTTCATGAAATCATTCAAGATATTTCAGTTGAAGCTGAAGGAAATCCCGCCCACAGGGGTCAAAAAGTTGGAGGAATTAAGGCAAACTTTATAAAAAATATAACTGTTGCTAATAATATTGTAGTAACACGTGATAGTAACTTTTCTGCTTTAGAAACACTTAACTTTAGTGGCGTGAGAACTGTAACAAATAATTTGTTTTTAAATGGTAAACTTCCAACAAATAGTACAGGTCAAGTATATAATTTTATAACGTGTTGCAATCAAGTTGATGTAGATCCACTTTTTGTTTCAGCACCAACTATTGCAAATGACGCAGAGAATATGGCACAATGGACGGGATATCTAAATGATACAGATTTTTCATTGTCCGCTAATTCTCCTGCAATAAATGCTGGCAATGCCAAGTATTCTCCTGCTTTAGACATAAATAAAAACCCAAGACCCATTTCTTCCAACGAGATACTTTCGTCAAGTAGTTTTGAAACAGCTTTAGATGGCTGGTATGCTTTTGGAAATATCAATGTAGCTCAAAGCACAGAAACTGCAAAAACAGGAACAACAAGTTTAAAGGTATCTAGCAGAAAAGCCAATTATCATAGTCCAAGAATAGATTTGAACAATATTCTTACCGTTGGAGAAACCTATACGTTTTATGTTTGGGTAAAATTGGCACAAGGAAGCGGTAGGGTTCAACTCACAGTAAAGTCAACTGTAAATGGAGCAACTACAGAAGAAAACGCAGATACTTATAACCACTTATATAGTGATACGGCAACAGCAAGTGGTTGGGTTCAACTTAAAGATGACTATACACATACCCAAAACGATAAAAGCTTTTTGTATGTAAAAGGCCCTGAAGTTAGTGATGGAGATGGAGTTGACTACTACATTGATGATTTTTCATTGGTTAATCAAGGAATTAGTGAAGTCGATTTTTCTTCTGCCGAAAATATAATCGATATTGGTGCTTATGAGTACTCAGCACCCTTATCTACAAATGGTCCCTTAAGGTTATCATCAAGTATAATAGCATATCCAAATCCAGTAAATGATGTAATTCATTTAATTCATTTAAATGGTCAAGAATCCATATCAGTTCATAACATTTTAGGGGAAAAAATTAAACTACCAACACCTAAATTGGACAATAGTGTACGTATCAATGTCTCAAGTCTAAAAACTGGAATTTATTTTGTTTCTGTATTAAAAGAAGATGGAGACTCAACAACGATTCAAATAATCAAAAAATAAAAAAGACACCTTCTTATAGTAAGGAAAGTGTTTTTTGTTTAAGTCATTAATTGCA
>CBFICG010000015.1:0-17528 GCA_965661025.1 Flavobacteriaceae bacterium | reverse complement strand
CAAGGCGCATCGCTTGTTGCTCTCCAATCATTATAGTATAAACCATACGGATGTAGCTCAAGTGCAACAAAGCAGCGATGGCACGCTAAAAAACGCCGTTCGCCTTCACGATGGTAAAATTGTAGAATCGGTTTTGATTCCAACAAAAACAAGAACTACAGCTTGTGTTTCCAGTCAAGTAGGATGTAGTTTGGATTGTACGTTTTGCGCAACGTCTCAGCTCAAACGCATGCGCAATCTAAATCCTGATGAAATTTTCGACCAAGTAGCTACGCTCAATCGACAAAGTTCGGAACATTTTAATCGACCACTGTCCAATATTGTTTTTATGGGAATGGGCGAACCCATGATGAACTACCCAAACGTGATGAAAGCGATTGCTAAAATCACTAGCCCTGAAGGAATGGGGATGTCGCCGCGGCGAATTACGGTATCCACTTCTGGGATTCCAAAAATGATTGTTAAAATGGCAGATGAGCACCCACGCTTTAAACTTGCGGTTTCGTTGCATAGTGCCATTGAGAAAACCCGAAATAACATCATGCCGTTTAGTGTGAATTTCCCACTCACTGCATTACAAGAATCCATTGAGTATTGGTACTCTAAAACCAAAGAACGCGTCACCTACGAATATGTGGTATGGAACGATGTGAATGACAGTATTGAGGATGTGAAAGCTTTGATGCGCTTTTGTAAGGATACTCCATGTAAAGTCAATTTAATCGAATACAATCCTGTTGGGGATGATCGATTTGCACAAGCAAAAGAAGACGCTATAGAATTGTATGTTTCCCAGCTCACTAAGCATCAGATTCCTGTCACGATTCGCCGCTCACGTGGCAAAGATATCGATGCGGCCTGTGGTCAACTGGCAAATAAAGCTATTTCATAATTCAAAATCAGCCATTTAGCACGTTTCTAATGTGTGAAGTTGTATATTTATGCCCCAATGAAAATTGTAGAACAGCTTAAACAACCTATTGCCATTGAAATGGAACACTTTGAGGAAAAGTTTTCCGCGTCTATGCGTTCTCACGTGGCACTGCTCAACAGAATTACATACTACATTGTAAATAGGAAGGGAAAACAAATGCGTCCTATGTTTGTTTTTTTGGTGGCAAAAATGTTAGGCAAAAATGAGGTAAATGAGCGCAGCTATCGTGCTGCATCTGTTATAGAGCTCATTCATACCGCAACATTAGTACATGATGATGTAGTAGACGAAAGCTATCAGCGGCGAGGATTTTTTTCTATTAATGCGCTTTGGAAAAATAAAATTGCGGTTTTAGTTGGGGATTATCTTCTTTCCAAAGGATTGCTTCTTTGTATAGATCACAAAGATTTTGATTTGCTTGAAATTATATCTGTAGCTGTGCGTGAAATGAGCGAAGGGGAATTGCTGCAAATTGAAAAAACCCGCCGTTTAGATATCGATGAAGAGGTTTACTTTGAGATTATTCGTCAAAAAACAGCAACACTTATTGCAAGTTGTTGTGCCCTTGGTGCGGCATCTGTTTATGCCTCTGAGGATCTTATTTCAAAAATGCGTGCTTTCGGAGAGAATATCGGTATGGCATTCCAAATTAAGGATGACTTATTTGATTACAGCGAAACTAAAATCGGAAAACCCACAGGGATTGACATTAGAGAAAAAAAGATGACATTACCGCTTATTTATGTGTTGAACCAAGCGAGCGTTAAAGAAAAAAAGTGGTTGTTGGAATCGGTACGTCATCACAATAAAAATAAAAAAAGGGTAAAAGCTGTAATTACATTTGTTAAAAAACAAGGCGGCTTGGACTACGCCACCGAAAAAATGCATGCTTTTAAAGACAAAGCATTGGAACAATTACACGGCTTTCCGCAAAATGAATTCAGAGATGCACTTGAAGAAATGGTGTGTTATGTGATTGAGCGGAAGAAATAACTTCAACGAAATACGTATTTTAGAGCTTATTTTTAGTTGTGATTCATAAATCCACCATTGATGCTGTTTTTGATACCGCCCGGCTTGAGGAGGTTATTGGCGATTTTGTGCAACTCAAAAAATCGGGCTCTAATTTCAAAGGACTAAGTCCATTTACCGATGAGCGAACCCCTAGTTTTATGGTTTCGCCAGTAAAACAAATTTGGAAAGATTTTTCGAGTGGGAAAGGAGGCAATGTCATTGCTTTTTTGATGGAACACGAGCACTTTTCCTATCCAGAAGCCATACGCTATTTGGCAAAAAAATACAATATTGAAATAGAGGAAACCGAGCAAAACTACGAACAAAAAGCGGTGGCGAATACGCGGGAAAGCATGTATTTGGTAAGCTCTTTTGCGCTTAGTTTTTTTCAAGATTCACTTTGGGAAACAACACAAGGTAAGGCGATTGGGCTTAGTTATTTTAAGGAGCGTGGCTTTACCGCTGAAACCATTCGCGATTTTCAGTTGGGCTATTCGCCCGATGCATGGAGCGCACTCACAGATGCAGCCTTAAAGGCAGGCTATCAATTGGATTATTTAGAAAAGACGGGGTTAACTATTGTCAAGGAGCAGAAAAAATTTGATCGTTTTAAAGGTCGGGTGATGTTTCCTATTCACAGTATGTCAGGACGCGTTTTGGGCTTTGGCGGTCGTATTCTTACGCAAGAAAATAAAGCAGCGAAATACATGAACTCTCCCGAAAGCGAGATTTACAATAAAAGCAAGGTGCTTTATGGACTTTATCAAGCAAAGCAAAGCATTGCAAAGGAAGATAATTGCTTTTTGGTAGAAGGCTATACGGATGTTATTCAGATGCACCAGTGTGGCGTAAAAAACGTGGTTTCTTCATCGGGCACCGCACTCACTGCAGAGCAAATACGATTGGTTCGTAGGTTAACGCCAAACATTACTGTTCTTTTTGATGGCGATGCAGCGGGATTACGAGCATCACTTCGCGGTATTGATTTGATACTGGAAGCAGGAATGAATGTTCGTGTATGTTCTTTTCCAAAAGGTGAAGATCCAGACAGTTTTGCTCGTGCGCATACCAAAGAAGCCTTAGAAGTGTTTTTGTCTGAAAACGCTAAAGATTTTATTCAATTTAAGGCTGCGCTTCTTGTAGATGAAGCCGCTAAAGATCCTATAAAAAAAGCGGAAACCATTCGGGAAATGGTACAAAGTATTGCCAAAATTCCTGATAGAATTAAACAAGAGGTGTATGTGCGTTCATGTGCCACACTAATGAATATTAGTGAAGAAGCCCTTTTTGCAACGTTGGCACAAGTGATGCAAAAAAATGTGGCCAAACCACCTAAGCAAGCGCCTCCCCAACCTATGGCATTGGTGGCCAATGCACAACGTATACCGCAGGCCAACACACGTTTTGAGTTGGAAAAAAACATCATTAAAATTTTATTGCTTTATGGTAACAAAAAGGTAGAGTTTGAGGAGCCTATTTTGCAAACAGATGCAAAGTCTGGAGATTTAAAAATGATTACTACGAAGACTACATCTCGAGTTTTTGAAAAGATTTACTTGGATTTGCAACAAGACGAAATCGATTTTACCACAACTGCCTTTAAATCACTTTATCCAAAAATTTTAAATATCCTTAACGAACAAGGCGAAATGCAAATGGATTCTTTTGTATCTACTTTGTCCCCCGAACTTGCTACTGAAGTTTCGGATTTACTTTTACAAGACGAACAGTACACCCTTCATGATTGGGAACGAAAAAATATTTTTGTAGCGGACAAATCAAAGTCATTGCCAAAATGGGTACATGAAATTATTTTGCGCTTCAGATGTCAACTAATTGATGAAAAAGTTTCAACACTTCAAGAAAAAACAGAAGAAAATCAAGAGGAACATCACAAAGAATTATTGGAAGAAATTGTGCAATATCACAAACTGAAAACGCTGCTAAGCGGAAGACTAAACCGTGTAGTTTAGTACAAGTCTAAATCAATTTCTTGGGTTTTTCGCGCCAAATCAATAATGTTTTTGGCATTCAGTTTTTTCATAATTCGTGCGCGGTAGGTACTTACTGTTTTATCGCTAATGCTCAGTGATAAAGCAATTTCAATATTCTTTCGACCATTAATGAGTAGTCTAAGCACTTGAATTTCACGTTGTGATAATTTTTCAATAGCCGAAAGCGGATTAGCTCCTGCTTGATTAAATGCAATAAGTTCTGCCAAATCGTTGGTAATGTATACGCCACCAGCACTAATTTTAAGAATAGCTTCTCTAAGCCGACTTAATGGGTTTGTTTTTGACAAATAGCCAGAAGCACCTGCTTTAAGCGAATTTATTGCGTAAACTTCTTCTTTAAGTGTACTAAAAATCAAGAAACGCACTTTAGGGTGCTTTTCTTTGAGTTCTTTTAGTAAATGAATGCCCTCAAAGCCAGGTAATTCCAATTCCAATAAGACAACAGATACCTTTTTGGTATTTAAAAAATCATAAAGCTCTCTGTAGTGAAGTCCTTTTCCTACAATATTAATTTCTGTTGAATTGCGAAATACCGCCTTTATTCCTTTATAAACTATGGGATGTGCATCGGCTACAAAAACGCGTATCATTGATTTAGTTGTTGCCTACTAAAGTAAAAAAAATGTGATTTAATAGATAGAAAACTTTGACTAAATCGAAAATTTAACATTTACGTTACATGAACCGCTTTGGTATTTCACAAACGGGAATTGGATGCATCTTGTGTTTGTTAGCGTTGTGATGACGTAAAAACACGTCCATAATGTGTGCGTTTTTTCCTACAAAATCTATGGCTTTTTTGCCTGCATTGTGCTGGTACATGGCCCACTCTAACTCTTCATAGGTAGCACCCAACTGTTCTTCATCGTTTCTGTCGTCGTCCCAAAGACCATCTGTTGGCGGAGCTTGCAAAATGGTTTCACTTACTTCTAACGTTTTGGCAAGTGCCCTTACTTGAGTTTTCATCAAATCGGCAATTGGACTAAGATCCACACCGCCATCGCCGTATTTGGTGTAGAAACCCACACCAAAGTCTTCCACTTTATTGCCTGTCCCCGCCACCAAGTAGCGATGTCGTGAAGCAAAATAATACAGTGTTGCCATACGCAATCTAGAACGGCTGTTTGCAAGTGATAGCAGTGCTGCGTCGCTTGAATCATTTGCACTCGTCACGTCTGAAAATGAGCTAAAAACAGTATTTAGATTAATAGTTTTCCCAGTTACATTAGTGAAACCTTTCATTAACCATTGGATGTGTTCTTGCGCCCTATCAATCTGATTTTTTTGTTGTTTTATGGGCATTTCCAAGCACAGCGTAGGGAGTCCTGTTTTGGCACATAGTGTTGAGGTAAGTGCGGAGTCTATACCACCTGAAACACCCACTACAAAACCCTTCATGCCACTTTCTTTGGCGTAGGATTTTAACCATTTGACAATGTGTTTAATTACTTCGTTGTTTTTCATAGCATTTGTATCTTTAGAGCCGTAATGGGAACTCAAATACTACGTAAAATTAAGAGATTTTTTTGGTATCAAAAAGTCGTGTCTTTTGGCATTCTCCTTGTTGTTGTTGGATGCGTGTCTTCCACACATCCAAAATCACAAGACTTGCCCGAAATATCTTTTGAGTTAATTCGCTTTGAGCAATTATTTTTTGGTGATCTAGATTCGCCATTAGACAGTTTGATTTTTCGATTTCCCTATTTTTTTCCTTCCCAAACGCCATATTCGGTTTGGCAAGACAAGCGCTCTGATTCGTTGCAACAAGCGCTTTATCAAGCGACACAATCGCTGTTTAAGAACGATTTACATCAACGGACCGAAAACGTGCTTCAGCACGCCAAATATTATTTTCCCAACGAAACGTTGCCAAATAAAGTTATTACCCTTCTTACAGATGTAGATTATTCTCTTCGCACTGTAGACGCCGACACCCTCTTACTTATTTCTATCGACACATATCTTGGCGCATCGCATCCGCTCTACGAGGGTATTCCACTTTATATCAAAAGTAAACTGATTCCTGCACATTTGGAAGCTGAGATTATTGATGCTATTTCCGAAAGATTCATTCCAAAAACAAACGACAGAGCCTTTTTAAGCCGAATGATTACGCACGGTAAACGCTTACTGCTCCATGAATACTTGGCACCCAAAACGCCAGCGCACAATCATATACAATATTCCCAAATTCAATGGGATTGGGCATTGGAGCATGAATCTGATGTGTGGCGTTTTTTTATTGATAATGAACTTTTGTTTTCTACGGATGAAACCCTTCGTTATAGATTTTTAACTCCCAGCCCGTATTCAAAATTTTATTCTTATTTGGACGAGAAATCCCCTGGACGAATAGGGCAGTGGATTGGCTATCGGATGGTAAAAGCATATCAAAAAAGAACTGGTGTAACGCTTCAAAAAGCCCTAAATGCAAACGCCCAAGAAATATTAAAAAAATCTAGATACAATCCATAATATGCAACAAAAATCAGATATCACGCTAAGCGTAACGTTAGACGAAAACCAAACGCCTGAACAAATGCAATGGTCTGCTCCCGACGGCGGAGTAACACAGCAAAATATGGAGGCCTTTTTTCTAAGTACTTGGAATAAAGAATCTCAAGAAAGTGCTCGCATTGACCTATGGACAAAAGAAATGCCTGTAGACCAAATGCAAGTTTTTGTACATCAAACGCTGGTAGGTATCCGAGAATCGTATTTAAGAGCAACAGAAGACACTCAAATGGCTGAGGCCATGCAGCAGTTTTGTGATTTTTTTGCTACAGAACGGAAACTTAAAGAAGTTAAGAAAGCAAATTAGAGTAGTGACTCGATATATGTCAAAACGGCATCTTTCCCCATTTTTGCTGTAGATGAAGTAACAAAATGTGGAGGTACCTCTGCCCAAGAGCCTTCTAAAAGTGTATTGAGATATGTTTTTACAGTTGGTTCAATAGTGCGCTCTGAGAGCTTGTCTGCTTTTGTAAATACAATAGAAAATTGGATATTCTGCCTACCCAACCACTCCATAAACGCCAAGTCTATTTCTTGTGGCTCGTGCCGTATGTCTATAAGTAAAAAAGCAGTCACAAGTTGCTTTCTTGCAATAAAGTAATCCGTAATATACTGCTGAAATTCCTTTTTATTTTTTTTTGAAACACGCGCATAGCCATAGCCCGGCAAGTCCACAAGATGCCACTGTTCGTTAATCAAAAAGTGATTGATAAGTTGAGTTTTTCCAGGCTTACCCGAGGTTTTTGCCAATTGTTTTCGGTCAGTAAGCATGTTTATTAAAGAAGATTTTCCAACATTGGAACGCCCAATAAAAGCAAATTCTGGTATGTTCGTCTTTGGGCATTGTGCTACACGAGCATTACTTACTATAAACCTTGCATTTTTGATGCGCATGGCTACATGTTATTTTCGCTGAGCCAGCTTGAAAGGTATTCGTTAAAAAGTGCAGGATGCTCCATCATGGGGGCATGCCCGCATTTGTCAATCCAATATAGTGTAGAATTTGGTAAAAGCTTATGAAACTCTTCGCCTACATTAGGAGGTGTTACATTATCTTGTTTTCCCCAAATAATACCTATTGGTGTAGTAATATGGGGTAATTCTTTTGCCATATTATGACGAATAGCACTTTTGGCAATGGTAAGGATTTTGATGAGTTTTTTTCTATCGTTTACGGTTTCAAAAACATCATCTACTACTTCTTTACTGGCTATTTTTGGATCATAGAAAACTTCTTCGGTTTTATTTCGAATATAATCGTAATCTTCACGTTTTGGATAGCTTTCGCCCATAGCGTTTTCGTATAGGCCAGAGCTTCCAGTAATGACCAGTCCCTTTACTTTTTCAGGAAACAACTTGGTGTGCAGTAAGCCGATATGTCCGCCTAAGGAATTTCCGATGAGAACTACTTTTTCTTCGCACAAATGCGTAATAAAATCGCGTAAATAATATGCAAATTCTTTTACGTTCGTTTTTAGTAACGGTAAATCGTAAAGCGGGAGTTCTGGAATAACTACTTTGTATCCAAGGTCAGGAAAGTGAGTTGCGACTCCGTCAAAGTTGCTTAATCCACCCATTAAACCGTGTAAAATTACAAGCGGAACGCCTTCGCCTTTTTCAAAATATCTAAAACGCCCCGACTCTGTGAGTGAATTTTGCATATATGTAAAATGAAGAGCAAATATAGGTAATTCTACTCCAAGCCTCACGCATTTTTTTATTTGCGCAATAAAAGTCAAAATCAAAATCTCCCCTTGCTTTAAAACAACACTTTACAGTTTAACACCATGATTTTCAACAGACTAAATGAAATATTATTGTGGTGGTAAAACTTATTAACAATGTGGTAAAAAGTGGTAAAAAGTGGTAATTTTTTAGTATTTTTGATTCAAAACAAGACCTAAAAATAGCAACGTGTCGCATCTAATAGGAACGTATCAATGTAAAGCAGATCCAAAAGGAAGGGTAAAAATCCCAGCTGCTTTAACAAAGCAACTCGCAGGTACGCGCCATCAGGCATTTGTGATAAAGCGTGCTGTTTTTCAACCGTGTTTGGAGTTGTATTCTCTTGCAGAATGGAGTGTGCTTATGGAAAAAATAAATAAGCTCAATAGATTCAAAAAGAAGAATAACGATTTTATACGCCGCTTTACTGCAGGGGTAAAAGTTGTGGAGCTTGATGTTACCGACAGGTTGCAAATTCCACGCGATTTAGCTCGTATAGCCAATATCCAAAAGGAGGTGGTGCTTTCTGCCGCTGTGAATATCATTGAGATTTGGGATGCGGAGCACTACGAAAAAGCAATTGACGAAGCAGCAGTAGATTTTGCTGCTTTGGCAGAAGAAGTAATGGGAGATGACGGAGACGATGTATCATAAGCCCGTGTTGCTGTCAGAATCTGTTACAGGGCTCAATATCAAGCCCGCTTCGGTTTATGTAGACGCAACATTCGGCGGCGGCGGTCATTCCAAAGAAATTTTAAACCAGCTTGATGACAACAGCCAGCTTTTTGCTTTTGATCAAGACCAAGACGCGCAAAAAAATAGCATTAATGATGTACGATTCACCCTAATTCCGCACAATTTTAAGCACTTGCAGCGTTTTTTGCGCTTTCACAACATTGCTCAAGTAGATGGGATTCTTGCCGATCTGGGTGTTTCTTCGCATCAGTTTGATACGCCCGAAAGAGGTTTTTCGATTCGATTTGATGGGCCATTAGATATGCGTATGAATCAGCAGCAAAAACAAACCGCCAAAGACATTGTAAATACATATTCAGAAATTGAATTGGCTGATTTGTTGTTTGAGCTTGGGGAATTACGCAATGCGCGAAAGTTGGCACATCATATTGTAAAAAACAGAACGAGTCAAATAAGCACAACCCAAGAGCTTAACACGCTGCTTTCCGATTTTTTACCACAAGGCAATGAGCACAAGATACTTGCTAAAATTTATCAGGCGTTGCGCATGGAAGTGAACAAAGAAATGGAGGTTTTACAAGATTTTTTATTGCAATGCAAAACAATATTGGGTGTTGGCGGCAGACTAAGTGTAATCAGTTATCACTCACTTGAAGATCGTTTGGTAAAGCGATTTATTCAAAATGGGAATTTTGAAAGTGAGCCTATCAAAGATGCATTTGGAAATCCAGAGAGATATTTTAAAAAGTGCGGCGGACTGCAATTGCCCTCGCATAACGAAATCAACCAAAACAACAGAGCGAGAAGCGCAAAATTGCGCGTAGCGGAACGCATATGAAAACAGGGATATTAAATCTGCTTAAAGGAACATTTTTAGTGCAAGAAGGCGCATCAAAAAATTGGCGATTTATTCTGTTTGTGTTTTTTCTCGCAGGACTAATGATAACCGCTTCTCACAAAGTTGATCAAAAAGTGGTTCAGATAGCAAAGGCTAGCAATGAACTTCAAGCGGTGCGTAGCGAGTTTGTTTCAGTGCGTGAGCAAGTAATGCATAAGCGTATGGAAACCCAACTGGCAAATAGATTGCAAATAAAGGGAATTTTTCCACCAGAAAAGGCAGCTATAAAAATAATTGTGCAGGCAGATGAATAAGCAAGAAAATATGATTTCTCGGGGTTATCTAGTTGTATTTGTGCTTTTTATGCTTGGCATTATGGTAGGATATCGATTGGTTTCGTTGCAGCTAACGCAGGGTGAAAAATACCGTGCATTAGCAGAAAAAAGAAGCGTTAAAAATGTCGAGGTTTTGCCTGTGCGTGGAAACATTTATGCCAAAGACGGTAGTCTGCTAGCAACTTCTGTTTCAAAATATTCCATTCATTTTGATGCAGTAACAGTCAGTAGTAGAGTTTTTCAGCAAGAATTAGGTGCTTTGAGCGATTCATTGGCTGCGATGCTTGGAAAGTCAAGTAATTATTACGAAAAAATATTGAGTAATGCTCGTGCAAAAGGCAGTCGTTACCAACTCATTGCACGCCGATTATCTTATCCGCATTATGAGCGTATGCGTAGGTTTCCAATATTTCGTTTGGGGGGAGTGCGTGGCGGATTTATTGTAGAACGTCAGTTTGTTAGAGATTTACCACTAGGAAAAATGGCAGAGCGCACTATTGGCTACGAGCAGCGTAATCCAAATGGGACTTATGTCAAAGTAGGCTTAGAGGGTGCCTACGGCGTTCCATTAAGAGGTCAACCCGGACGTCAATTAAGGCAACGTATTGCCAAAGGGCAATGGAAACCCCTTACAAACGATTATCAACAAGAGCCTGTCGATGGCTTGGATGTGTGGACAACACTCGATATTAATTTACAGGATGTTGCCCATCATGCGTTGCTTGGTGCCTTAGAAAAATATGAAGCCGAACACGGAACGGTGGTTGTTATGGAAACCAAAACAGGAGCGATTAGAGCCATCTCCAATTTGGGCAGAACAAAAGATGATAAATATTTTGAACGACTGAATTATGCCGTAGGCGAAGCGCATGAGCCAGGGTCAACTTTTAAGCTGTTTGCTCTTATGGCGGCACTCGAAGACAAGGTCATCGACACCACAACAATGGTGGATACTGAAAAAGGCAAATTGACATTTTATGGCAAATATCATGTCCGCGACTCAAGAAGGGGAGGTTATGGAGTTATCCCTGTTAGTCAGGTTTTTGAGCGATCCTCAAATACCGGTATTGTAAAACTCATTTACGAGAACTACAAGGAAAATCCATCACAATTCACAGATAGACTCTTAGCAATGGGATTGGACAAACCTTTAGGTTTAGCGATTTCGGGAGAAGGAATGCCTAAAATCCCGCACCCTAAAGATGCAGATTGGGACGGTTTGGATTTGCCGTGGATGGCATTTGGGTATGGGGTTTCGCTAACACCACTGCAAACACTAAGCTACTACAATGCTATTGCCAATAATGGTGAACTTGTTATGCCCCGATTTGTTTCATCGGTGCGAAGCTTGGACGGAAACCTAGTGCAATCATATCCCAAAAAGGTAATAAATCCAGCTATTTGTTCGGATGAAACACGGTCGAAATTACAAAAGCTGATGGAGGGCGTGGTTAAAAATAAATGGGGAACAGCTCATAATATATATGATCAGAAACTTTCAATTGCGGGGAAAACGGGTACCTGTCAGGTGGATTATACCACAGATAACGTTCAATATGTTTCCAGTTTTGTTGGGTATTTTCCAGCTCAAAACCCAACCTATTCATGCATTGTTGTCATACATAAACCCAATAAAAAAATTGGGTACTACGGCAATGTGGTGGCTGCCCCCGTTTTTAAAAAAATTGCAGAATCGGTCATTCATGACATTCCGCAAAAAAGCAGCGTACCGCTACATAAAATAGCGGTGTTATCACGCCACAATAACAAACCAAATGTTACCGAATTATTAAACAGTGAACGGATGCCAGATGTTCGTGGTTGGTCTGCGATGGAGGCAGTTGCCTTACTAGAAAATTTGGGCGTTTCTGTAACACTCAAAGGCAAAGGAAAAGTGTTGCGTCAATCTCAATATCCTGGTACTCAGCTTAAAAAGAATCAAACCGTAATACTAACCCTAACATGAAAGTACTAAAAGACATCTTGTTTGGGGTTCCGTTGCAATCGGTTTCGGGGAGTACGCATATCAATATTACTAACATAACATTTGACTCAAGAACTCTTGAGAAAGGAGGGTTATTTATAGCTATTAAAGGAACGGTACAGGATGGACATGTACACATTCCTGACGCCGTTAAAAATGGCGCTGTAGCAGTATTGTGCGAAGAGATTCCAAAAATACTTCAAAAAGATGTTACGTATGTTACCTGCGCCAATTCACGTCGCGCATTAGCAACGGTAGCCAAGCATTGGTTCAATAACCCAAGCGCAGCGCTCAAACTCATTGGAGTTACAGGTACTAATGGCAAGACTTCCGTGGCTACCATGGCGTTTCAATTATTTCATCAATTGGGGTACACCACGGGGCTGTTGTCTACGGTAGACATCCGAATTGGCGAAAAGATATTGACCACCAAACACACAACTCCCGATTCGCTTACGACCAATAAAATTTTACGTCTTATGGTAGATCAGGGCGTTACCCACTGTTTCATGGAGGTTTCTTCACACGGCATTGACCAAGACAGAATTGCTGATATTCAGTTTTCGGGAGGTGTTTTCACCAATCTTACGCACGATCATTTAGATTATCACAAAGATTTTAAAACCTACCGAGACACAAAAAAAATATTCTTTGACACACTTTCAAAAGATGCTTTTGCCCTTTCTAATGCCGATGATAAGAATGCAAGGTTTATGTTGCAAAACACCAATGCTACAAAACACTTTTTTGGCATAAAAAGCATTGCTGATTTTCATACAAAAGTATTAGAGAAAAGTTTTTCAGGGATGCTACTCAAGCTACAGCACGACGAAGTCTGGACCCCTTTAGTTGGTACGTTTAATGCCGCAAATTTTATTTGTGTTTACGCTATTGGCATACTGTTGGACATTGAAAAAGGCGAGCTTTTACCTGTTTTGAGTACTCTTAAAGGGGCAGCAGGACGTTTTCAAACGGTTACCAATACCTCAATTACGGCCATTGTTGATTATGCGCACACTCCCGACGCGCTTGCACAAGTACTGGATACCATAGCAGCATTACGCACAAGAAACGAAAAACTCATTACCATAGTGGGTTGTGGTGGAAATAGAGATAAAGCCAAGCGCCCCATAATGGCAAAAACAGCCGTCGAGAAAAGTGATTTGACCATTTTCACGTCTGATAACCCAAGGGATGAAGATCCCGACCAAATTATATCGGATATGCTCAAAGGGGTCCCCATGGAAGTCAATCATAAATATCTTACGGTTTTAGATAGAGCACAAGCCATAAAAACAGCATGTGTGATGGCACAGCCTCAAGATATCATTTTGGTTGCTGGTAAGGGGCATGAAACCTATCAAGAGCAAAACGGAAAGCGCTTGCCGTTTGACGATGTCGCAGAACTAAAACAACACCTTGAAACCAAGAAATAATGTTATACTATCTGTTTGAATACTTAGAGAAAACATATCAATTCCCAGGCGCATCATTGTTTGGGTACATTTCATTTCGAGCAGCGATTGCTATAATTTTTTCACTATTGGTCACAGCAGTTTTGGGAAAACGCATCATTGCATTGCTGCAACGCTACCAAATGGGTGAAACCATCCGTGACTTGGGACTTGAAGGACAGCAAGAAAAAGCAGGCACACCAACTATGGGTGGCTTGATGATTATTTTCGGCACATTGATCCCTGTTATACTGCTAACCAAACTCGATAATATATATATCATTTTACTGATAGTCACTACAGTTTGGATGGGATTAATAGGCTTTTTAGATGATTATTTAATAATCAAAAAGAAAGATAAAGCAGGCCTAAAAGGACGTTTTAAAATTGTGGGTCAGCTAAGCCTTGGATTACTCGTCGGGGCTACCTTATACTTCCATCCTGAAGTTACGATAAAAGAACAATTGGTTGGTGGAAGTACTTTTATGCAAGAAGAAAAATCGACAAAAACCACCATTCCACTTCTAAAAAACAACGAGTTTGATTACAGTCAACTCATTGCCTGGGCAGGCGATGGAGCATCAGATTATGCTTGGTTGATTTTTATTCCAGCAGTTATTTTTATTGTAACGGCAGTTTCTAATGGTGCAAATCTTACCGATGGCATAGATGGATTAGCTGCAGGAACGGCTTCTATTTCGGTGCTTACCCTTGGCGTATTTGCGTGGGTATCGGGGAATATCATTTTTGCGGATTACTTGAACGTAATGTACATACCTCAGATAAGTGAAGTGGTTGTTTTTGTGGCTGCTTTTGTGGGAGCTTTGGTTGGCTTTTTGTGGTATAATGCCTTTCCTGCCCAAGTTTTTATGGGCGATACAGGTAGCCTTACCATTGGTGGAATTATTGCCGTGTTGGCACTTGCAGTACGCAAAGAATTACTCATTCCTGTTTTGTGTGGTGTGTTTTTGATTGAGAACCTTTCCGTGGTTCTTCAAGTGGGGTATTTTAAATACACCAAAAAGAAATTTGGAGCGGGGAGGCGCATTTTTAAAATGGCGCCCTTACATCATCACTACCAAAAATTGGGATATCACGAAAGTAAAATTGTAAGCCGATTTTGGATTGTAGCCATCATGCTTGCTATCATTAGTCTTGTAACGCTAAAAGTAAGATAATGAAAAAGTTAGTTGTACTTGGTGGAGGCGAAAGCGGTGTAGGCGCGGCATTGTTGGCACAGCAAAATAATTGGGAAGTGTTGGTGTCAGATGCGGGTTCCCTTTCACCTACGGCAAAGAAAGAATTTAATGTACACCAAATCGCTTGGGAAGAAGGAGGTCATTCCTTAGATAAAATATTGCAGGCATCTCTTGTGGTAAAAAGCCCTGGAATTCCAAATCACGTACCTGTTATTGTTGCCATTGAAAAGGCACAAATCCCAATAGTCTCAGAAATTGAATTTGCAAGTAGTTATACCAATGCAACGCTGATTGGCATAACAGGGAGCAACGGTAAAACTACTACTGCTATGCTCACACATCATTTACTCACTGAAGGCGGCGTAGATGTCGGATTAGCCGGGAATATCGGTAACAGTTTTGCCAAAGCTGTAATTGAAGACCAGCATGAAGTTTATGTATTGGAAATAAGTAGTTTTCAACTAGAACATATTCAAAAATTCCATCCACATATTGCCGTAATCACAAACCTTACTCCAGATCATTTGGATCGGTACGACAACTCTTTCGAGGCGTATTGCGATGCAAAGTTTAACCTTTTAAAAAATCAAACTCAAACCGATCATTTTTTATACGATGCTGAAGATAATGTTATTTCTTCAGGGATTTCCCGCCACAAGATTAAAGCAAAACAGCATCCGTACACGAACGTTAATTCAATGTCTATGTTTACAATTGACAACCCATCACTACGGGGTCATCACAATGCCAAAAATGCAATGGCCGCTGCCACAATTGCACAGTTATTTCAACTGAGTAATCAAAAAATACAAGATAGCTTACAAACATTTCAAGGGGCAGCTCACCGTTTAGAGCATGTGGTGAACATCCTAAAAGTAGCTTATATCAATGACTCAAAAGCCACGAATGTAAACGCAACCTTTTATGCCCTCGATAGCATGACCAAACCAACAGTTTGGCTTGTGGGAGGTGTTGATAAAGGCAACGATTATGCTCCTTTATTGCCACTTGTACACGAAAAAGTAAAAGCAATTGTTTGCATAGGGGTTGATAACCATAAACTAATGGATATTTTTTCTCCCGTTGTCGATGTACTTGTTGAGACGCAAAGCATGGATATGGCAGTAAAAGCAGCTTATAAATTGGCTACAAAAGGCGATGCAGTGTTGCTATCACCGGCATGCGCAAGCTTTGATTTGTTTGAGAATTACGAGGATAGAGGGAATCAATTTAAAGCAGCCGTTCGAAAACTATAAACGTGAGATTAAGTCAGTACTTACAGGGAGATAAATCCATTTGGGGAATAGTAGTATTGCTATCCATTTTTTCTTTTTTACCGGTTTATAGTGCCAGTTCAAACTTGGTTTACGTTGTGGGTTCTGGTTCTGTTTTTGGACACTTACTCAAGCACGTTGCTATTGTTTGTGTGGGTTGGGTTATTATGTATACGGTACATTTGGTGCCATTCCGCTATTTTTCTGGGCTTGCTAAAATTGGAATTCCAATAGTTGTTGTTTTGCTGACATTAACGGCTTTACAGGGCAATACTATAGATGGAGCAAATGCAAGTCGTTGGTTAAATATTCCCATTTTAGGCATGTCGTTCCAAACGTCCACTTTGGCAACCGTGGTTATGCTAGCATATGTTGCCGACTATTTTGCCACCAAACGCGAAGTCAAAATTCGTTTTGCTGAAAGTTTTATACCGCTTTGGATGCCCGTATTTATTGTGGTTGGATTAATCTTACCTGCAAATTTATCTACTGCCTTATTATTGCTATTCATGGTTGCAGTTGTAGCCTTTTTGGGCGGGTATCCGTTAAAGTATTTATTGAGTATGTTGGCTGTAGCCATTGTAGGATTAGTCATTTTTATCCTGCTTGCAAAAGCGTATCCAGATGCTTTCCCAAACCGGGTAGATACTTGGATGAGTCGAATTGAAAGTTTTTCAGGCAATGGAACCAATACCACAGATTATCAGATTGAACGTGCCAAAGCTGCAGTTGCTGTGGGGGGTATTGTGGGTATTGGAGCAGGAAAAAGCATGATGAAAAATGTGTTGCCACAAAGTTCTTCGGATTTTATTTATGCCATTATTGCCGAAGAATACGGAATGATCGGTGCATTGTTTTTATTGTTCTTGTTTCTGTTGTTATTGTTCCGCATTTTGATAAATGCCAATAAATCGGAAAGTTTTTTTGGGCAATTGTTAGTTTTAGCCATGGGGCTTCCCATTGTTACGCAAGCCTTTATCAATATGGGCGTTGCAGTGGCGCTATTGCCTGTTACGGGGCAACCATTACCACTTATAAGCAGTGGTGGAACATCGCTTTGGATGACATTTTTGGCAGTGGGGATCATTCTCAGCGTTAGTGCCAATCGAAAAGCTATAACACAAGAAAATGAATCTAACCCTTTAGCAATATGGAGCGATGAAGCCTAAATGTATCATTTCGGGAGGGGGAACGGGTGGTCACATTTTCCCAGCATTGGCTATTGCCGACGAAGTAAAGGCGCAATTTCCAGAGGCTTCCATACTATTTGTCGGTGCATACAACCGTATGGAAATGCACCGCGTTCCCAAAGCAGGTTATCGCATCAAAGGATTGTGGATTTCGGGATTCGACAGAAAAAACATGATCCGCAATCTGCTATTTCCTCTAAAGTTATTTTGTAGTTTGCTACAGGCACTTGCCATTATAATTCGCTTTCGTCCACATGTTGTAGTGGGGACAGGTGGTTTTGCTAGCGGTCCTTTGGTTTTTGTGGCGTCGCTTCTTGGGATTCCATCGTTATTACAAGAGCAAAGTGCGTTCCCTG
>CBFICG010000014.1:0-17542 GCA_965661025.1 Flavobacteriaceae bacterium | reverse complement strand
CCAAAGTTTGTTAATGGTCGCACTAATTTCCTCCCCAGGAATTTGGATGCGTTGCCCTTTTTGAAGTCCAGTGTAAGCAACAACAGTTTGAGGACTAAAACTTTTTACACCTGTTACAGTAATCTCGCCTATGGAGTATATCTTTCCTTTGTCGTAAGTGTTTTCTTGTGCATTTGCAAGATGAAAACCTACAAAGACAATACATAAGAAAATGGGAAGGAGCAGGTGGTTACGTAAGTTGTTCGCTTGTTTTTCCAAATCTACGTTCTCTTTTTTGATAACTTAAAATTGCCTTGTGTAGCGAATTTTCGTCAAATTCTGGCCATAATTCATTCGTAAAATAAAGCTCTGCATAGGCAATTTGCCACAATAAAAAATTACTAATGCGAACCTCACCACTAGTGCGTATGAGCAGATCTACGTCTGGCAAATTTTGCGTGTAAAGATGCTCATTAATTATGGTTTCGTCAATACTTTCAATAGGAATTATGTTATTTTTAACTTTTTGGCTTATCTGTACCACTGCTTGTTTAATTTCTTCTCTGGCGCCATAACTGAGTGCTAGTGTTAAATGTGTTCCTGAATTGTGAGCAGTTTTTTGAATGACTTGATGGAGCTCTTGCTGCACATTTGCAGGCAGTTTATCCAATGAACCAATAGCACTGAGTTTTATGTTGTTTGACGTTATGCGTTCCAACTCACGACGTAAGGTTCGTACCAACAATCCCATCAGGGTAGTTATTTCAGTTTTAGGACGACGCCAATTTTCGGTAGAAAAAGCGTAAAGTGTCAAGTGCTTAATACCAAGTTTTGCAGCAGCTTCTACAGTTTTTCTCACTGCCTCTGCACCAGCTTCGTGCCCTCGAACACGTATTTTCCCTTGCTGATGCGCCCATCGTCCATTCCCGTCCATTATTATGGCAATGTGCTTGGGCAGCGCATCTTGATTAATTTCTTCGTGATTCATGATAATTTATTCCCTACAGCACGGTAACTTTCCAAAGGCGTAAGTTATAGAAATCCCAGTAAATACCAACCAATCACTGCTTAAACTTGTTGAAAATTGCCTTGCATTTGGCTGTTTTTCTTTGTTAGGATAGCTTCCGTCAAGGTTGTCAGTTATCGTTATTTGTGGCTGGACTTCGGCTGCAATAACCCAATATTGTCCTACATTGAACTTTATACCTGCCCCAAAAGGAACGCTCATTGTCATCTTTCTTCCGTGTGCCGTGGCAGTACGCTCAAAAGGGGCAAAATACAATTCATCA
Organism: Flavobacteriaceae bacterium; assembly: GCA_965661025.1. Lineage (GTDB taxonomy): Bacteria > Bacteroidota > Bacteroidia > Flavobacteriales > Flavobacteriaceae > UBA7446. The sequence goes on along the minus strand of CBFICG010000014.1, from coordinate 16,274 downwards.
AAAACCAGTCTTTGTACGCCAGCATGTAAATAAGGCGTCCAGGAAATACCAAAATCACCAATAGGAAAAGATACATAGTTTGCTTCCACGCCTATGCCCCAGGCAGTGTAAGTACTGGAAAAAGACAATCCTCTAAAGCGGCGGTCTAAATATGTTGCGTTGCGATCGTTAGCGCTGTACATCCCCCTGCTAAACTGTGCACGTAATGCAATGCGTTTGGTAAGATTTCGTCTGTAAATGATACCATAGCCCAAGTGTTTTGGGTTGAAATACTGTGTTTTTCCTATCTCACCTACATAGTTAACGCCGCCAGCAAGAATCCCCAGTTCGTGACGCTGAGCGCGACCTACCGTGCAAGAAAAACCCATCAAAATACACCAAAATAATATGCGGTTCATACGAGATGTCTGTATGCTAATAAACTTAAAATCACCAAGTTTATTGTTAATTACGCTTGTCTTGTCCCCATAAAAGCTTGTTGCGTAAGGTGTCAAAAAAACTATGCGTTCTAGGTCGAATAAAAACAATAGGACATGTTGCCTTTTTTATGTAAATAGTTGTTTGCATGGGAATGGACACTAACCGCGTATCGAGCGAGAGTAAGTGTGAGTCACCACGACCTTCAACATGGGTTTCAATTTCCACATCCTCTGCTAAAACCAACGGACGCGCATTTAGGTTGTGAGGAGCAATAGGGGTGAGTACTAAAGATTTACTGTCCGGCGCAATGATTGGACCACCACTACTTAACGAATAGCCTGTTGAACCAGTAGGTGTTGCCACAACCAAACCGTCTGCCCAATAAACATTTAAATAGGCGCCATCTACTTTGGCATGAATCGTAATCATGGAAGTAGTATTTTCTCGTGCTACAGAAACCTCATTTAATGCCAGCGGAAACGCTTCCAATTCGGGATGTGGTGGATTGGTTTTAATTTCGAGTACGCTGCGCTCTTCTGTACTGTAGTTGTTGGCTATAATATCTAAAAGACATGCGTCAATTTCATCAGGCTGTACAGTAGCTAAAAAGCCCAATCTTCCCGTATTGATGCCAAGAAGTGGAATCTTAGATTCACGAACGTAATTCAAAGCACGAAGTACTGTTCCATCGCCCCCTACAGCAAAAAATACAGCAGTGTCAACATCTATGTCATGATGCGATTCAAATGCAGTAGCTGATACCTCCGAAAAGTGTGCTGCCAGTTCTTTTTCAATCTGTATCTGCACTTTTTTTTCAGAAAAAAAAGTGAGAATTTTGGATACAATACGAAGTGTTGCATCGTCGTGAACTAAACTGTATAGCGCTATCTTCATACTACAAAGTTAGACCAAAAAGGGCAAAGATGTATAATATTGTATTTTTGCTCCCTAATACCCTGAAAAATCGATGACAAAATTAAGTGTAAACATCAACAAAATTGCTACGTTGCGCAACGCACGTGGCGGGAACATGCCTAATGTGCTACACATGGCACGTGATATACAACTCTTTGGGGCACAGGGTATAACGGTACACCCTAGACCTGACGAAAGACACATTACCTATAAAGATGTAAACGAATTGCCATCAGTTGTTACTACTGAATTCAATATTGAAGGCAACCCAATCCCAAAATTTGTCGATTTGGTGTGTAGCGTAAAGCCAACACAGGTTACCCTTGTTCCAGACGCTCCCGATGCCATTACCTCCAATGCGGGGTGGGATACCATTACAAACCTTTCGTTTTTACAAGAGGTAATACAGGAATTCAAGCAAAACGGAATTCGAACATCTATATTCTTGGACCCTGATGAAGCGCAAGTGGAGGCTGCTGTTGCCACAGGTACAGATCGCATTGAATTTTATACAGAATCTTACGCTGAGCAATTTGCTGTAAACCCAGAAAAAGCGATTGCCCCTTTTGTGGCTGCTGCTGCTAAAGCCAAAGAAGTTGGACTTGGACTCAACGCAGGACATGACTTGAGTTTGGAAAACATTCAGTTTTTTGCGCAAAACATATCCGGATTGTTAGAAGTTTCAATCGGTCACGCTTTGGTGTGTGAATCGTTGTATTATGGGTTGGAAAATGTAATTAACCAATACATTGCAAAGTTATCGAACCATTAGTTCACAGTACAGTTGTAGGACAAGGTACACCGCTACTGATTTTGCATGGTTTTTTGGGCATGTCCGACAATTGGCGTAGCCATGCCAGATATTGGTCTTCGTATTTTGAAGTCCATGCTATAGACCAACGAAATCATGGCAAAAGTTTTCATAGCGAAGCTTTTGATTACGATATTTTAGCAGAAGATATTATTGCCTACATGGATGCTAGCAATATCGATAATGCCATAGTGTTGGGGCATTCTATGGGTGGAAAAACCGCCATGACATTAGCGCTTCATTATCCCGAACGAGTGCGCCAACTCATAGTGGCTGATATTGCCCCAAAAGTGTATGATGTTGCGGGGAAGTTTTCTTCTATCATTGAGGGGCTGTTGTATTTGGATAACAATACATTTACTTCAAGAGCCACTGCCGATGAGGCACTTGCTCCTTTTGTACGCGAAGTGGGGGTGCGGCAGTTTCTGCTAAAAAATTTGGTATGGATACCCGAAAGAACCCTAAAGCTCAAATGCAATATTCAGGTGCTGCAACATAAATTAGATGCCATTGGTCAAGCTCCTAAAGAAGCTACTTTTGAGGGAAAAACGCTGTTTTTAGGAGGGCAAAATTCGGATTATATCCAACAAGATGACCGTGATAAAATCCAAAAGTATTTTCCAAATACCGTACAAAAATGGATTGACAACGCAGGCCACTGGTTGCATGCAGAAAACCCAACAGCATTTACAAAGGCATTGCATGATTTTTTAGATTAATGCCCTTAAATGTTCACTTTGACCTTCCTTGAAAATAGCCTACTTTTGCCAGCTATTAAAACAAAATGATGAACGTAACGCGAAAAGATGTAGATGCGCTAAACGCCGTCTTGACTGTCGAAGTAAAACAAGAAGAAGTTGCACCGCAAGTAGAAAAAGTATTAAAAGATTACCGCAAGCGTGCAACTATACCTGGATTTAGAAAAGGTAATATTCCAATGAGCGTTGTTAAAAAGCAATACGGACAAGCTGTTTTGGTAGATGAAGTCAATAAAGCCTTGCAAAATTCTCTCAATGAATACCTAAATAGCGAAAAAATTGACATTCTTGGAAACCCACTCCCCGTACCTATTGACGAAATAGATTGGGCAGCAGAAAGTTATTCTTTTGATTTTGAACTCGGGCTTACCCCCGACGTGGAGGTAAAACTGCCAAACAAAAAAGCGATAATTCGCTATGAAATTGAAGCTGATGACGCCTTTGTAAGTGAACAATTAGCACGTTTGCAAAAGCAGTATGGCTCACTTGTGCCAATAGAAGAAATTTCGAAGGAAACTGAACTCACCGTTCACGTAGAGTTTGAAGGTGTTGATGAAAATAAAAGCGCCACATTTACAGTTGATGAACTCAAAAGCAAAAAAGCCATATCTGCATTTAAAAAAGTTGCTATCGGGGATGTAGTAGCGTTAAGCTCCAAGGGATTGTTTAAAGAAGACCATGTCTTGCAGCGTGTTTTAGGAAGCATTCCTGAAAAAGCCATTGAAGTTTCGCTTACGCTACAAGAAAAAAACAATCGCCTTTTGGCAGATTTAGATCAGGAATTTTTCGATAAAGTATTTGGGAAAGATGCTGTAAAAACAGCAACCGAATGTAAAACCAAACTTAAGGAAGATGCTTCAGGCCATTTTGAAACACAAGCCAACCAGAAGTTTGTGAATGATATGACAGAGAGTTTGATTGACAACACGAAGTTTTCCTTGCCAGACACCTTTCTGAAAAAGTGGATGCAAACTGCGGGTGAAAACCCTATTTCTAAAGAAGAAGCAGAGGCAGAATACGCCAAGTCGGAACGCGGATTACGTTATCAACTTATCGAGGCTAAACTCATTCAAGAAAACAACTTGCAAATTACTAGAGAAGAAGTGGAAACTTTCGCCAAAGACTTGCTTAAAAAACAAATGTTGCAATTTGGGCGTACAGACGTTAAAGACGAGGAGCTCAATGATATTGCCACTCGTATTTTGGGGAATCAAGATGAAGTAAAACGTATTTCTGATCAAGTGATGAGCGAGAAAATGCGTCAATTGTTTTTAGAAAAAGGGAATATAAAGGTCAAAAAAGTGAGCTACGATACCTTTATCAAAGAGGCATACAAAAAATAATCGCTATATTTAATCATACAAACATTAGCTATGGATTTCGGGAAAGAATTTAAAAAATACGCAACCAAACACCACGGGGTTAATTCGCTCTACTACAATGAACTTGTAAGTAGCTTAACGCCCTATATTATTGAGGAGCGTCAACTTAATGTAGCACAAATGGATGTGTTTTCCAGGTTGATGATGGATCGCATCATCTTTTTGGGAACGGCTATTAACGATAGCGTTGCGAACATTATTCAGGCGCAATTGCTCTTCTTGGAGAGTACTGACAAAAGCAAAGACATTCAAATTTACATCAATTCTCCAGGCGGTAGTGTCTATGCAGGATTAGGGATTTACGACACCATGCAATTTATTAATCCGGATGTAGCGACTATTTGTACTGGTATTGCAGCATCTATGGCTGCAGTGTTGTTATGTGCAGGTCAAGATGGGAAGCGTTCCGGATTACCACATTCTCGTGTGATGATTCACCAACCTCTAGGGGGTGCTCAAGGACAAGCTTCGGATATTGAAATTACGGCCCGTGAAATTTTAAAATTGAAAAAGGAGTTGTACGAAATCATTGCCAAACACAGTAATCAACCTTACGACAAAGTGTATGATGATTCAGACCGTGATTATTGGATGAAAGCTTTTGAAGCTAAAGAGTACGGTATGATTGACGAAGTATTGACCAAAAATTAGGAAGGTGGAAGAATTGAGTTGTTCGTTTTGTGGGCGTAAAAAAGCCGAAACCCAATTGTTGGTAGCGGGGCTGAATGCGCACATTTGTGAACGTTGCGTTGATCAAGCCATTGGCATTATTCAAGAAGAGAAGACCCATTTAGAAACGACTCTTACATCCTCTGATATTCTACTGAAAAAACCCAAACAGATTAAGGCGTTTTTGGACGATTATGTCATTGGGCAAGAGCAAGCCAAAAAGGTACTTTCTGTAGCAGTCTACAATCATTATAAAAGATTGTATCAACCAAAAGATGACAATGATGTGGAGCTCCAAAAAAGTAACATTATCATTGCCGGGCAAACAGGGACGGGAAAAACCCTATTGGCAAAAACCATTGCCAAAATGTTACAAGTGCCCCTTGCTATTGTGGACGCTACCGTACTTACAGAGGCGGGCTATGTGGGCGAAGACGTAGAAAGTATTTTGACACGTTTACTCCAAGCCGCCGACTATGACCAGCAAAAGGCTGAAAAAGGCATTGTATTTATTGATGAGATTGATAAAATTGCGCGCAAAAGCGATAACCCTTCCATTACTCGTGATGTTTCTGGAGAGGGTGTACAACAGGCTTTGTTAAAATTATTAGAAGGCACCGTAGTAAACGTACCGCCCAAAGGCGGACGCAAACATCCCGATCAAAAATTTGTCGAAATCAACACTGAGCATATTTTGTTTATTGCCGGAGGTGCTTTTGATGGCATTGAACGCCATATAGCCAAACGCATGAATATGCAAGCGGTGGGGTATAGCACTTCTGCAAAACGGAAAAGCGTTTCCGAAGAAGAATTGTTGGCGCATATTACGCCCACCGACCTTAAAGATTTTGGACTGATTCCTGAAATTATTGGGCGTTTGCCTGTACTCACGCATATGAACCAACTAAGTAAAAAGGCATTACGTGCTATTTTGATTGAGCCTAAAAATGCGTTGGTAAAACAATACGAACATTTGTTTGCCCTAGACGATATAAAACTAACATTTGCCCCAGCCGCATTGGACTATATAGTGGAGCAAGCCATGCACTATGCGTTGGGTGCACGCGGACTGCGCTCGCTTTGCGAAGCCATACTTACCGATGCCATGTTTGAACTGCCAGGCACCACCACCACCACACTTAAAGTGACCAAACGCTATGCCGAAAACAAACTTTGCGGCGTGGAGCTAAACCAGCTTAAAGCGGCGTCTTAACTAAGAAATCATATTTCTTCCAACAACTCTTCCAAATGCTCCCGGCTATTGGAAAGGCGTGGTACCTTATGCTGTCCGCCAATTTTACCCTTTTGTTTTAGCCAGTTATAAAAAGTTTTAGGGGCTGCCACATGCAGTTTTAGTGGCATCAGGGTTATGTTTTTATAGCGTTTGGCTTCGTAGTCCGAGTTTGTGCGTTGCAAAGCAATATCCAAATCTTCGGCAAAGGCTTCGGGGTTTTTGGGCGGTTTCTTAAATTCGATAAGCCACTCGTGCCCACCTTTTTCGTTGCCCTGCATAAAAATGGGCGCAGCGGTATAGTCCACCACTTGCACGTGGTGTTTTTGGCATACGGTTTCTAGGGCGGTGTCGGCGTTTTCAATGACCAATTCCTCCCCAAATACATTGATAAAATGTTTGGTTCTGCCCGTAATTTTAAAACGATAGGGCGCAATAGAAGTAAAGCGTATGGTATCGCCAATATGGTAACGCCACAGTCCGGCATTGGTAGAAATAATCACGGCATATTGAATGCCTACTTCCACATCTGAAAGCGGTATTACTTTTTCGTGTTTCGTCCTGTAGGTTTTCATGGGAATAAACTCATAAAAAATCCCATAGTCTAGCATGAGCAAAAGTTCATCAGAGTGCAATTGGTCTTGCACGCCAAAAAAGCCCTCAGAGGCATTGTAGAGTTCTACATAGTTTAAGCGATCACTAGGCAACAAGGTTTTAAATTGTTCTTTGTAGGGCAAAAAGTTTACTCCCCCGTGAAAATAAACTTCCATGTTGGGCCATACATCTAAAATGGTTTCTCTTCCAGTTTCTGCCAATACCTTTTGCAAGAGCACCAGCATCCATGAAGGAACGCCTGCCATACTTCGAATATCTTCCCTAAGGGTTTCTTTGACAATGGCCTCCATTTTAGATTCCCATTCCGACATCAACGATACCTTATGGCTGGGCGAGCTAACCAATTCAGCCCACAGCGGAAGGTTATCAATCATAATGGCAGATAAATCCCCAAAATAAGTATTGTTTTCTTCGTATAAGGCTTTACTACCACCAAGGCGTAGTGCCTTTCCTTGAAACAAAGTGGAGCTTTCGTTATTGGCAAAATACAGGCTGAGCATGTCTTTGCCACCCTTAAAGTGGCAATCTTCAAGTGACTCGTTTGAAATGGGAATAAACTTACTTTTAGCATTGGTCGTTCCACTTGATTTGGCAAACCATTTTATAGGGGTAGGCCAATAGATGTTTTGTTCTCCCTTACGAGATCGTTCAATAAGCGGTGCAATTTCCTCATAGGTTTGTACAGGTACGCTACGGGCAAAATCCTCATACTGTTGCATATCGGCAAATCCGTATTGCTTCCCTACTTCTGTATTCTTTGCCGTTTGGAGTAATTTAGTGAGTTCTTCACGCTGTACTTCGTTGGGGTATTTGACAAATAATTCAATATCGTGTTTTCGCTTTTTAAGCAGCCAAGAAACAACGGTATGTAGTAGCGGTATTGCCATTTTGGGTATATTGCCAAACGAAAATACGAATTATGTTTCAAGGGGTATTGACCAAAATGCGAACCGAATGGAATTCACCTGTACAGTATTACCTTATTTTTCCAGACTCTTTTTTGCATGTCAATAATTTGCTTGGAAAAAAGGTACAGATTACCCTCACGGGATATGAATGTTTGAGTTGCCATCAGCCTAAGGAAATTTTTCGTCAGGGGTTTTGTAAGTCGTGTTTTTTTGAAACACCAAGTGCTGGTGAGTGGATTATGAAACCCGAACTAAGCCAAGCGCATTTGGGTATTGAAGACCGCGATTTGGCGTTTGAGCAACAAGTGCAATTGCAACCCCATGTTGTATATTTTGCAGTTTCCAGCGGACTAAAGGTTGGAGTTACCCGAAAGACTCAAGTGCCCACACGTTGGATTGACCAAGGCGCGCATCAAGCATTGCCCATTGTAGAAGTACCAAATCGTTATTTGGCGGGCATTACCGAAGTGTTGTTAAAAGACTATTTTAACGACAAAACGAATTGGCGGATTATGCTTCAAAATCAGGGGGAACAATTAGATTTGGTTCATGAGCGTGAAGCCTGTCTGTCTAAACTTCCTTCCGAAGTGCAGCCTTATGTTGTTTCCGACAAAGACGTAGAAATCAACTATCCCGTACATCGCTTCCCCGAAAAAGTGAAAAGTTTAAATCTCTCAAAATCTAATTCGTTTATGGGTGTTTTAGAAGGGATAAAAGGGCAGTATTGGATTTTTGAAGATGATACCGTTTGGAATGTACGTGCACACGAAGGACACGTGGTGTCAATTGCAGTAGCTTAACCGTCAACAGTTTTTTTAGAATCTGACACTAAGCGGTTGATTTCTGCCAATTCTTTTTTAGTCAAATGACGCCATTTGCCAACACCCACATCTAACGAGACGTTCATAATCCGCACCCGCTTAAGTGTAATTACGTTGTAATCCAAATACTCGCACATACGTCTAATTTGACGGTTTAGCCCTTGCGTTAGTATGATATTAAAGGTCTTTTTATGGGTTTGTTTTACTTTGCACGGACGTGTAACGGTATCCAAAATGGGAATGCCATTGCTCATTTTTTCCAAAAATGCTTTGGTGATGGGTTTATCTACAGTAACCACATATTCTTTTTCGTGATGATTTCGAGCGCGTAGGATTTTGTTAACGATATCGCCGTCGTTTGTAAGAAAAATCAATCCTTCCGATGGCTTGTCTAACCTGCCTATGGGGAATATCCGAGTCGGATAATTGATGTAATCAATGATGTTGTTTTTTTCAAAACGGGTATCTGTAGTACATACAATTCCAACCGGTTTGTTAAAGGCGATATAGACTGGTTTGTTTTCTTTTTTGTTTACTAAAACACCGTCCACGGCAATGGCGTCATTAATACTGACTTTTAGCCCCATAATTACAGGTTTTCCATTCACTGTAATTCTACCCTCGTCAATAAGTTTGTCGGCGGCACGCCGCGAGCAGTAGCCCAATTCACTGAGGTATTTGTTTATCCGAACTGTTGCTTTTTGGTCCATGTTACAGCTGGATTTCTTCGCCTACTTGCAGTTTTAATACTTTTCGAATAATTCCCACAAATAGATATAAAAATGGCGTATCGAATGCCGCTACTAAAATTTTAAACAGCACACTCGACACCACCAATCCCCAAAAAATTTCCCATGGCAATAACCCAAATATACAAAGGAGTAAGATTACCGCTGTGGAGTCGATGATTTGTGAGGCAAAAGTGGAGAAATTATTCCGAAGCCATAGGTGTTTACCCTTTGTTAGGGTCTTCCAAAAGTGATAGATACGAATATCTACAAATTGCGCAGACAAATAGGCAATCATAGAAGCCAATACCGCAAGCGGCGACATGGCAAAAACCTTATGAAAAGTAGCATCATCAACAGGGGATGTACTTAAGGCGGGCACTTCGCTCGCAACAAGTAAAATCCCAATCGAAAAAAACGAAGCAAAAATCCCAGCAATGACCACTTGATTCGCACTTTTTTTACCAAATATTTCAGATATGATATCTGTAATAAGAAAAGTAATGGGATAGGGTAAAATCCCTACGGAAAGCTCAAAAAGACGAAACCCCAGCACCTCCAAATCAAAAGGATGCCAATAAAAAAACTTTTGAAAAATCAAATTGGACACCACCAAAGAGGTAATGAACAACGCTGCCAAATACAAATATAACCTTCGAGCTGCTGGGGTGGCTTGCATCTAGTAGATGTTTAATGTATACGGTAGGCGTGCTTGAATTTGATTTGCAGGATATTGTAATGCTTTTGCGTTGTTAAGCCAAAGTCTAAGTTCGGGTGGAAGTTGTTGTTTAATGCTGCCAAACGGCCCACCAAACAGTTCTCCCAAAATACTTTCTAAATCAGCGTCAAATTTTGGATACGTAGTGATTTTATAATTCTCAATTTCGGCCAGTGTCGCTGCACGATCCAAAGCAGTTTCGATTCCGCCCAGATGGTCAACAAGACCAATTTCTTTAGCCTCAACCCCTGACCAAACACGCCCTTGCGCAATTTTATGTACTTGGTCTTTGGTCATGTTTCTACCTTGAGCAACACGTGTCAAAAACGTTTGATAGACTCTATTGATACTCACTTTTATTTCTTCTCGAGTAGTGTTACTAAGCGGCTCAAACGGCGTGTACATAATGGAACGCTTATTTGTAGTAACTTGTTCGGCATTGATGCCCCAACGTTTTGCCAAACGGTTGACATTTGGCAATACACCCCATACACCAATAGAGCCTGTGATGGTTGTGGGCTGGGCAACAATTTCATGTGCGTTTGCAGCAATGTAGTACCCACCTGAGGCAGCAACATTGCCCATAGAAACCACCACTTTTTTGGTTTTTTTCAATTTTTCAATCTCTTCCCAGATAAGTTCTGAGGCTAACGCACTTCCACCGGGGGAATTTACTCTTAGCACAACCGCTTTTATATTTTTCTTTTTGCCAATTTTCTTCAGGGATTCGATGGTTTTTTCTTGTCCAATTATATCTGTTCCTCCTTCGCCATAAATAATTTCACCTTGCGCATAGACTATGGCAATGCGGTTTGGCCCTTTGCCTTTTGGATTGCCTGCAACACGAATGTAATCTGTGAAATTGGTGTACTCAACATCACTATCGTCCATACGGGCGGCAATTTTCTCTTTGAACGCGTGACGTGTTGTTGTCCCATCAATCAGTGCTGCTTCTGTGGCGCGTTGTGCCGTAAGACCAGCAACAGCATCTGCGTGTTTGTATAGCGTAGCTGTGGTCATCCCACGGCTTTGAGAAACATCGGCAAGTATTTCATCCCAAATGTGGTCTAAAAACGATTGTATTTGCTCTCTGTTTTCATCACTCATGTTATCGTCCAAAAAAGGCTCTACAGCACTTTTGTATTTCCCATTGCGAATAACTTCCATGTCTACACCTGACTTTTCTTGCGCAGATTTGTAATAAAGTACTTCGGCACTAAGTCCACGAAAATCTACGCTGCCTTCGGGGTGAACAAAAATAGAATCGGCTACAGAAGCCAAAAAATAATCAGACTGCCCAAAATAATCGCCGTAGGCATAAATAAATTTTCCACTTTCTTTAAATTTTGATAGTGCATCACGAACAGCTGAAATATTGGAAATACCACCTAAGGCACTCATGTTTTGAATACTAATTCCCGAAATGCGCTCATCTTCGGCAGCTTTTGCAATGGCAGGGAGTATGGTGTTTAGTCCGTAAGCCTCTGGGGCCAACTCAAGAGCATCTGAAAATGAAAAAGATTGTGGTTCGCGGTCTTGAATAGGCTCCTTAATATCCATAACCAAAACCGTGTTGTTTTCAATTTCAACGGCATCGTTTTCTTCTTCTAATACGGCAATCGAACCTGCGACAAAAACAAGTGCAAAAACAAACAAAAGCCCAAGCGCAATAAAAGTACCTAGGGCAGAACTTATTAAATTCTTAAAAAAACTCATGTCAATTGGTGTAAGTCCCAAAGATACAGGTTTCCCAATTCTTTTTCCCATTTTTGCGGTATGGCACTGGCATACATTTCAACAGGTAGTAATTTAGGAAATCGACTTGCTTTTTTGCAAGAGGGCATCAATGCGTGCTCACAACGCATTGGGAGTGTGGTGGCTATTTCTGCAGTAGTAGAAACTCCCGCTATGGGTTTTGAGGGGAATTCATTTTTGAATGCTTGTTTTTCGATTGAAACGACACTAACTGCTCAAGAAGTGATGCAGCAGCTTTTGGGAATCGAAAAGGAACACGGAAGAACACGCAGCAAAACTGTTGGGTATCAAAACAGAACATTGGACTTGGATTTGCTTTTTTATGACAATTTGGTGCTAAATGACCCAGCCTTGACATTACCTCACCGGTCAATTGAAAAGCGTCGATTTGTATTGCATCCATTAGCCGAAATTGCTCCAAACAAAGTGCATCCTATTACACGAAAAAGCATTATTGAGCTATTGAATGAATGTGATGATACATCCGTGCTCAGCACAACTTCTCAAGTGCTTTTACTCCCTTTGTATACGCTAATAAAGCAACACGATTTTGTGTGTATTGAAGGGATTATTGGAAGTGGAAAAACTACGCTTGCAAAAATTATAGCAGAAAAATTGCGCTATAAAATCTTGCAAGAGCGGTTTGCCGACAATCCCTTTTTGCCAAAATTCTACAGAAAGCCCAAACGCTATGCGTTTCCATTAGAACTGTCTTTTTTGGCAGATAGGTTTAAGCAGATTAGTGAAGAAGCCGAACAGTTGGATTTATTCCAATCGGGTTTAGTGGCAGATTATCATATGAGCAAGTCATTGGTTTTTGCACAAAACACGCTAAGCAACGACGAATACCCACTCTTTAAACAATTATTTGGGTTGATGTCACGTAGTGCCAATCAGCCGAGTTTATGTGTGTATCTACGTCAAACACCTACGCGTGCCAAGGCAAACATTAAAAAACGTGGGCGTAGCTACGAGCAACAAATCGAAATGGAATATCTTGAAAAATTGGCAATAGGCTATGATCAACATATGCCGTATCTAAGAAGACTTATGACGGTAGTAGAAGTTGATATTTCTGATTTAGATTTTGTACTTCACCCTGAAGACTTAGACACGTTGTTATACCGGGTTAATGCGCAGTTGGGCGCAAATGTGTAAAAAAATGCCACAATACCACTCCTGCCGAGGTAGCAACATTTAAGGAGTGCTTTGTACCAAGTTGGGGGATTTCCACAGCGGTATCACAAACATCAATAACTTCTTGTGATACGCCTTTAACTTCATTTCCTAGCACCAGTACCGCTTTTTGGACGGATGAGATTTCTACATTATCTAAAAAAGTTGAACCTTGTACTTGCTCAATGGCATAGCAATGCGCTCCGGATTCCTGCAATGTTGTTACTACATCTACTGTAGAAGCGGCATGGCGCCATGCCACACTTTCTGTTGCACCCAATGCTGTTTTGTGGATGTCTTTGTGTGGTGGTGTTGGCGTGATTCCGCATAGGACAATTTCTTCGATGCGAAAGGCATCGGCGGTGCGAAAAATAGCTCCCACATTGTTTCTACTTCGAATGTTATCTAAAACCAAAACAATATTCGACTTTGGTGCAGCCTTAAATGCTGCTACATCCAATCGATTTAAATCTTCCATGGTCCACTTTCGCATACCACAAAGGTACGGATTGTGTTTGGCTAAAAATGGTAAATTAGCACGAACTAAATCCGCGATTTGTCTGCAAAAAAAACAACCAAAGAAACTCCCCTGATGAAGCAGTACAATCAGATCAAGGTAAAACACCCTGATGCTATACTGCTTTTTCGCGTAGGAGATTTTTATGAAACCTTTGGTCAAGATGCGATAAAAGCGTCACGTATTTTGGGAATTTTACTTACCAAGCGTGGTGCCGGCAGCACTAGCGAAACGGAATTGGCAGGATTTCCGCATCATTCCTTACATACGTATTTACCAAAATTGGTGCGCGCTGGACAGCGTGTTGCTATTTGCGATCAATTGGAAGATCCAAAACACACTAAAAAAATTGTAAAGCGCGGTGTGACAGAATTGGTAACGCCTGGTGTTACGATGACCGATGGGGTTTTGGAGGAAAAAAGCAATAATTTTTTAGGTGCGTTGTATCTACAACAAAACACTCTTGGCTTTGCGTATTTGGATATTTCTACCGGAGAATTTCAATGGGCACAAGCCAGTATTGCTGAGATCAGTACCCTTTTACAACAATTGGAGGTAAAAGAATTGTTGGTTGCCAAACCGCAGCGCAAAGCTATTGCAGCTTTGCTAGGTGAAGGTCTTCCTTATTTTATGTTAGAAGATTGGGTATTTCAATCTGAATATACCGCTGAAAAACTACAACATCATTTTGCAGTAAAAACACTTAAAGGATTTGGTTTTGATGGAGCTGAGCTAGGGATGATTGCTGCTGGAGTAGTACTTCACTACCTCTTAGAGACGGAACATGCCAAATTGGGACACTTGGTGCAGCTTAAACGGCACAATCCAAAACAACAGCTTTGGATGGACCGGTTTACGGTTCGGAATTTAGAACTCATTTCACCCAATGCGCCCGAGGCGATTACACTTTTGGATGTGATTGATTACACTTCCACAGCTATGGGCGGTAGATTACTCCGGAGGTGGATTACAGCACCGCTTACTGATGTTGACCGCCTTAATCAACGGTTGGATAGCGTAAGCTATTTTACTCAAAATACTGTAATACATGATCAAGCTTGTAGGAGTTTAAAGCAAATGAGTGACGTGGAGCGTTTGGTAGCTAAACTTGCCACAGGACGCATTAACCCCAGAGAAGTAAATGCTTTAAAACATGCAATTGCTCAAACCACCACATTAACGGCATTGCTATCGAATGCCGCACCCGTTGCACCCCTTTTAGCCCAGATAGATGATAGTACGGAACTGCAAGCTCATATTTCCCATTGGTTAGATGAAGAAGCCCCCACGCAATTGGGTAAAGGGGTTACCATCGCAACAGGCGTTTCAGTGGAATTAGATGCGTTGCGTGCACTGGCCAAGGGTGGTCGTGACACCTTGGACGCAATGCTGGTGCGTGAAACAGAGCGTACCGGAATACCTTCGTTAAAAATTGCTTTTAACAATGTGTTTGGTTATTATATTGAAGTGCGGAATTTGCACAAAGACAAAGTGCCTGAAGAATGGGTACGAAAACAAACCCTAGTCAATGCAGAGCGCTACATTACAGAAGAATTAAAATCGTATGAAACTAAAATTTTGGGCGCGGAGGAACGGATTTCTACATTAGAGCTTCAGCTATTTCAAGAATTAATTCAATATTTTACACCCTATATTCAATCGTTGCAAACCACAGCGAGATGTATTGCGCAATTGGATGTACTTAGTGGATTTGCTACGCTGGCTGCCAAACAAAACTATTGCCGCCCCGAGTTTGTGTCCAACGCTTCACTTGAGATTGTTCAAGGAAGGCACCCCGTTATTGAGCAACAACTTCCACATGAAAGCCCCTACATTCCAAACGATGTGTATTTGGATAATGACGAACAACAAATCATTATGATTACAGGGCCAAATATGTCAGGAAAATCTGCCATTTTACGTCAAACAGCGCTAATTGTGCTGTTAGCACAAATTGGAAGTTATGTACCTGCCGCAGAAGTGCGGTTAGGAATCGTGGATAAGCTTTTTACTCGAGTAGGTGCAAGTGATAATATTTCCAAAGGCGAGTCCACATTTATGGTGGAAATGCACGAAACAGCAGCCATTATGAACAATATTTCGTCGCGAAGTCTAATTTTATTAGACGAAATTGGGCGTGGTACAAGCACTTACGACGGCATTTCGATTGCTTGGGCATTGGCGGAGTATGTTCATGAACACCCCACTAGACCTAAAACGCTTTTCGCTACGCATTATCACGAACTCAATGCGATGTCTGAACAATTTATGCGGATCAAAAATTATAATGTTTCGGTGCAAGAGGCTGCCGATGATGTGTTGTTTTTGCGCAAACTTGTGCCTGGTGGAAGCGCCCACAGTTTTGGGATTCACGTGGCAAAAATGGCAGGAATGCCGAAATGGATTTTGAAGCGTTCCAAACAAATGCTTCAGCAACTAGAAGCCACGCGTCACGCCGCGGAAAGCGGAGAACAGCCCATGCAGTTGAGTATGTTTCAGTTAGATGATCCTTTGCTTGAGGATGTACGCAGGCAAATCATCTCGCTTAACATAGATGAATTGACTCCTGTAGAGGCACTTATGCAACTCAATGAGTTGAAACGAAAACTGGAAAAATAGTATTGCGCAGAAAACATAGATTTTCATACATTTGCGTTCCAATTGCGAAAGTAGCTCAGGGGTAGAGCATCACCTTGCCAAGGTGAGGGTCGCGGGTTCAAATCCCGTCTTTCGCTCTTTTTTTAGTCCAAGCTGAAGTGGTGGAATTGGTAGACACGTTGGACTTAAAATCCAATGAGCAGTAATGTTCGTGCGGGTTCAAGTCCCGCCTTCAGTACAGTCGAACCCGCA
>CBFICG010000013.1:0-17893 GCA_965661025.1 Flavobacteriaceae bacterium | reverse complement strand
TATATATATAAAAAACATAAAAACGGGAAACTTGTATTAAACTACTTTAAAGATGACTGGAACTTTCCAAGGTGGAATGTCCCTGCCGAACTGTTAGGCACAGAAGCAGAAACCCTTCGATATAAAATAGAGGCTTTTGTGTATAATGTAGAGTTAGACAAAAGAAAAATTTCAGTTAGAAGCTTTGGTGCAGATAAAGACATGGGGTCGTTAAATTTACCTTATGATGCAAATTTTTGGGAGAACTTAAACCTGCCCCCAGACACAAAGTTTTATAAACGAATAAAGAAAGAACAAAGAGAAATTTACGGAGTACCTTTAGATGTTCAGTATGCGCTGGTAAACAAGTAAGATTGCAATATCCAACCCAACCCCGTAAAGGGTTTTTTTGCACGCTGTTGCGTACATTTTATGTTCTTAGCGTTTTCAAATAATTATCATAAATGGGTTTTTTTAAAAAACAAATGATTAAAAAAAAGAGCTGTTTTTAAATTCATTTCTAAAAAATTGTATTCCAACAGGTTAAAATTTCGCTTTTGATAAGCATTTTAGAATTCATTTTAGTTGGGGATAAAATTTCAACTCCAAATCTTTTTCAGCATTACCTATATTTGTTAAATAACTTATTATTTGATGGTTAGCTCCTACAGATTACGTATAATTTGGTTGTTAGCGATATTAGTAACATCGTGTGGTGGGCCAAATATTCCTGATGATGTCTATGTTGCCTATGAAAAACTACCTCAGACATTAGACTTTAATCAACATGTTAAGCCTATTCTATCAGACAAATGTTATTTATGCCATGGCCCAGATGCTGGTAACATAAAAGCAGGATTGCAACTCCACACTGCAGAAAAGGCATTTGCGAAACTTCCTGAGAGCCCAGGCGATGTTGCCATTAAACCTGGTAACCTGAATAAAAGTGAAATGTTTCACAGGATTGTCTCAGATGATCCTAACCTTGTTATGCCCCAGCCAGAGTCTCACCTAACGTTAAGCAGTTATGAAAAGGCAGTCCTAATAAAATGGATTGAAGATGGCGCGGAATACAAAGACCACTGGGCATTTATAAAACCTCAAGTGGATAACATTCCCGATGTTCAAAACCCAGATTTAATAGCTAACCCTATTGATAATTTTGTGTTATCAAGATTGGAACAACAAGGGTTGAGTTTTTCAAAAAAAGCCGATAAGGAACTGCTTTTAAGACGCGCTTCTTTAGATTTAACAGGATTACCCCCTTCAATTGATGAAATAAATTCGTTTTTAGCCGATACAAGTCCAAATGCTTTTGAAAAGCAAATTGACAGATTACTAGCGTCAAAAAACTATGGCGAACAACGCACTTTGGATTGGATGGACCTATCTCGTTATGCAGATACACATGGCTACAGCAATGATAGGTATAGAGATGTTTCTCCTTGGCGTGATTGGGTAATCAAGGCATTTAACGAAAACATGCCCTACGATACTTTTATTTCTTGGCAAATAGCAGGTGATATGTTTCCTAACCCAACCAAAGAGCAACAACTTGCCACTACGTTTAACCGTCTTCATCCTCAAAATCTGGAAGGTGGAATTATTGATGAAGAATTTCGATCTGAATATGTTTCAGACCGTACTATTGTAATGGGGCAGGGATTTCTTGGACTGACAATGGAGTGTGCCAAGTGTCACGATCACAAATACGACCCGATTTCACAAAAAAACTATTACGAAATGTATAGTTTTTTTAATAATGTCAATGAGACGGGCCTTATCCCTTGGGATTTAGCAACTCCCGTTCCAAATATGCTGCTTCCAACGGCAGATCAACAAGAATTTATGGATTACATGCAACAACTTCTTAATGAAAAAGAAGCCGTTGTTAAACAAATCGTGAATGAAGAACAGCAAAAAGCACTGGACTGGATTTCTGGCGAGAAATACAAACGATTAAACTTAAATACAGTACCAGGAGGCTTAGTTGCAGCGTTTGACTTTGATGAAAAAAAGCTTCAAAATAAAGCTCCACTAAAACAACAAAACAACATACGAATGCGTCAGCATTTTGCTGATAATCAGCCAGAGGTGTACAAAAAAAGCCCAACCGGATATGGCCTTTACATGGACGGAGATACTTGGCTAGAACTGGATAAAATTGGCATATACAAAAGAGATGAACCTTTCACCATTGGGATTAGCGTATTTATTCCAGAAAACGTTAAAGACGGAGTGATTTTTCACAAAATGCAAGGACCAGAACTTCACAGTTACCGAGGGTATCATCTTAATATAAAAAACAACAAAATTGAAGCACTCTTAGCCCACGTGTGGCCAGACAATGCTATTGTAACACAATCTATTGACGATGTGCCCAAGAATACGTGGATACACCTTACCATGTCATATGACGGTTCTAGTAAGGCAAAAGGCGTTACGGTTTATTTGGATGGTAAAAAAATAAAAACGGAAACGGTTTTCGACAATCTGTATAAAGACATTATTTTTAAAGGCCAGGCCATAAATCTATATAAGGGCAAAACAGAACCTGGCTTACGCATTGGGGCTATTTGGCGTGGGAAAGGGTTAAAAGGCGGAATTGTAGATAATTTATCTGTTTTTGATAGAGAGCTTTCTGCTTTTGAAGTACTTCAAATGAGCAATAATGATTTGGCAAAAACGCTTCTTTCAAAGCCAAGTAAAAGCCTTACATCAACAGAGAAAGAGGTTTTGACGGATCACTATATGAAGAAAAAATCGCTATCCTATAAAAACTCCTTGAATGCCTTACAAAAGACCAGAACTAAATATGTCAACGGAGTTGAGCCCATAAAAGAAATTATGGTAATGAAGGAAATGGAAAAACCACGGCAGGCCTATATCTTAGATAGAGGACAGTATGACGCGCCAACAGACCCCGTTTTTCCTAACACACCAGATGAAATTTTTCCCTTTCCAGAGGATTTACCCAAAAACAGAATTGGTTTAGCCAAGTGGATTACACATAAAGACAACCCACTTACCGCGCGAGTTACTGTTAATCGCTATTGGCAAAACATTTTTGGCAGAGGCATTGTGAAGACTTCAGAGGACTTTGGGAATCAAGGAGACCTTCCCAGTCATCCCAAGCTGTTGGATTGGCTCGCGTTAGAATTTCAAAATTCTGGCTGGGATGTCAAATCGTTGCACAAACTAATAATGATGTCAAACACCTATCAGCAGAGCAGTGTAGCCAGTGAGGAACTCATGCAAATGGATGATGAAAATGTATTGTTGGCAAGGGGTCCTTCTAAGCGCCTATCAGGCGAAATGCTTCGTGACGGAGCATTATTTTCTTCCGGCTTATTGAGTGATAAAATTGGAGGCGAGAGTGTTAGCCCTTATCAACCTCCTGGCTTATGGCGCGTCAATGGCGACACTTATGTACAGGGAAAAGGAGAGGAGTTGTACAGGAGAAGTATGTACACCATTTGGAAACGTACTGTTCCGCATCCTACGCTTGCTACTTTTGATGCACCAACAAGAGATATTTGTACCACAAGAAGACAAGAAACAAACACTCCTTTACAAGCACTCGTGTTATTAAATGATCCTACATTTGTTGAAGCTGCAAGGGTTCTTGGAAAGAAAATGACTACTTATCCCAACATAGAGTCAGCAATAAAAGAAACATTTCGAAAGCTTACGGGAAGAAAAATTCGACCTAGAGAGTTAAACGTATTACAACAATTAAAAGAGCAAGAATTGCGTAATTTCAGAACGAATCCCAAAAAAGCAGCAGGGTGGCTCAGTGTAGGCGCGCACAAAATTAATCCAGCTGATGACAAACTTCATGTAGCAGCAAATGCCGTAGTTGCTTCTACAATAATGAATTCTGATGCATTCATAACGAAACGATAGTACTATGTGTAATCACGACGACAGATTAACTTCGAATAATAAAGATTTTCAATCCATTGAAAAGCAATTAGACAGAAGAAATTTTTTAAAAAAAACGTCTTTAGGCATTGGCGCTTTAGCACTAGGAAATCTTCTAAATGCTGAGAAAGCATGGAGCATGGTTGGTGATACCAACGCCACCAACGCGATAAACTCATTTGGAAAGAATAAATTAGGTCTGCCTCATCATTTGCCAAAGGCCAAACGCATCATTTATCTATTTCAAAGTGGAGGTCCATCTCAAATGGATTTATTCGATTACAAACCCAATCTTGTGGATATGTTTGGGAAGGACTTGCCAAAATCCGTTATTGGCGGGCAGCGCCTTACTGGGATGAGTGGAAGTCAGTCTGTACTTCCTGTAGCTCCTTCTATTTTTAATTTTAAACAGTATGGAGAGTCGCGTGCATGGGTGAGTGAACTTATGCCACATTTATCAGAAGTGGTTGATGATTTATGTTTTGTAAAATCGATGCAAACAGATCAAATTAACCACACTCCAGCAATTACCTTTTTTCAAACAGGACATCAACTTCCTGGAAGGCCTTCAATGGGATCTTGGTTAAGTTATGGATTAGGTTCTGACAATGAAAATTTGCCCACATTTATTACATTAATTTCAAAAAACAGCAAAGGACAACCACTAAAGGCAAGTCTTTGGGGAAATGGATTTTTACCAACAGAGCATCAAGGGGTTCAATTTAGATCAGGGAAAGATCCGGTTCTTTATTTGAACAATCCAGAAAACTATGATGGTAACGATCGAAAAAGAATGTTAGATTATTTGGGGGACTTAAATGAAATTCAACATGATGCTTACGGGGACCCTGAAATTCAAGCTAGAATGGCGCAGTATGAGATGGCATATAAAATGCAAACATCTATTCCTGAAGTTACAGACATTTCTGACGAACCCGATCATGTTTTTGAAATGTATGGTAAAGACAGTCGCGACCCTGGAACTTTTGCAGCCAACTGCCTTATGGGTAGAAAATTACTAGAAAAAGGGGTCAAATTTGTGCAGTTGTACCACCAAGGTTGGGATCAGCACAACCATTGCCCGGGAGGATTGCGCAATCAATGCAGAAAAACAGATCAAGCTACTGCCGCCTTAATTAAAGACCTTAAACAACGCGGCATGCTAGAGGACACTTTAGTTGTTTGGGGGGGCGAATTTGGGCGCACGGTGTACTCTCAAGGACAATTAACCGCAAAAAATTACGGCAGAGACCATCACCCAAAAGCATTTACCATTTGGATGGCAGGTGCTGGGGTAAAGCCCGGATTTACCTATGGGCAAACCGATGATTTTAGTTATAACGTAGTTAAAGACCCGGTCCATGTTCATGACTTTCA
Source organism: Flavobacteriaceae bacterium (assembly GCA_965661025.1). Lineage (GTDB taxonomy): Bacteria > Bacteroidota > Bacteroidia > Flavobacteriales > Flavobacteriaceae > UBA7446. Next base: position 12,613 of record CBFICG010000013.1, on the reverse strand, counting down.
TGCAACGCTGTTGCATTTGTTTGGAATTGATCACGAGCGATTAACCTTTAAACATCAAGGAAGACGGTTTAGGTTGACGGATGTTCACGGACATGTTGTAAAAGACCTTTTAACATAATTAACAATGACAAGCAGAAGAAAGTTTTTACAAAAAACAACAGCAGCAGGACTTGCTTTGGCGGCAACACCGAGTGTTGGATTTACGATCATTAATAAATCAAACCCTTCTAAAGATGTCATTCTTGGACATGGTGACTACACATATAAGCTTGTAAAAGATTGGGCAAAAATCAGTCCAGTAAAAAACCCATTGTTAAACTGCCATGAAATGGTAATGGACAGTAAAGGACGCTTAATTATGATTGGAGACCATCCAAAAAATAATATTATAATTTTTGATAAGTCAGGGAATATATTAGACTATTGGGGTTCTGCATATCCAGGAGGCCACGGATTAACCTTGTCTAACGAAGGAGGCGAAGATGTATTGTTTTTAACAGATTCTGGATTCGCTCAAGGGTTTAACGGGCGAAAAGTAAAAGGAAACGGACGCGTTTCAAAAACCACTACTGATGGCCGTACTATTTTTGACATTGGACATCCACAAACCATAGGAGTTTATGAGCCAGGGGATCCGTTTTTGCCCACAGAAACAGCAATTGGACCCAACGGAGATATTTACGTTGCCGATGGTTATGGTATGAATTATATCATTCAATACGACTATAACGGTCGCTATATTAGGCATTGGGGCGGGAGAAATAATCCAGATAAAAATTACCAATTAAAGTCGGCTCATGGCGTGGCTATTGATTACAGGGACAAAGAGAACCCTATGGTGGTTTGTACATCCCGAAATCAGTGTATGTTTAAATGGTACACTTTAGATGGTAAATATGTTAAAACCCTCCACTTGCCAAATATGCAAGTTTGTCGACCTGTTTTTGACGACAATAACCTTTATGCTGGAGTTTGTTGGTCTCAACCTAAAGTTGGTAGAACAACTTGGAAAGAACACACGGGGTTTGTAACGATTTTGGAAGGAGACAAGGTGGTTTCCAATCCAGGCGGGACAGCACCTGAATACATAAACGGTGAACTCCAAAAATCGTATCAACTACAGTCAAAGCCTATTTTTCACGGGCATGATGTGTGTATTGATGAAGACAAAAACATTTATGTATGCCAATGGAATGCAAACAACACTCCTCCATTGAAATTAGAACGTGTTTAATGAAAAAAAAACACGTTTTAGTTGGGTTGTTTTGTCTTATTGTAGGACTTAACATTCACGTCGTTGCTCAAGATTTACCCAAAACGCTTTCAGGTATTTATGAACTTCAAGCAGACGCATCGTACTCTGACGAATTTAATTCTAAAAGAAAAAACAACGCATTTGACACAAAGAAATGGCACTATCGCAAACCTTCACCCAACCGACCTGGAATAGGTGAGGGAGAAATGTTTGTTCAAGAAAAAAACGGGAAGCTTATTTGCCATGGATTGAAATCGTTGCGAAAAGGAGGTGCAATTGTGTCCAACTCATACTTTCAGCACGGATTTTATGCCTTTAAATGGCGCGCAAAAGGGATACCTCATGACAAACGCAGTGCTTGGCATCCTTCGGTTTGGGGTTCTTTTAACGATACAAGGGGCAGTAGAGTGCCCTCAACATCATTGCGTGGAAATAGCTGGATGGAAATTGATATCATGGAATTCATGACACATTCAAAAAATACAACCGTTTGGACCGCAGATGCACCTGCTTATATATGGGTAGATACGTTAATGCGAAGGGTAAAAGTAAATAAGGTATTGGGACAAAAGTTTGGTTGGAAAAAAGCCATTATGACAGATGCAAAAAATATTTCTCACAATGGAGAAGTTATTGGAACAAAAAACCATCACAAATGGACAACCTTGGGTATGGAATACCATCCCGAATATTTACAGCTTTGGAAAAAAGAAAGGAAGGAATGGGTTAAAATAGGGCAACGCATTACTTTTTCAAATAACAATATTAAGCCTTCCAAATCAACAGTTCCAATAAAAGCAGCGAAGCCCTTGTATTGGATTATTGGAAATTTGTATTTCCCTCTAGGTAAAACCTCAATTTTGGATCAAGAAATTTCAAATTCTAGATTTGAAGTAGATTGGTTTCGCTACCATCAAATGCTAAAACGATAATGTTTATGACTAGGGCATTGTTTATCCTTTTTTTGCTTCAGTTTTTTAGCTGTAGGGCACCTTCTGAAAGCAAGCAGCCGAACGTAATTATTGTACTTACAGATGACTTAGGAATTGGCGATCTTGAGTGCCATGGAAATCCTTGGTTAAAAACCCCAGCACTTAACGATTTTTACAATCAATCGGTTCGCATGACCGATTTTCATGTTAGCCCATATTGTACGCCCACTAGGGCAGCACTTATGACAGGACTGTATCCTATAAACAATGGGGCATGGGCAACTTTCAAAGGAAGAGACGCACTTTCTGAACACAACATTACAATAGCGGATGTATTTCAGCAAAACGGATATAAAACAGGACTGTTTGGCAAATGGCATTTAGGCGATAATTATCCCTCAAGGGCTACTGATAGTGGTTTTGATGTTGCGGTACAGCATATGGCTGGGGGTGTTGGAGAATTATCAGACTATTGGGGGAATAGTTATTTCAACGATACCTATTTTGTAAACAATACACCAAAACAATTTGAAGGATATTGTACAGATGTTTGGTTTGACCAAGCCATGAAATTTATCAAGCAAAACAAAGACACTCCATTTTTTGCTTATGTTGCTACCAATGCTCCTCATTCTCCACTTATTGTAGACGAAAAATATGCAGCTCCGTACAAACAATTTGAAGGGAGTGAAATCATTTCAGCGAATCTTATGGGAATGATTGCAAATATTGATGAAAATTTTGGCAAATTGTACAGGTTCTTAGACACAGAGAAGTTGACAGATAACACCATTCTTATTTTTATGAGTGACAATGGTACAAATTATGGCTACTCCAGGGACGGAAAATTAGGATACAATAAGGGATATAGAGGAATTAAAAGCAATAGAGAAGATGGGGGGCATATTACCCCGTTTTTTATAAGATGGCCTAACGGCAATATAGAAGGGGGAAAGGATATAGATGAATTACTTAGCCACGTAGATATATTGCCAACGCTGATGGAAATGTGTAATCTAAACCCTCCTAAGGATTTAGATTTAGACGGAATTGATTTTTCTCCATTATTGTTTGACAAACCATATAAGCATAAAGACAGAACTGTTTTTATCCATGCTATCCAAGATTGGCGTCAGCCATCTGACACCAAAAAAAGCTGTATTTTAAAAGGTAAGTGGCGACTTGTTAATGGAAAACAGCTGTATGATATAAGTAAAGATCAGATGCAGCAAATGGATCTTGCGGCACAATACCCAGAAGTAGTTAAAACCTTATTAAATGAGAACAAACACTTTTTGAGCAATACCAAACGCCGTAAAGAATACATGGAATTGCCTGTCCATATAATTGGCAGTGACAATCAATTGGAAACAACACTTACTATTCAACATGCTATTGGGGAAGATAGCGGCATTTGGAAGGGGGAGCATATTGCTGCAGGAGTAAAAAACAAGAACAATAAACATACTTTAAAAGTGGCCAAAAAAGGGGAGTATCTCATATCTTGTAGGAGGTGGCCTAAAGAAGCGTCAGGGCCTATTCTTGGAATTCCAGCGTTAAATCCAAAAGAGCTTTTTGATTACCAAAAAATGCGCCCAGAAAAAATTAGAATTAAAATCGCAAATCAAACATTTGAAAAAACGGTTCATCCGACCGATGAAGCCATTACCTTTAAAGTTACCCTTGAAAAAGGAAGAACAGTTCTTACAAATGATTTTATAGAAGGGAACGAGAGCTACGGGGTATATTATACGTATATCCGCTATTTAGGGCCATAAAGGGGTTTACATTTGTTGCTTACTTTTGGAAATATGTGTTAGTTTATTGTGTTTAAATTTTTTTTGTTGAGGCTACCTTTGAACAAAGTATTTATTAATGACTCAATGCTTAAAATGTGTATTGTTATTCACGATAGCAACGCAACTTCATGCCAAAAATGTGTATGTCTCTATTTCGGGCAGTGACGCGAATACAGGAACTCAAGAGAGCCCTTTTAGGACATTTGCCAAAGCGGTTTCTGTAATGTCTGCTGGCGATGTTTGCATTATTCGTGGTGGCGTTTATGAAGAAGAGCTTAACATTGACAAAAACGGGACCCAAAACGCTTACTTGACCTTTAAAGCTGCTGAAGGGGAAGACGTACAGATTAAAGCTACTGCTACATTAAGCGGATGGCAATTACACAGTGGTAATATCTACAAGACCTCCGTAGATATGCAAATTGATAGCAGATTCAGGACGGTATATCACAATGGAAATTATATGGACTTAGCACGTTGGCCTAACAATACAGACAACGATAGATGGACGGTTGATTGCCACCCTGTAGAAGGTGGAGATGGTGCTCATTTCTTAGTTAGCAATATCCAAAACATAGACTGGACTGGTGGTTTGGTGTATTATTTGGGGGCGCATTCTGGTGCAAGTTGGACAAGAAGAATAACAAACAGCTCTTCAACTAGAATTGATTTTACTCAAGTAGATATCAATAAGTGGCCCTTTTCTACGCACAACCCAACACAATGGCGAAACAATCCAAATAATAAACGAGGGCAATTGTTTTTGTTTGATAAACTAGAAGCTTTAGACCATCCAAGAGAATGGTATTACGATAAGACCAATAAACTACTTTATTTCTATACAGCCGATGGAACAAAACCACAAGAGGATACCGTAGAGTATGCCGCAAGAAGGTATACAGCTCAGATTTATGGGGATTATATAAAAATAGAAGGCATTCATTTTTATGGTGGCACTGTGAAAGTACATAGAAACGCCAACAATAACCAGCTGTTGAATTGTAAAGTTACCCATGGCGTGGAAGGACATGATTCTTTGTCAAATACCAGTGCTCAGGTTGGCGAAGCTGCTGTGGAGGTGTTAGGATTTAATACCATGATTAAAGGCTGTACGATAACCCATAGTGCATTTAATGGAATCACGCTTGTTTCGTGGGCCGGAGCACATGACTCAACGGTAGAAGAATGTTATATTTCAAACACGGATTATGTTGGTATTCATGCCTCTCCAATTCGAACCTCCGCTAATAATGTAAAAATTTTAAAAAACACAATTTATAACACAGGTAGAGATGGCATGTATGTCAATGGGTCTAATTGTGAAATAGCTTACAATGACGTTTCTGCTTCTCAAAAAATAAATGCTGATTCAGGAATATTTTATGTGGTAGGAAACAGCAATTTAAAGAACACTGAAATTCACCATAACTGGTTTCATGACGCTACAGCACCTACGTATTCTCATGAACAGGGTAAGCCCGGAAAGGCAGCTGGAATTTATCTTGATAATGACAGTAAGGGATATACAGTACATCACAATGTTGTTTGGAATGTCTCGTGGAGTGGGTATCAAGTAAACTGGAACAATACACACTTAGATTTTTTTCATAATACTATATGGAACGCAGAGCGAGCTATGGATTCATGGGATATTAATGGTCCACAAGAAAATAATAAAATCTATAACAACTATGCTAATACAGGTAGCTGGTTTACAGGCACTGGCCCTGGTGCATTTGACATAAAAAACAGTCCGATTTTTTCAAATTCTCCTTTTGAAGATGCAAATAACCAAAATTTTATGCCAAAAGCGGGGAGTGAACTCATTAACAAAGCAGAACCAATTTCTGGATTTGAGAAGCCTTTTGTTGGAGGTGCACCGGATATTGGGGCATATGAATTTGGCGGGACTAGGTGGACTGCTGGAGTAGGCGCTATTGAGGATACTGGCGAGGGAGAGGCGTTGGATATTTATGATACCGCTTTTACCATAGCTGTAACTTCAGAAACTTGTCCAAACAAGAACAACGGAACAATTGATATTTCAGCAAATTTTGAGTCAAGCTATACCGCTGTGCTTAATGGAAACGAAACGCCTTTTACTAAAGAACACACCTTCACAAATGTTGCCCCAGGCGAATACCAGCTATGCATTTATTCAAACGATGTAAATCAACGCCAATGTTTTGGAGTAGTAGTTAATGAAGGGGCTAAAGTCAATGCCAAGTCAACATTAGTTAGCAACGCTTTGATTGTAGAAATTTTGCAAGGAACGCCCCCTTTTAGCATTCAATTGAACGATACGCATCTGAAAGAAACAAATGAATCAGCACTTAAAATAGAAGTTAACCAAGGGGATATTGTGAAGATAAAATCTAGCATTGAGTGTGAAGGAGAATTATTACATAATATTGATTTTTATAATGATTTAACCGTTTACCCGAACCCAACTGCAAACCAAGCCGTGATTTCATTTCCTATCAAGTCAGGAAAAATTGAAATGGCCCTTTATGATATTAATGGAAAACAGCTTTCCAATGCTGTTTATTTGATTGAGGAAGGTAGCACAAGCATATCTTTATCAGAATATGCTCCGGGGGTCTATTTTTTAAAGCCTAATGGCGGTCAAAAAAATATATTAAGAATCGTTAAAAAGTAGCTTATGAAAATTAAAACTTTATATTTTGCTTTAGCAGTTTTATGTCTTTCATGCTCTGGTGGTTCTGATGACGGTGGGCCAAGTCCAACAAACCCAATCATCAATCAACCTCCTACTAAAGTAGGATCATTGATTTCTCCAGAAAACAATATAATTTGTATTTCCTCAAGAGTCACCTTCAAGTGGTCAACTGCTGAAGACCCTGAAGGGCAGCCGTTTAATTATGTTCTTGAAATTTCAAAAGATAATGCTTTTAGCACACTGGAGGAAGAAATCATTACTGGGCTAACATCTAAAGCAGTATTACTTGAAAAAGGGGTATATTACTACTGGAGAGTTAAAGCTGTAGATAATGAGGGAGCAAGTGGGTCTTATTCTAGCGTATTTAATTTTTATACAGAAGGTGAAGGCGAAACAAATCATTTGCCTTTTCAGCCTCAAGCAGTCTTTCCAAAAAAGGAGGATCAAGTAGATGCTAGCAGCGTAACATTACAATGGACAGCAAATGATTTAGATAACGACCCATTAACCTACGAGGTGTATTTAGACACAACGAATCCACCTACAAAAAAAGTTGCAGCGGATATAGACACCCCTTCCTTGACAGTTAGCTTAGAAGACACCACTACCTATTTCTGGAAAATTATTGCTAAAGACAATAACTCAGGGATAACACACGGAGAGGTTTGGACGTTTATGACAAATTAATACAATAAAAATGCGCACTAATTTTCAGTATTTTATGTATTGCATGATGGGAATTATTTTGATTCCCAATTGTAGTGTTGGTCAAAAAAAACCAAACTTTCTTGTTATTGTTGCGGATGATTTAGGCTATAACGATGTAGGATTTAATGGCTCAAAAGAAATTTACACGCCGGTTTTAGATGACCTTGCAGCCAACGGCGTTATTTTTACAAATGGCTATGTTACGCATCCGTATTGTGGTCCTTCAAGAGCGGGTTTGATTACAGGAAGATATCAAGCCAGATTTGGAATGGAAATAAACCTGACCAATTCACATTACGATATTCATAGTGGTTTGCCTACCACAGAAAAGACTTTTGCAAAACGACTAAAATCGGCTGGATACAAAACAGGAATTATTGGGAAGTGGCACTTGGGAGCTTCTTACCCATTCCACCCAAACAATCGAGGGTTTGATTATTTCTATGGATTTTTATCTGGGGGGCATACCTATTGGCCTTATAACGTAACTACTCATCATCCCTTATATGTAAAACCAGATAAACCGCATTACTCTGCCAACGAAGGAGGGTATTGGCCGTTGCAACGCAACAATAATGCAGCTGAGTTCAAGGAATACCTTACCACAGCGCTGAGTAAAGACGCAGCTGAATTTATTTCTCAAGGGGAAGAACCTTTTTGCTTATACTTAGCATATAATGCACCCCATGCACCGTTAGAAGCACCAAAAGAACTCATTGATAAATACAAGCACATAACCCATAAACAGCGTAGAATTTATGCGGCCATGGTAGATGCTATGGACCAAGGCATAGGAATAGTCATCGATGCACTGAAAGCATCAGGAAAATTTGAGGATACGTTAATTTTCTTTATTTCTGATAACGGTGGAATTGTAAATAAGTCCAGGTCTGAACAGCATAAACGAGGAGCGTTTAATGACTGGGGGGATAACACCCCATACAGGGGAGGAAAAGGGAGTATGTTTGAGGGAGGTCACAATGTCCCATTTATAGCGCATTGGCCCAAAGGTATTACCAAAAAGGGAAAATATAATATGCCCGTGTCGGCGTTGGATATTGCGGCTACTTTGGTAAGTCTTGGCGGTGGAGATACCTTAGGAAATCCCCTCGAGGGTGTAAACCTTATTCCTTATGTGGAAGGTAGAATTAAAGAACCCCCACACAAGGCCTTGTTTTGGCGTTTGGATAGTGGCACAAAATGGGCCGTACGTACCCCTAATGCCAAATATTTTTTGCCTCGCAATGAAACTGGGTTAAAGAAGCCCTTTTTGGTAGATATGATTAAAGACCCGTATGAAACCACCAATATTATTGATGATAACCCCAAGCTGAGAAAAGAAATGGCACAACTTTGGAATAATTGGAATGCAAAAAACCAGCCCAATAAGTATCTTCAAGCCAATGCATATCAAAAAGCACGATTAAATTTTTACAAAGAACTTCGAGATAAATTAGATAAAAAAGCTCAAAAAACAACCCCTTTAATTATTGACTAATGAGAAAGATTAACGTTCGTATTCTATTGTTTTTTTTAGTGCTAGTCTGTAAAGCTGAAGCACAAGACAAGCCCAATATTGTCTTAATATATGCTGATGATATCAGTGCACGAGAATTACCCATATACGGATCATCCGTATGGTCAATACAAGTCGAGGGTGAAAAAAAAGTAATTAACTCAACCGATACTACCTTCAGAGCAACAACTCCTGTATTGGACAGGATAGCGCAAGAAGGATGCTATATTAATACGGCTTGGGCCGCAACGATTTGTAGTCCCAGTCGCGCGATGATGATGACAGGGCGGTATGCCCATTTGCACAAATGGTGGCACAATAAAGATAAAGGTAAAGATCCGAAAGGGAAAAAAACATGGAACTTATACGACAGTTCACCACATACCATAGCCCATGTGGCCAAAGCTGGAGGGTATAAAACTTTTTGGGCGGGAAAAACCCAAATGAAAATTGATGGATTCCCATTTGATGAGGCATGTTTTACGCCTGGTGAAGGGTCGTATAATACGCCTATTCACACGACAGACTTCAGGTTAGAGTCTAGAAAAATCAATGGAAAAAAAGTTGTTTTTAATGCAGATACGGATAAAGAAGCCGACTCCTATGTGCAGTCTGGATGGTATTGGAAACCCCATGTTCAGTTAATGAATCACCCCAAAGCAAGTCAAACGTTAGAATGGTGGCCAAATGATGCGGCTTCCAAAAAACGTTTTGGGCTTCACACCTATGGTCCGGATGTGGAATTGGAATTTGTTTTTGATTTTATGGAACGTAAAACCAAAAATAAAGAACCCTTTTTTGTGTACCATACCACACATTTAGGACATGACGCATGGGATTTTTTGAATCCTGCGTCGAATAATAAATGGCCAGGAACGCCTAAAATTAGTTGGGATGGTAACGCATACACTCGCGTAGACCCTAAAATAACAGGCGATAATGGGGTGTACAATACGCATGGAACAATTACCGATAGTGGAATCCATCATCACGTAAATTATCTAGATTTTCAGGTTTGGCAGTACCTCAATAAATTTAAAGAACTCGGAATAGAAAACAATACGATATTTATTTTTACGGCTGATAACGGTACGAGTGGATACGGTAAATCAAGTCCAGTATCTCAAAAAGGCACACATGTCCCAATGATTATTTATGCCCCTGGCATGAATATGACCAAAAAAGGGGCTCAAGATGTATTGGTTAACATCTCTGATATTTTGCCTACAATAGCCGAATTTGGAAAGGTAACCCTACCTGATGATTACGAAATAAACGGAGAAAGTTTAGTGCCTTTTTTGTTTACCCAAAAGCAAAAACATAGGGACTGGATTTACGCCTACCACAAAGATGCCACCATTATTAGAGGGGAAAGAGTACTCAAAGACGGAAACGGAAAATGGTATGACGTGAGTCAATATCCTAATGACTTGATTAGTTTTCCAAAAATAAATAACTGGGATAAGGTGTCTGAGGCACATAGAAAAGAACGAGATATGTTAACTAAAATTTTACCGAAATACGATTTACATGCCACAGCACATGATGCTCCTAGGGCAACATCAAACAAGAAAAAATTATAAGTCTAAAAAAACCAACTCATGATGAACGTAGCTAAAACAGTATTATTTACCTGGACCTTATTAAGTTTGGCCAGTACTCAATTATTCGCCCAAAATGAACAACCTAATATTTTATGGATTGTTACTGACGACCACCGTTATGACGCAGTACGATCGTTCAATAAAATGCTAACAGGAAAAGAAATGAGCGAATTGGGGTATGTAGAGTCTCCTAATATTGATAAACTTACCAAAATGGGGACTACATTTATAAATGCATATGCGCATGCTCCGGGTTGTGCTCCTTCTAGAGCCTCCATGCATTTTGGGCGTTATCCGTTTCGTTCAGGGGTGTATGAATTTGAATATCACAACAACAAAGCCGAACATTATAAACCTACCTTTCCTGAGCAACTGGCAAACATGGGATACCAAACCTTACGTATTGGGAAGTTAGGCGTGCGACTAAGAACCATAAAAAATGGGAAATCAAGACCTTACGATATTTACCAAAACAACTTTGATTTTAAAAAACTTCATAGAGATGGCCTAACGGGTTGGGGAAAAGATTGGTTTTATGAAATAGATGGAGAAAAAGTAAATCCGCCGTATAAAAGCATGGAGTATTTTGTAACCGAAAAGGGCGAGTTTGAATACATTTCTGAACGCCTTGAAGGGGAATTCCCAAAGTACAAGGGAACTGCCGAACGCGCTATGAAAAAATATGATCTGCTTAGATGGCACAACAAGAAGAAAGGACCAGAAACGCCTTTTTCATCGGGAATTCTCGGAGGTGTTAGTAGCCGTAAAGCCGGTGAAACAAGAGATGGATTTTATGTCAAAATATTAGAAGATTACCTAAAAAATGAGGAGATAAAGTTCACTTTTGGGTCGCAAACAATTGATGGTATTGACACCAATAAACCACAACTCTTTTACTTAGGGTTTGATTTTCCACACACTCCTGTTCTGCCTCCTGCCTCTTATCGTAAACGATTTCAAAAGCACACCTATAAGGTTCCTCAATTTGACGAAAATGAGCTCAAAACAATGCCTAAGCAAATGAAACGTCAAGTAACAGCAGGGTACACAGATCACTTTACAGCAAGCGATAAGCAAAAAATGATTCAAGATTATTTTGCCTTTTGCGCTTACGGCGACGATTTGATTGGGAAGTCTGTAGACGCCTTTATTGCCTATAACGAAAAACAAAATAAACCCTGGCTAATTGTTTATGTCAATGGTGATCATGGATGGAAACTCAACGACCACGGTTCAGCTTCTAAATTTACACCATGGGATATTGATGTACATAACCCAATTGTCGTTGTTTCATCAGACAAAACCAAGTTTCCTGCTGGAAAAGTGGTGAAGAATTTTGTTGAATTTGTTGATATTGCACCAACTATTTTGGCAGCTGCAGGAGCAGATTTAAGCAGTGAAACATTTCAATATTTAGACGGTATGAATATGGCGGCTATTGCCTCTGGGAAGTCCAAAAAAAGAGATTATATCATCGGCGAAAGCCATGCCGTTACTGGCCCCAGAGCATTTATTAGAACTAAGGAATATGTGTTTTCTATGCAAACTAGGCCGCATAAAAATAGAGGGAAAGATTTGGATTGGGCTCAAAACGCTACGTATGAGGAATTAGATCCGGGATTGTATCATATGCCAACAGATCCAAAAGAGGTAAATAACCTTGCATTTGATAAAAAATATCAAAAAATTGCCCAAAAAATGAAGCAGAAGCTTATGGATATTGTTCTTGGCGATAATCGAGTGGAAGTAGGTTGGGGAAAAGGCACTAATGTTACTGGAACACAAATATATAGGAGTAATTATGCCCCTGGAGCACACGATTATAAGTTGAAACTATAACGTGCTTTCAAAAATTTAGTCTCAGCATTATATTAAAACTCACGTTTACCAAACTCACTCTCAATAAACGTAGATTTATTTTTTCCGTTTTTAAAGATATAGGATAAGTTTAGCACTATCATATCCACTTCGTAGATATAGTTTGTTGTGGTGTAAAACTCATCCGGCCGCCACGTAGTGATGCGTTGCTCGTTTGTATTTAATAGCCCCATGTCTATGTTAAGCCATTGAAGTGTGGCTTTGAGGCGGTTGTTTAAAAAGGATTTTTGAAACGTTAGGT
>CBFICG010000012.1:0-19267 GCA_965661025.1 Flavobacteriaceae bacterium | reverse complement strand
GACCTCTTGACTGCCAGTCAAGCGCTCTAGCCAACTGAGCTACATCCCCGTAAACCACAAACTTACTAAAAATCAATAAGGCAACCTGTTCAAATAAAGCCTTAATTTTAAGGCATGAAACACAATGCTAAAATTGTAGTTTATACCGCCATTATTGGGCCGTATGATGGACTTCTTCCACAACCAAAGTTTAAGGGCATAGATTACGTTTGTTTTACGGATCAAAAATTCAGCTCAAAAACGTGGAAAATAATCCCCCTAAAAGACTCGGGACTTGGTCCAGCTCGTACGTCAAGACATCCAAAAATTGCCCCCCACGAATACTTGAAAGACTACGATTATTCTATTTATATCGATGGAAATATTTTACTGATTAGAAACCCCATACCACTACTCAAAAGAGTGTTAGCACACGCCCCTATGGGAATTTTTGATCACAATCAATGTTCAGATGCCCGAGATTGTATTTATAAAGAGCATAAAGCCATAATTGATTTATACCACGAAAGTGGCGTGTTGAAAGATAATTTTGAGGTAATGGAGGCCCATATAAAACGTTATCGTGACATAGGATACCCAGAAAATAATGGGTTAATTGTTGCAACAGTAATGCTGCGAAATCACCACCATAAAGAGGTGATCAATACAATGGAAACCTGGTGGGAGGAATTTTGTAACGGCAGTAAAAGGGATCAACTCAGCTTTAATTATGCTGCATGGAAAAATAACTTTTCACCTTATATTATTCACGGAGATGTACGAAACAATCCGTATTTTTACATGATAGGTGTTCATCGTAAAAGCTATAAAAGCAAATATTTCCGGTATAAACTAAAACGTATTTTTGGACGCATAAATCACCCAAAGCCAACAGAATGATAACAGGAACGCTTACAACGCAACACGAAAAGGGCATCGCTACCATCACATTTTCGCACCCCAAACACAACTGCTTTCCGCAGCAGCAACTGAGTGCGCTTACCCAAGCCATTACCACTTGCGCCGCTGATGAAGCTGTTCATACAATTCTATTGCAAAGCGATCCATCTAAAGCATTTTGTGCGGGAGCTTCATTTGACGAGCTTCTTGAAATCAAATCTCCTCAAGAAGGGGAAATATTTTTTATGGGATTTGCAAACCTGATAAATTCCATGCGGGTTTGCGCAAAGCCCATTGTGGGTTGTATTCATGGCAAGGCCATTGGAGGCGGTGTAGGGATCGTTGCTGCATGTGATTATGCCATTGCTACTCCATCTGCTCAAGTACGCCTGTCCGAATTGGCTATTGGTATTGGTCCTTTTGTAATTGCCCCTGCTGTAGAACGCAAAATAGGGAAGGCGGCATTAGCGGCATTAGCCTTTCAACCAAACCAATGGAAATCGGCGGATTGGGCACTGCAGCACGGCCTTTTTACGGAAGTATATGACGATTACAACGCAGCCCATAATGCTGCCATGGCAAAAGCAACACAGCTAGCAAACTATGCTCCAGAAGCGGTTGCAGCACTCAATAAAACCCTTTGGGCAGGTACGGAGCATTGGGCAGAACTTCTCCCAAAAAATGCTGAAATTTCGGGAAGACTCTTACTTTTGCCACAAACCCAAGCCACACTACAAAAACTTAAATCTAACCGATGAGTAACATTCGAATTACCAAAAGCTTTTCTTTTGAAACAGGACACGCACTTTATGGATATGACGGACTTTGCAAAAACGTGCATGGTCATAGTTATAAATTAGACGTCACCGTTATTGGCACACCCATTAGTGACCCAAACCATGTCAAATTTGGAATGGTTATTGACTTTAAAGACCTAAAAAAAATAGTGAAAGGAGAAATCGTTGACATATTTGATCACGCTACTGTTTTTAACAAAAACACGCCACACATAGCCTTAGCAAAAACACTAGAGGATAGCGGGCATAAAGTGTTATTAGTTGATTATCAACCCACTAGTGAAGAAATGATTGTTGACTTTGCTGCCAAAATACAAGCCAGATTACCCGAAACTATTTTGCTTCATCACTTACGATTGCAAGAAACCGCCACTTCCTATGCCGAGTGGTACGCCGCCGACCAGTAATTTGTACTTTTGTAGCATGAACATACCCAAAGGAAAAAAAGTTTATTTTGCTTCTGACAATCATTTGGGCGCACCAAATCACGAGAAAAGCAAGCTACGTGAAATGCGATTTGTAGCTTGGCTGGATCACGTAAAAGAGGATGCTGCTGCGATTTACTTATTGGGCGATTTATTTGATTTGTGGATTGAGTACAAACGAGTAATTCCCAAAGGATTTGTGCGAGTATTAGGTAAACTTGCTGAAATTTCTGATGGTGGTATTCCTATCTATTTTTTTGTGGGAAATCACGATATGTGGATGCAAGATTACTTTGAAACGGAATTGGGCATTCCAGTGTCTTACGAGCCAAAGCAAATTAAACTGAACGACAAAACTTTTTTGATTGGACATGGCGATGGGCTTGGGCCTGGTGATAAGGGATATAAGCGCATGAAAAAAGTTTTTCGCAACGCTTTTATTCAATCGATGTATCGCCTTATTCATCCCGATTTGGGATTACGTATTGCCCAGCAATTATCACTAAAAAACCGACTCATTTCTGGCGATGATGACAAAATTTATAATGGGCCAGAAGGCGAATGGCTTGCACAGTATTGTAAAGAAAAGCTGAAAACGAAACACACAGATTACTTTATTTTTGGACATCGTCATTTACCGTTAGATATTGAGCTTTCCAAAACATCGCGCTATATCAATTTGGGGGATTGGTTAGCGTATAATACCTATGCTGTTTTTGATGGGAATACCGTTTCCCTTAGCACTTGGGAAATGCCATGATAGCGAAAAAAACACATCATTACGAGTATGCTGTACTTGTTGGAATTATCAATCAGCATCAAAATGAACAACTCGTCCAAGACTACATGGACGAATTAGCATTTTTGACCCTTACCGCAGGCGGGGAGGTTAGAAAACGCTTTACACAAAAATTAGATACGCCAAATCCCAAAACCTTTATAGGAAGTGGTAAAATGGAATATGTACTCGCCTATGTAAAAACGCATGACATTAGTACTGTCATCTTTGACGATGAGTTAACCCCAGCGCAACAAGCCAATATTGAACAACTGTTGAAATGCAAAATTTTAGACCGCACAGGTCTTATTTTAGATATTTTTGCGCAGCGCGCCAAAACCAGTTATGCCCGAACACAAGTAGAATTGGCGCAGTATCAATACCTATTGCCACGACTTAAAGGACTTTGGACACACTTAGAGCGTCAACGTGGAGGTATCGGAATGCGAGGACCTGGAGAAACCGAAATTGAAACCGACAGGCGTATTGTTCGGGATAAAATAGCATTGCTTAAAAAGAAACTTACCACCATTGACCGCCAAATGGCAACCCAGCGTGGCAACCGAGGGGCATTAGTGCGCGTGGCGTTGGTAGGGTACACCAACGTTGGAAAATCAACACTCATGAACGTGATAAGTAAAAGTGATGTGTTTGCCGAAAACAAGCTATTTGCTACATTGGATACCACAGTACGAAAAGTAGTGGTAGAAAATTTGCCTTTTTTACTATCTGATACGGTGGGATTTATCCGAAAATTACCTACCCAATTGGTGGAAAGTTTTAAAAGTACCTTAGACGAAGTACACGAAGCCGATTTGTTGCTGCACGTGGTAGATTTGGCACACCCACAGTTTGAACAGCATATAACTTCTGTAAATGAACTCCTTGCTGAGCTAAAGGTGCAAGACAAGCCCACGCTAATGGTGTTTAATAAAATTGATGCCTATACTCCAGAAGTTTTTGACGAAACCGATTTGATTGCTACACGCGGTACGGAACACTATACCCTTGAAGAATGGAAAGAAACCTGGATGTCAAAAACCCAAGGCGATGTAGTATTTATATCCGCAGCCAAAAAAACAAACCTGCAGCATTTTAGACAACACCTTTACAAAAAAGTCCGAGAGTTACATATAACCCGTTTCCCATACAACCATTTTCTTTACCCCGAAATTGAGGTTGAGGGTTAATTACAACTCCATACGGACACCCACACCAAATACTTCTCTGACTTGAAGCCGTTGTACAGCATTGTCGTCATAGACCAATTGCAAAATAAGATTGGTAGAAATGTATTCGTTTACTTCTAGTTCGGCAGCAATTTGGTAGTCTACATCTACATTTTCTGCTTTGTCTAAATAATCAGAATACAGTCCAAGACGTTGCTCTAAGGTCATGTTTTCCATGGGAGAGAATTTGTATAGCGCATTGACAGAAGCACCTAATTCAAAGCGATGGTTATCCCCTTTTTGCACCCCGAAATATTCTTTGCCTTCGGGCAAATCCATTGTAAACTTTCGGCTTACTAGCGTTAGTCGCTGGGTAAAAGGAGCAATATTCACCCACAAATTTTTTGACTTTTTCCAATACAGCCCAACCCCCAGCTTAATGTAAACCGGTGAGAAAAAATGGGTTCTAAGCGTTCGGGTTTCGTTTCCGTTAGCATCTTGGCCAAATTTATAGCCACGTGCGAATTGTGTTTTTACACCAAATACCGTAGAGTAGCTCCAAGTGTCACTAAACTCTTTTCCTAAAAAAGATTGTAAATCAAAGCGGTCGTTTGTTTTGCGCAAAAACGTAGTACCGCTAAGTTTGGTCAATCCAAAATCCCCCAAAAACTTAGTATCCCATCTCCACCCATTTTTACTGTAGCTCAGGTCGTAATCAGTATGAAAACTTAATGAAATACTATTTTGCCCTCCAGACGCCCATTCGCTAAACGCTGCTTGATTAAACAGGAGCTTTGCAACTCCGCCTCTTTTCCAATCTGAATCAGGTGTTTGCACAGTGTCATTTTGCGCAAAAACCATGGCATTAAGAAGAATAAACCAAAGGGGAAGACTTTTTTTCATGGGCTCTTTTTTGATTTTGAATACAAAGGTACAGAAGAACAGGCTTCGCCATAAGATAATTTTCGTACCACAGGAATTAATTTTGCTGCCAATATCCCCATGGCTTGCTGCGGAACGGGTTTGCTAGCACATCCTTTAATCATAACCAATCCATTCTCGTAGGGTGAGGTGTCAAAAACAGCTAATTTTTCGGTAAAAAGATAGCGCTCCAAATCGTCTAGATTCCCTACAACTACGCCTTTGGTTAGGGGTTGTAAATAGCGTACCAAAAGTAGCGTAGACCATTGAGGAACAAGAATATCATCTGGGCAATACACAGCTACATAGTGATCTTTATAAGATGTCCAGTTATGAGAGCTAAGTCGTTCTCGAAACGTATGTTCACGCAAAAGTATGCCGTCGTCTAAAAAAAGAGTAATAGAAAGTAATGTCCGTGTTCCTTCTGGATAAAGTTCCTCCAAATCAATCACTTGGAGGGCACTATTGGCCACACGATTGACAATTTCTTTTGCCATCACAAAAATCCAAGTTCAAGCTTGGCCTCATCACTCATCAAGTCACGCGTCCAAGGCGGATCGAAGGTTAGTTCTAACTCTACCTCATTAACTTCGTCCAAAGAGCGTACTTTTTCTTTTACTTCTTGCGGAAGCGTTTCCGCAACAGGGCAGTTAGGGGTGGTAAGCGTCATCAGTATTTTTACATCGCTATCTTCATTAACAAAGACATCATAAATCAATCCCAATTCATAAATGTCAACAGGGATTTCAGGGTCATAAATAGTTTTTAAAACAGCAACAATTTTTTCTCCAAGTGCAGTAGTGTCCATCATGATGTGAGTTGCGTTTGGTACGCTATAGCGTACATTTTTAATTGCTTAATCATAGAAACCAACCCATTTGCGCGCGTGGGCGAAAGGTGTTCTTTGAGTCCAATTTCATCAACAAAATTCGTATTGGCGGCCAAAATATCTTTAGGATGTTGATTAGAAAACACACGAATAAGTATGGCAATGATACCCTTTGTAATAATCGCATCGCTATCGGCAGTAAATACAATTCTGTTGTTTTGAAGTTCGGCATGTACCCAAACTTTACTTTGACATCCCTTTATAATGTGATCGTCAGTTTTGTATTCGGAGGCAATCAACGGCAACGATTTTCCAAGCTCAATCATATACTCGTAGCGTTGCATCCAGTCGTCAAACATGGCAAATTCGGAAACAATTTCTTCTTGTTGTGCAGCTATACTCATAGGTTAAAGATACGGATTAACGCAACATGGAAACGGCTTTTTCAACACCAGTTACAAATCGTACTACTTCCTCATGGGTATTGTAAAAGGCAAACGATGCCCGCACCGTTCCTGGAATTTGATAAAAATCCATAATGGGCTGGCAACAATGATGCCCTGTTCTTACGGCAATACCCATTTTATCTAAGAGGGTCCCAATGTCGTAAGGATGCAATCCATCAATATTAAATGAAATTACAGCAACTTTATTTGATACATCGCCATAAATACGCAACCCGTCAATTTGTGTTAACTTTTCTGTAGCGTGTTTTAGCAAGTCGTTTTCGTGGGCTGCAATGGCGTCATAGCCAACGCCGTTCATATAATCTACAGCTGCGCCAAAACCTACACCGCCTGCAATATTTGGGGTGCCTGCCTCAAACTTATGAGGCAATTCGGCATATGTTGTTTTTTCGAAAGTTACTTGGTCTATCATTTCACCACCCCCTTGATAAGGCGGAAGTTTCTGTAACCACTCCTCTTTGCCGTAAAGCATACCGATGCCCGTTGGACCGCAAATTTTATGCGCAGAGGTGGTATAAAAATCCACATCTAACGCCTGAACATCGGGAATCATGTGCGGAGTGGCTTGCGCACCGTCTATAAGTACGGCAGCTCCCACTGCATGAGCTTTTTCAATAATGTATTCAATGGGGTTAATGATGCCAAGCGCGTTAGAAACATGATTGACAAAGACCACTTTGGTTTTTGAATTTACCAAAGTGTCAAATACCTCCATATCAAGTGTCCCTTCTTCCGTCATTGGAATAACGTTAAGTGTGGCGCCCGTACGTTCACAAAGCATTTGCCACGGCACTATGTTGGCGTGGTGCTCTAAAGCAGATACGATAAGTTCGTCTCCACTGTTTAGGAAAGTTGCAAATCCGTTTGCTACCAAATTTATGGAGTGCGTTGTCCCTGATGTCAAAATAATTTCATGTGCTTTTGCCGCATTAAAATGCGCTTTAATTTTTTGTCGCGCACCCTCATACTGATCCGTAGCCTCTTGACTTAATGCGTGAACACCTCTGTGAATGTTGGCGTTGGTATGCTTGTAATAATCGCTTATAGCATCTATTACGGGAAGTGGTGTTTGCGAGGTTGCAGCATTGTCCAAATACACCAAAGGGTTTCCATTTACACTACGATGTAAAATTGGGAAGTCATTTCGAATTTTCGTTAAATCAAGGGAAGTCTTAAACATCAAATCCAATATTTACACCCAATTTGTTAGCAATCAGTTTATTGATGCGTTTTTTTACGGAGTCAATTTGGACACTTTGCAATATATTATTGGCAAAAGCATAGGTTAGTAATCCGCGTGCTTCTTTTTTGGGGATGCCACGTGTTTGCAGGTAAAACAGCGCATCTTCATCCAATTGACCAATGGTGCAGCCGTGACTACATTTAACGTCATCGGCAAAAATTTCAAGTTGCGGTTTGGTGTTGATACTCGCCTTATCGTCCATTAAGATGTTATTGTTTTGTTGAAAAGCATTGGTTTTTTGAGCTTCTTTTTCGACAATTATTTTTCCATTGAAAACGCCCGTAGCGTTTTCGGCAAAAATACCTTTGTAGTCTTGATGACTTTCGCTGTTTGAATGGGCATGGTGCACAAGCGTGTGATGATCTACAAATTGATTCCCTTCAATAAGTGTGATGCCCTTCATTGTTGAACTGATTTCGGGAGCTTTGTGGTAAAAATTTAGATTGTTACGCGTGAGCTTGCCACCAAAGGAAAACGTATGGACTTTGGCATGGCTGTGTTTTTGTTGCGAAATATAGGTGCTATCAATCAGCGATGCTTCCGTGTGATCGTTTTGAATTTTGTAGTAATCCAATTGGGCATTTTGTGCTGTAAAAATTTCTGTAACCACATTGGTAAACGTAGCATCTTTGGTCAAACTTTGATGTCGTTCCACAATTTGTATTTCAGCATTTTTTTCCAGCACAATTAGGTTCCGTGGTTGCAGCAGTAAATGCGGATTTTTATCGGTTGCAAAATGAATAATTTGTACAGGCTTTTCTACTACTTTTCCTTCCGGCACATAAATATATGCGCCTTCTTTGGTAAAGGCGGTGTTCAGTGCGGTTAGCGATTCCTCTTTTTCGGCAATTTGGTTAAAGTATTTTTTGATGACGGGTGCATATTTGCGTTTGGTTAGTGCTGCCGACAGTAAGCAAACGTCTAGGCCTTCGTGTGTGGTTTCCGACAAATAAGCGTTGTAAACGCCATCTACAAATACAATTTTATAGGTGTCTACATCCTGCAATATATAGGGCTTAACCTCGTCAAGTTTTAAGGTTACTTCCACTTTTGGGAATACCGAAAAATTAGTTTTTGTAAGTGCGCGCAAAGAAGTATACTTCCAATCTTCCAATTTTTTTGTAGGGAATCCTTGCTGTTCAAACACTTCAATGGCAGCAGTGCGCTGGTCTTGTAGTTTGTGTTGTGGACCGTCTTGCGCATCAAATGCCAAGTACGATGACAATAAGGTTTCTTTTAAGTCCATTAGGCGCCTTGCTTTATCCAGTCGTATCCTTTTTCTTCAAGTTCTAATGCTAATTCTTTAGTCCCCGACTTTACAATTTTGCCTTCATGTAATACATGCACAAAATCAGGCACGATATAATCCAACAAACGTTGATAGTGTGTGATTACTACAATGGCGTTGTCTTTTCCTTTGAGTTTATTCACGCCGTTTGCCACGATGCGCAGCGCATCGATATCAAGTCCAGAATCAGTTTCGTCCAAAATGGCAAGCTTGGGTTCAAGCATAGCCATCTGAAAAATTTCATTTCGTTTTTTTTCGCCCCCCGAAAACCCCTCATTCAAGGAGCGTGATAAAAAGCGCGAATCGATTTCTAATAGTGCTGCTTTTTCGCGAATTTTCTTTAGCATTTCGTTGGCAGGCATTTCATCAAGTCCTTGTGCTTTACGCGTTTGATTTATAGCGGTTTTGATAAAATTAGTTACCGAAACACCAGGAATTTCAACAGGATATTGAAACGACAAAAAGATACCAAGATGTGCACGTTCGTCTGCACTGAGTTCAGAAATGTCTTCTCCGTTAAATAACATACTTCCTTGAGAAACGTCGTATTCCTCATGTCCTGCAATTACGGTTGAGAGGGTACTTTTACCCGAGCCGTTAGGCCCCATAATGGCGTGTACTTCACCGGGTTTTACGTCTAAGTTAATCCCCTGGAGGATGGTTTTGCCTTCACAACCGGCATGTAAATTGTCTATGCTTAGCATA
Organism: Flavobacteriaceae bacterium; assembly: GCA_965661025.1. Taxonomy (GTDB): domain Bacteria; phylum Bacteroidota; class Bacteroidia; order Flavobacteriales; family Flavobacteriaceae; genus UBA7446. The sequence continues at coordinate 9,766 of CBFICG010000012.1, read as the reverse complement.
AGTTAATTGGGTTTGAGAATGGAATTATCGGTAGGATTTACAAGTGAATCTATCGTGGTTATTGTAATGCGTTTTTCCCAGCCTTCTTCGTCAGGATTTTTATGTTCTATTTTTCCTTTGACGTAAACGGGAATCATGTCGTATTCATCGCGTTTTAATGAACTGCATAGGTCGTGTAACTCATGCATTTTTTCGTCTACAATGACGCCATAAATTTCTGTACCTGTGTTTAGTACAGCGGCATCTGCCAAGTATAAAAACTCACCATAAAACTGCGGATTTGAATCTCTTTTTTTGGAGGATTGCATACAAGACATTGCAAAAATTGTCAATATAATAAGGGGAAGTATTCTCATAATGTAGGATTTAGCCAACAGAACCTTCAAGTGAAATTTCAAGTAGTTTTTGCGCTTCCACAGCAAATTCCATTGGGAGTTTATTTAATACTTCTTTGCTAAAACCATTTACAATAAGTGCAATGGCTTTTTCGGTATCGATACCACGTTGGTTACAGTAAAAAATTTGGTCTTCCCCAATTTTACTTGTGGTAGCTTCGTGTTCTATTTTGGCAGTTTTGCTTTTGGCTTCGATGTACGGGAAGGTGTGTGCGCCACATTTATTTCCCATAAGCAATGAATCACATTGTGAAAAGTTGCGTGCGTTTTTGGCGTTTGCACCTACTTTTACCAATCCGCGATAACTGTTTTGAGATTGCCCTGCAGAAATTCCTTTAGAGATAATGGTACTCTTGGTACGTTTTCCCAAATGAATCATTTTTGTTCCTGTATCAGCTTGCTGAAAATTATTTGTCAGCGCAATGGAATAAAACTCACCGATACTGTCGTTACCCTTCAATATACAGGAAGGATATTTCCATGTAACGGCAGAACCTGTTTCAACTTGCGTCCACGAAATTTTAGAGCGTTCATGACAAATGCCGCGTTTGGTTACAAAATTAAAGACTCCTCCTTTTCCTTCTTTATCGCCCGGAAACCAATTTTGGACGGTAGAATATTTGATTTCAGCATCGTCTAGTGCAATGAGTTCTACAACGGCAGCGTGCAACTGATTTTCATCACGTGCGGGAGCTGTACACCCCTCCAAATAGCTTACGTAACTTCCTTCATCTGCTATGACCAGGGTACGTTCAAACTGCCCTGTACCTGCTTGATTTATACGGAAATATGTGGAGAGTTCCATAGGACAATGTACCCCTTTAGGGATATAACAAAAGGACCCATCTGAAAAAACAGCAGAATTCAGCGCAGCATAATAGTTGTCGGTGCGTGGAATTACCGAACCCATATATTTTTTAACCAATTCAGGGTGCTCTTGAATCGCTTCGGAAATAGAACAGAAAATAATGCCTTTTTCAGCCAAGGTGTCTTTAAAAGTGGTAGCTACAGAAACGGAATCCATCACGATATCTACAGCCACGCCAGCCAAACGTTTTTGTTCCTCAAGCGATATACCTAATTTTTCAAACGTTTGTAAAAGTTCAGGATCTACTTCATCCAAACTATCGTATTTGGCTTTTGCTTTTGGCGCCGAGTAATAGGCAATTTCTTGCAGATTGGGTTTTGGATAGTTCACATTTGCCCAGTCAGGCTCTTCCATTTGCAGGAATTTTTCATAGGCTTCCAAGCGCCATTTTACCATCCATTGCGGTTCGTTTTTACGTGCCGAAATGGCGCGAATAACGTCTTCATTTAATCCAACAGGAAACGTATCCGATTCAATATCTGTGTAAAACCCGTATTCGTACTCTTTGGTTTCGAGTTCTTTTTTTAATTCTTCTTCTGTGTATGCCATAGCATTTTTTTAAAGCGAAAAACTTTCACCGCAACCACACGTTCTGTTGGCATTTGGATTGTTAAATACAAACCCTTTGCCGTTTAATCCCCCCGAATATTCGAGAGTAGTTCCTACAAGGTACAAAAAGCTTTTTTTATCCACGACAATGCGTACGTTATTGTCTTCAAAAACCTTATCATTTTCGCCTAATGTTGTATCAAACTTAAGTTCGTATGACAAGCCTGAGCATCCGCCACTTTTGACACCCACACGCACAAAGTGCGACTGCGTGTCAACGCCGTCTTGCTGCATCATTTGCATTACTTGTTCTCGAGCAGCTGTAGAAACTTTAATCATAGCCTTATTTGGATTGATTCCAAAGTACAAATATACCACATTTCACGAGGATACAATAGTAAAGTGATAGGGTTTGCAAATAGTACAATAATGCATCGCTTGAATTCCAAAGCGCATCACAACAAAATACGCTAAGTTTGCGCCATGATTGAAGACCAAAAACCTTCCAAAACCACACTGGAATCGCTGGGCGAATTTGCCCTAATCGAACATCTTACCCAAAAAGCTCAAGCAGCTTTGCCCTCCACTCAACTCAGTATTGGAGACGATGCCGCTGTATTGAAACACAATGGCGAAATCGTTGTTAGTACCGATATGCTCATCGAAGGCGTTCACTTTGATTTGGGCTATATGCCACTAAAACATTTGGGGTATAAAGCAGTGGTAGTAAACCTTTCTGATATATATGCCATGAATGCACAAGCCACTCAAGTGTTAGTGTCCTTGGCGGTGTCTAACCGTTTTACGCTGGAGGCTTTGGAGGAATTGTACGCAGGGATACATTTAGCGTGTAAAACTTATGGCGTTGACTTGGTGGGTGGTGACACCACATCTTCCAAACAAGGACTACAACTTTCGGTTACGGCAGTAGGTATTGCACCTAAAACGGGAGCAGTAAAACGCAGCGGTGCTGCTGAAAGTGAACTTTTAGTAGTTTCGGGGGATTTGGGCGCTGCCTACATGGGGCTTCAAGTGTTGGCGCGCGAAAATGAAGTGTTTAAAGCCAACCCCAATCACCAGCCTGATTTAGACTCCTACACTTATTTGGTGGAACGTCAACTAAAACCAGAGGCCCGAAAAGATATTATTACCCTTCTCGAAGCGTTGGGCGTAGTACCCACGTCTATGATTGATATTAGCGATGGGCTATCTTCCGAAGTATTACATCTATGTTCACAAAGCGAAGTGGGTTGTAGATTATATGAAGAAAAAATTCCTTTAGACCCACAGTTTATTGCGGTATGCGAAGAGTTTAATATCGATAGCACCACAATTGCACTTAGCGGCGGGGAAGATTATGAATTGCTGTTTACCATAAAACAAGAAGACTACGACAAGATTAAAGGAAATCCTAACCTCAGTGTTATTGGGCATATGACTCCAAAAGCAGAAGGGGCTTGTTTGGTTACCCGTGGGAATGAAGTATTGCCCTTAAAAGCTCAAGGCTGGAAGGCGTTTTAACTGTTCATCAACGCCTCAATTTCATCAGGTTCAATAGGAATATTTTTCATGAGATTTGTGGGTTCGCCACTGGGTTGTATTACGACATCGTCTTCTAGACGTATGCCAAAACCTTCATCAGGGATATAAATGCCAGGTTCTACCGTAAATACCATATTAGCTTGCATGGGCTGGTCTAGCAGTCCGTAATCGTGTGTATCCAATCCCAAATGGTGCGATGTACCGTGCATAAAGTACTTTTTATACGCCTCAGTGTTTTCAGTAACTTCCTTTTTAGTCAATAATTGTACATCTACCAGTGCACTGCTCATAAGCTTGCCCACTTCTTTGTGGTATTCTTTCCACAGCACACCAGGTTGAAGCAACTGTGTAGCTTCGTTTTTTACCTTTAGTACTGCATCGTATACAGCACGTTGACGTGGGTTAAATCGTCCAGAAACAGGAATAGTGCGGGTCATATCAGAGGAATAATTTCCGTATTCAGCGCCAACGTCTAGCAGTAGCATATCGCCGTCTTTACACTGTTGGCAATTTTCAATGTAGTGCAATACATTACTATTTATTCCTGAGGCAATGATAGGTGTATAGGCAAACCCTTTAGAGCGGTTACGCAAAAATTCATGTGCAAACTCGGCTTCAATTTCATGTTCCCAAACGCCATGGACTACAAAGTTCAGAATACGCCTAAATCCTTTTTCGGTAATGTTACAAGCGTGTTGTATTTGGGCAATTTCTTCAAGGTCTTTTACGCCTCGTAATGCATGTAAAATAAAATTACTTTTTTCGTAAGTGTGGTTGGGGAATTGGGATTTACACCATGCAACAAAACGATCTTCTCGGGTTTGGGTTTCAACTTTAGCACGATAGTGTTCGTTGGTATTGATATAGATATAATCGGCGGTTTTTGCCAACGCTAAAAATGTTTTTTCAAAGGCATCGGTCCATAAAACGGATGCAATACCAGAAAGTATAGTGGTTTCATTTTTGGTCAATTTATGACCTTCCCAAACAGCTATGTGCGGATTGGTTTCGCGGACAAAAACCATTTCACGTTGTTCGGGGTTTTTGGCATCGGGATATAAGATAACTACGGTCTCTTCCTGATCGATGCCTGTGAGGTAAAATATATCTCGATGTTGCGCAAAAGGCAAGGTGCTATCGGCACTTATTGGATAAATATCGTTGGAGTTAAAAACCGCAATGCTGTTGGGCTTAAGCTGTTTGATAAAGCGTTGACGATGTTGCTTATAAACAGCTGCGGGAAGCGGTGTGTATTTCATAATTGACATACGATAAGATGTAAAGGTATAGAAAATTAGAATTTTAATAGAACCAAGTACCGCACTTTTTTGTTTGACTAATGCTATACATTTTGGTGTAATTTCAAACAATACACAAAAGCCTTGTTAGAATTCTCCTAAATAACCCAAAACCTTTGGCATTCATGCGTTCAGCACCTAATTTTGTACAGAACAAAAGCCAAAACTATGGGTATTTCCATATCATCAACCATTCTCAGAAAAGTAGCCATGGCATTATCGGGAATTTTTCTAATGGTATTCTTGCTACAACATTTTGTCATTAATATCACTTCTGTTTTTAGTGCCACCATTTTTAATCAATTTTCCCATTTTATGGGAACTAATCCTATCGTACAGTTTTTACTGCAACCGGTACTCATTTTTGGAGTTGTCTTCCATTTTGTGATGGGATTTGTACTTGATATTCAAAACAGACGTGCCCGCGGAACACGCTACTCGGTTTATAAAGGCAGTGCAAATGCAAGCTGGGTCTCACGAAACATGCTGATTTCTGGCGCCACGGTTTTAGCGTTTTTAGCCTTGCATTTTTATGATTTTTGGGTACCTGAAATGAATTACAAATACATTGAAGTGCTCCCCGAAGACACAACCCGCTATTACGAAGAATTGGTACACAAATTTGAAGACCTAACTCGCGTAGTGCTTTATGTCATATCGTTTTTCTTTTTGTCGTTACACCTTTCGCATGGATTTGCGTCTGCGTTCCAGTCCATGGGGTTCAATAACAAATACACGCCCGCAGTAAAATCTTTTGGAAAACTTTACGCCATCGGGATTCCTTTTGGATTTGCATTCATCGCTATTTTTCACTTTTTAAATCATTAATATGGCCACATTAGACGCTAAAATTCCCAAAGGCCCAATTGCCGAAAAGTGGGCCAATCACAAAAACAGTATTGATTTGGTAAGTCCTGCAAACAAACGTTTGATTGACGTAATTGTCGTTGGGACAGGGCTTGCAGGGGGTTCTGCCGCAGCCACACTAGCCGAGTTAGGCTACAACGTCAAAGCATTTTGTTTTCAAGACTCGCCAAGACGTGCACACTCCATTGCCGCACAAGGAGGAATCAATGCAGCAAATAATTATCAGTGAGACGGAGATTCTGTATATCGCTTGTTTTATGATACGGTTAAAGGAGGAGATTATCGCTCTCGAGAGGCAAACGTATATCGTTTGGCAGAGGTGTCTGCCAATATTATTGACCAGTGTGTAGCTCAAGGTGTTCCCTTTGCGCGTGATTATGGCGGATTGTTAGATAACCGTTCGTTTGGCGGTGTGTTGGTTTCAAGAACTTTTTATGCAAAAGGGCAAACAGGCCAACAGCTATTATTGGGAGCCTATTCTGCTATGAATCGTCAGATTGGGCGGGGAAAAATTAAAATGTACAGCCGTCACGAAATGCTGGATTTGGTAAAAGTAGACGGTAAAGCACGCGGTATTATTACGCGGAATTTGGTTTCTGGCGAAATTGAGCGCCATGCAGCACATGCTGTTGTTATTGCCTCTGGCGGATATGGAAATCTATTCTACCTGTCCACCAATGCCATGGGGAGTAATGTCACGGCAGCGTGGAAAATCCACAAACAGGGAGCCTATTTTGCCAACCCGTGCTTCACTCAAATCCACCCTACCTGTATCCCTGTTTCAGGCGATCATCAATCTAAATTAACCCTAATGTCAGAGTCGCTCCGTAACGATGGGCGCATATGGGTGCCAAAAAAGAAAGAAGATGCCAAGGCCATTCGCGATGGAAAGCTAAAGCCTACCGAATTGGCAGAAGAGGAACGCGATTATTATTTGGAGCGTCGTTATCCTGCTTTTGGCAACCTTGTACCACGAGATGTAGCATCCCGTGCTGCTAAAGAACGATGTGATGAAGGCTATGGCGTAAACAAAACAGGCGAAGCGGTATTTCTTGATTTTGCCGCAGCCATTGAGCGTTATGGAAAAGAAAAGGCACATGTTAAGGGATTGGATGAAAACGATACCCAACTTATTCAAAAATTAGGGAAGGAAGTTATCAAGGCAAAATATGGAAACTTATTTCAGATGTATGAGAAAATCGTAGATCAAAATCCATACGAAACTCCGATGATGATTTATCCAGCAGTGCACTATACCATGGGCGGTGTATGGGTCGATTATAACCTTATGACTACCATTCCAGGCTGTTTTGCCATTGGCGAAGCCAACTTTTCAGACCACGGTGCCAATCGCTTAGGTGCCTCTGCCCTTATGCAAGGACTAGCAGACGGTTACTTTGTATTGCCCTACACCATTGGAGACTATCTAGCAGATGATATACGTACAGGACCTATTTCTACAGCTTCACCTGAATTTGAAGAAGCAGAGAAACGTGTACAATCCCAAATAAATGCCTTTATAAACAATAAAGGCTCTAAAACGGTTGATTATTTCCACCGAAAATTGGGTAAAATCATTTGGAACAAATGTGGGATGTCTCGCAACGAAAAGGAACTTAATGAAGCTATAAGGGAAGTAAAAGCCCTTCGAGAGGAGTTTTATAAAGATGTTTTTGTGCCTGGGACAGCAGATTCTTTTAATGAGCCATTAGCAAAAGCACTCCGCGTAGCTGACTTTTTAGAATTAGGTGAATTGTTTGCCAAAGATGCACTAGCACGTACTGAATCTTGTGGAGGTCACTTTAGAGAAGAATCACAGACACCAGAAGGAGAAGCCCTTCGAGACGATGATAATTTTACTTTTGTCTCGGCTTGGGAATACAAAGGCGAACCAAGTGATGCGAAGTTGCACAAAGAGGCACTGAACTATGAAAATATCGAATTAAAAACACGATCGTATAAATAGAATAGGGGAAAGGCAACAATTAATGGTTAAAAGTGCAACCACTAACAATGGCTAACCAACAACTATTAACTAAATTATTTAGCACATGAAACTAACATTAAAAATTTGGCGACAAGAAAACGCCACGGCAAAAGGAAGCATGCAAACCTATACGCTTGATGGTGTTTCACCGGACATGTCTTTTCTTGAGATGATGGACGTACTTAACGAACAACTTATGACGCAAGGGATAGACCCCGTTGCTTTTGACCACGATTGCCGAGAGGGCATCTGTGGTTCGTGTTCCATGTTTATCAATGGAGAGGCACACGGTCCAGATAGGCTCGTTACCACATGCCAATTGCATATGCGTAAATTTAATGACGGCGACACCATACATATTGAGCCGTTTCGAGCAAAGCCATTTCCAGTAATCAAAGATTTGGTGGTTGACCGTACAGCATTTGACCGCATTCAACATGCTGGTGGTTTTGTTTCGGTTAACACTTCTGGGAACACCCAAGACGCCAATGCCATTCCTATTGAAAAAGCCGATGCCGACAAAGCATTTGATGCAGCAACATGTATCGGCTGTGGAGCTTGTGTGGCTAGCTGCAAAAATGCCTCTGCTATGTTGTTTGTTTCGGCAAAAGTATCGCAGTATGCCCTGCTCCCGCAAGGGCAAGTTGAAGCTACCGATCGTGTACTGAATATGGTCAAGCAAATGGACGATGAAGGTTTTGGGAATTGTACCAATACAGGTGCTTGCGAAGTAGAATGTCCAAAAGGCATTTCACTTGAAAATATCGCGCGAATGAACCGAGAATATCTTTCAGCAAATGTAAAGAGGTAGCACCGCCACTAAAGCGAAACAATCCCTTTTGGTTAAAATGAGTAGTTTTATCTCATGAAAACCCTACACACCGCCCTACTTCAAACCAACTTACATTGGCAAGACCCTGCTAAGAACCAGTCGGTGTTTGAGGAACTCATCTCAGGATTACCTGCATCCATAAACCTTATTGTACTGCCCGAAATGTGGGCCACAGGCTTTACAATGACTCCCCATGAAGTCGCAGAACCCATGAACGGTTCTTCAATTTTATGGATGCAACATATGGCAAAACAACACAATGCAGCTGTTTGTGGAAGCCTTGCCATCAAAGAAAATAATGCCTTTTACAATCGATTTGTTTTTGCACATCCTAACGGGCACTTGGATACATATGACAAAGCGCATCCGTATACTCCATCGGGAGAAGCGCGGATTTACAAAGCTGGAACGGGCAGTAGATTAATTGAGTACGCAGAATTTCGCATACGTCCATTAGTGTGCTACGATTTGCGTTTTCCTGTTTTTGCACGCAACACAGACAATTACGATTTACTTATTTGTGTAGCGAATTGGCCGGCACCACGGATTCAAGCATGGAATACCCTATTGCGTGCGCGGGCCATCGAAAATATGGCATTTTCTATAGGGGTAAATCGCACAGGAAAAGATGCTTATCGGTTGCAATATCCCGGTGCTTCGGCAGCCTATAACGCCCTAGGCGATGAGTTGACTTTTGCTCAAGCATCTTCGTCAATTGCCCTCGTAACTTTTGATAAAGATGCATTGCATAAACTGCGTAAAAAGCTCCCCTTTTTGGAGGATCGTGATACGTTTACTCTAAATTAAATTTCTCTTGCAATTCCCAATTGGCACGCACGTCCAGTAACGGAGGAAAATGATATACGGCCTCGGGCTTTTTTCCTGTCAAATATTTTCCCGTATCCCATTTGCCATTAGCATTTTCATCTATTCGAATACGCACATGATACTTGTTTGGTTGTATGTAAGCAAAGCGATATAATCCACGTTCCTCTTTGATATACATACTACGGACTATTTCTTCCTTTTCATTTATTAAATCGATGAAAACAGGAAATGAAGGCACATTGGCTAAACGCAACGACAGGTTGCCATAATCCACCCTGCTTTTGGTGCTAAAAGAAGTTGATAGGCTATCGTTTGGGGTGTTAAAAAAATCGGTGATAGCACCTGGTAAAAGGGAAAGTAGGTATTTTTCGTTAGGAAAAACATCGAATAAAACATGAAGCTCATGAAGCCCTTTTTGGGCAAGTGAAAACGAAACTAAAGTTGAATCTTTTGCAAAAAGACTGATGGAGTCTTGCAGAATTTTTTTTATTGGTGTGTTGGTGATAAGCTTAATGGTATCAGTAAGATGTAGCGTTCCTTTTGGCTCAAATGAGACTTGTAAAGAATCGGGTTCTGCTTTGCGAACACGGAAGGCATATT
>CBFICG010000011.1:0-20357 GCA_965661025.1 Flavobacteriaceae bacterium | reverse complement strand
ATGAGCTTCGCGTATGACGCTAAAGTTTGATTTTTTTTGGGCGTAAACCAAGATAACCGATGAATTTCAAAAGCATTCCCTAGTTGAATAAAATCAAAGATAGATGTGTTAGCAGCCATTCCAGGCATCATATATATATGTATGACATTGGTCTTTCTCATTGCAATGTCAATGTAAGTAATTTTTTGTAAATTTGTAGTCTGATTTTTTTTATGGAAAAAATAAACGTAACAGACAATTCTTTTTTACGCCAATTCGAAACTGAAGTAGAAGGCGAACTTGCCAAAATAGAATATGCGCAACAAGAGCGAAAAATATTCCTTACCAAACTTGTAGTTCCAAAAGATAATTGTCCAAACGATTTTAGCGATGCTTTTATCAAAGAAGTGCTTTCCATTATTGCAGAGCGTAACGTAAGTATGATGCCAACAAGTCCTGAAATTGTACGATTTATCCGAAAAAACAAGCGTTACCGTAGTATGCTACCAATAGGTGTGCGGATTTAAGCTACCTGTACTCCAGCAGACTTTATAAATTCAAATTCCATCAAACCGTCATCCCCTATATGGGTGAGTTTCACATCGTGAATGGTATTACAAAGTGCAGGATCCCAATAAGTTTTTACTTTGACATAATTTGGGGTAAAGCCCATGATATAGCCATTTTTGTTTTCAGATTCAAACAATACGCGTTGGGAAGTTCCTACCTGTTGATCATAAAATGCACGACGTTTTTTTAACGATAACCCACGAAGCATTTTGCTGCGCTTAGCTCGCACGTTTTTTGGAATAGGATTAGGCATTTCGGCAGCAAGTGTGTTGGCACGCTCAGAATACGAAAACACATGCAAATAAGACACATCTAACTCATTTAAAAAGTGATAGGTCTCCAAAAAATGATCATCCGTTTCACCAGGAAATCCAACAATTACATCAACACCAATACAAGCATGTGGCATCCGACTTTTTATTTGCGATACACGTTTGGCATACAATTCGCGCTGGTATCTTCGTTTCATAGCAGCCAAAATTGCATTACTCCCACTCTGTAGTGGAACGTGAAAATGGGGTACAAAGCGCTTGGATTGCGCTACAAAATCAATGGTTTCTTGACGCAACAAATTGGGCTCAATAGAAGAAATACGAACACGCTCCAATCCTTCTATCTCATCTAAAGCACACACCAAATCGAAAAAGGTGTGTTCGTGCTTTTTAGCGCCAAATTCTCCTTTTCCAAAATCACCAATATTCACACCTGTAAGCACAATTTCTTTAATGTCTTGTGTAACAATTTCACGTGCTTGAAGCAAGATATTTTCAAGCGTATCACTTCTTGAAAATCCACGTGCTAAGGGAATGGTACAGTAGGTACATTTGTAATCACAACCGTCTTGTACTTTTAGAAAGGCACGTGTCCGCTCGCCAATGGCATAGCTACCAACGTATTGTTCCACTTCGTTAATAGCGCATGCATGTACAGCAACTTCAGACGATTTACTTTCAATAAAATCAACTACATTAAATTTTTCATTTGCTCCTAAAACCAAATCAACACCATCTAAGGCAGCAAGTTCTTCAGGTTTAAGTTGCGCATAACATCCAATGGCAACCAAAAAACAATCGGGATTTTGGGTGCGTGCCTGTTTTAGGATGGTTTTGAATTTCTTATCGGCGTTTTCTGTAACCGAACACGTATTAATCACATACACTTCTGCTGGGCTTTCAAACGATTTTTGGGTATAACCAGCTGCCGTAAAAGAACGCGCAATAGTTGAAGTTTCAGAAAAATTTAACTTACATCCAAGGGTATAAAAAGCAACTGTTCCTCTTAAGGACATGTGATAATTTTTGGCAAATATACGATGCTAACACGCTATTGCTCAAATAAAAACGGCTAACGAAAATCTTTTGTGATTTCAAAAACGTGTTTTAGTACGTGCTCAGCAGCACAACTAAGGTCTTGTCCACGACGTGCCATTACAATGCGTGCCGTTTCAAAGACTTTGGAAAGACGGTTTTCCGATAACCCTTGTGCGCCCCCTCTAGAAAAACTGGGTATAAAAGTTCGCGGAAAGCCGGTTGAAAAAACATTACAACACACGCCAATTACTGTTGCTGTATTTAGTGCAGTTTGAATAGCCGTTTTGGAATGATCTCCGATAATGGGCCCGCAAAACTGTAGCTCAGTAGAAATAAATTTTTGCTGGGTATAATTCCAAGCGCGAACTTTAGTGTAATCATTTTTGAGATTGGATGCATCTGTAGCCGCACCCAAATTACACCACTCACCTACAACAGCATTCCCTAAAAAGCCATCATGGCCCTTGTTACTGTTAGCCATAAAAACAACATTGTTCAGCTCGCCACCAACTTTTGAATTCTCACATATGCTGGTACCGCTGTAGATTTTTGTTCCCATCTTAACAACAGCATTTTTACCAATATACAGCGGACCACGTAACAGAGCCCCTTCCATAATAGTGGCGCCATCATCAATGACAATTGGACCATGAGTAGTATTAAACACCACAGCTTGGACAGTGACATTTTCACCAATCAAAACCGGGTGCTGCCCAAATTGCATGTTGGAATCGTCAGGTGTATGGGTATGTGAATTGAAAAAAAAGGATGCATCTTCAATTATCATTTGAGCATTTAGCGTAAATAAATCCCAAGGATATCGAATAATGGTGAGCGGCTTTGAAAAGTTGATTTTTTCAAATGAACTCAGTTCATCTGCTGCACTTGATGCTGCTCCCTTAAAAGCAATAAGCGTATCATTATGCATCAACTTTTGCCCATCATTTAACTGTTTAATTGCATCCAGTAAATCTTCAGAAGGCAAACAACCTGCTAAAACAGCAACATCAAAAGAAGGTGTTTCTGACTGTAGATAAGTTTCGGTTTCAAAAACCGCAGACGTATTGAGCAAAAGTTCCCAACGGGAAGCCAACGTCATAGCGCCAATATGCAAATGCGCAACAGGTCGCGTGTAAACAATTGGAAGTAAATCGGTGCGGTTTGGTCCGTCAAATAAACAAATGCGCATGTGGCAAAGATAAATGGAAATAAAAAAACCTCCGCAAAGGAGGTTTTAATTCGTACAAATAATCAAGATTACTTCTTGAATTTGGCGTATTTGTTTTTAAATTTATCAATTCGACCTGCCGTATCAACCAACTTAGACTTACCGGTATAGTATGGATGAGAGGTACGTGAAATTTCCAATTTAACTAATGGATATTCTACACCATCAACTTCGATGGTTTCTTTGGCGTTGGCGGTTGATTTTGTAATAAACACATCTTCGTTAGACATGTCTTTAAACGCTACCAAGCGATAATTTTCTGGATGAATACCTTGTTTCATAATGCTTTTGGCTCTTAAGGGGGGCAAATTTAATTATTTTATCTAAATTTACCATACACTTAACTCATAAAAAAGTAACCATATGGAAACTTCACCAAAATTAGGACCATATAACTACCGTTTTGGGCTTATTGCATCAGGAATTGGTATTGCTTTTAGCTTGATGCTTTATTTTATGGATATGACGTATAATCAGTCTCCCGTAATACAAACCACACAAACACTAATTCCCGCTGTAGTTGCTGTGATAGCAATTTTAGCTTTTAAAAAAGATAATGGTGGACTGTTATCGCTAAAGCAATCCATTAAAATCGGCATTGGTGTTTTTTTGATTGCTGGAATCGTAGGAATAACTTATTTTGCATTGTTTATTAATTTTCTTGAACCTGAATTTATCACAAAAACGGCACAGCTTCAAGCAGATGCCATGAGAGCCTCCATGCCAGAATTAGATGAAAGCGTTATTGAAATGCAACAAGAAAATACGGAGAAATTTTTCTACGTAAGCTTCCCTTTTATTTTGATTATGAATGTACTTATTGGGCTTGTTGTAGGCTTGGTAACAGGTTTATTTGCAAAGAACAAGTAATTGGCAAAACAACCTCAATTATCGGTAATTATTCCTTTTTTAGACGAAGCACAATCGCTTCCAGAACTCTACAACTGGACGGTCCGTGTATTAGAGGCTGCTGCACTATCGTTTGAACTCATTTTTGTTGACGATGGCAGCACGGACGCTTCTTGGTCTTGGGTACAGGACACAGCCACTTCTGATATACGTGTGCGAGGTATTCGTTTTTTACGAAACTATGGCAAGTCACAAGCACTACACGCAGGTTTTTTACAATGCAAGGGAGAAGTGGTTTGCACGATGGATGCTGACTTACAAGACTCTCCTGAAGAATTGCCTGACCTGTACCATCTATTAGTAGAAGGCAAATACGACATGATTTCTGGCTGGAAAAAGAAACGGTATGACTCGTTACTTTTTAAAAACACTCCTTCAAAAATTTTTAATTGGGCTGCGCGTAAGGTATCAGGAATCAAATTACACGATTTTAATTGTGGTCTTAAAGCTTATCGAAACGATGTAGTAAAAACTATTGAAGTCTATGGCGAAATGCACCGTTACATCCCAGTCTTGGCAAAGCAAGCTGGATTTAGGCGAATTGGTGAAAAAGTTGTCCAGCATCAAGCGCGAAAATTTGGGCACTCTAAATTTGGACCCGCCCGTTTTGTAAAAGGGTTTTTAGACCTAATAACACTTTGGTTTTTACATCGATTTGGGCGCCGGCCCATGTATTTCTTTGGACTAATCGGTAGTATTATGCTAATCCTTGGGTTTGGTTTTTCCATCTATTTAGGAGTAGATAAACTATTTATTCACCCAAATGGAAGACTCATTGCCGATAGGCCACAGTTTTACACCGCGCTTACCACAATGATTTTGGGGAGTCAGTTTTTTTTAGCGGGATTTATTGGAGAAATTATCGTTCGAAATCGCGACCACAGACTGCGATATAAAATAAAGGAGACCATAGAACAAAACTCTAATGGGAATACGTAAATTTGCGGTGTAAAAAGATTCAATGAATACATCTTATTTAGAACACGCAAGCGCTTGGCAAAAAGCACCTTTTGACAAGGAAACCCAAAATGATGTTGCTGCATTATCAAACAATCCTGAAGCTCTCGAAGATGCCTTTTATAAAAACCTATCGTTTGGTACTGGTGGCATGCGAGGTATTATGGGTGTTGGAACCAATAGAGTAAATAAATACACCTTTGGCCGTACCACACAAGGATTAAGCAACTATATCAAGAAACAGTTCCACGGGATAACACCCCGTGTCGTAATTGGTTATGATTGTCGACACAACAGCAAACAACTCGCTCAAACGGTAGCCGAAATTTTTTCTGCAAATGAGATAGACGTCTTTCTTTTCTCTAACCTTCGACCTACTCCAGAAGTATCTTTTGCTGTACGCCATTTGGCATGCCATTGTGGAATAGTGCTGACTGCATCGCACAATCCTCCAGAGTATAACGGCTATAAAGTGTATTGGCAAGATGGTGGACAAATTGTTCCGCCACAAGATGCTGGTATTATTGCTGCAATCGACAACACACAATATCACGACATAAATTTTGATGCACAACCCAATCGCATCACTACAATAGACAAAGCCTCTGTGGAAGTCGGTCGCATTGGCAATGGAAATCGCAATGACATCAAAATTGTATTTACCGCGCTACACGGAACTTCCATAACCGCCATACCACAGGTGCTAAAAGCAGCAGGGTACGACAACGTTACCATTATTGAAGAGCAAGCAACCCCCAATGGCGATTTTCCAACGGTAAAATCACCAAACCCCGAAGAGCCCGAAGCTTTGGAAATGGCGATACAAAAAGCCAACGAAATTGGTGCTGATATTGTTATTGGTACAGATCCCGATGCCGACCGGCTAGGCATTGCTGTACGCAATGAAGACAACGAATTAGAGCTTTTGAATGGAAACCAAACCATGATTGCCATGACCGATTTTATTTTGAGAAAAGAGGCTTTTAAAAAAAGTGACCATGCTTTTGTTGGTTCTACGGTGGTCTCCACCCCAATGATGTTATATTTAGCAAAGCATTATGGGATTGAATGTAAGCTTGGCCTTACGGGCTTTAAGTGGATTGCACAAATGATAGAACACTATCCCAATCAAAAGTGTCTTGGTGGCGGCGAAGAGAGCTTCGGATTTATGGTAGGTGATTTTGTCCGTGACAAAGATGCCGTTACTGCTGCACTGCTGGCATGTGAATTGGCTGCTGAAGCAAAGTCCAACGGAAGTTCGTTTTTTAACGCCTTGTTAAGCACTTACGAAAAACTGGGGTTATATCAGGAAAAATTAGTTTCGTTAGTCAAAAAAGGAAAGTCTGGCGCAGCCGAAATTGAACGCATAATGGAACAGTTTCGCAGTAACCCGCCCAAAACCTTGAACGGTAGCGTGGTGACGCATCTTGAGGATTATGCCACAGCTACGCGTCATGATCTGCAATCGCTAGAAAAAGAAACTATACCTTTGCCCAAAGCCAATGTATTGATTTTTATATCCGAAGACGGCACACGAGTGGCTGCACGACCAAGTGGAACAGAGCCAAAAATAAAGTTCTATGTAAGTGTAAACACCTCCTTAAATTCGGCAATAAACTACAGAGCAACAAAAGAAGTTTTAGACCAAAAAATCAATCGCATTTTGGCTGAATTAGGCATATCATGAGTCCAATTCGGTACATACTACGCTACGCGCTGCCCTACAAAGGATACATTGCACTAAACATTGTATTTAATCTGCTGTATGCGTTTTTCCATGCGGTTTCATTTATTGCACTATGGCCTATGCTTGAAGTGCTTTTTGGTGGTGAAAAAACACCAACCGAAAGACCAGCGTATAAAGGTTTAGCAGACTTTTTAAATTACGCCCTAGATTCGTTTCGATATGCTGTGGGGCAATACGCCCAAGACGATGCCCTAAAAGCCCTTATGATTGTTATTGGCGTGTTGTTAGTGTCGTTTTTTCTAAAAAATCTATATAACTATTGTGCTATATTTTTCATTACGTATATGCGAAATGGAGTCGTTCAGGACTTGCAAAATGCGCTCTACGCAAAACTCATCTCATTCTCTGCTCATTTTCATTCCGATAACAAAAAAGGAGATAGTTTGTCCAGAATTACCGCTGATGTAAATGAAGTACAAAGTTCATTTTTATCAGTGATTGAAATGCTGGTTCGTGAACCTCTGACTATACTTTTTGCACTTGGAAGTATGTTTTTCATAAGCACAAAACTTACTCTTTTTGTTTTGATATTTATTCCTATTGCGGGTTGGTTAATTTCGATCATTGGGAAATCTTTAAAATCACGTTCCGAAAGATTGCAGCGTGAGTTTGGCGAGCTACTGTCTTTTGTTGAGGAGTCCCTTACAGGTATACCCATCATTCAGATTTTTACTGCAGAAAAGACCTTTAGCCAGAAATTTTCTGGCATCACCAAAAGAGTTTTTACGTTTGCTAATAATTTGATTCATCGTCAAAGTCTTGCAAGTCCAGTAAGTGAGTTTCTAGGTATTGCCGTTTTTGGCGTTATTTTATATTTCGGAGGGCGCTTAGTTTTGGTTGAGCAAAGCCTTACAGGCGAAGCTTTTATCACATACCTTGGACTTGCATATGGCGTACTCACCCCTGCAAAATCGATGAGTAGAGCCATCTATAGCGTGCGGAAAGGAAATGCTGCCGCACAGCGTATCATGGAATATCTTTTTTATCAATCGGAAATTCAATCGCCAAAAGAGCCTAAAAAACTTGATAGTTTTTCTAGAGAAATAGCATTCAACGCTATCCATTTTAGTTATGACGAAGAAAAGGTTATTAATGGTCTAGACTTAACCATACCCAAAGGAAAATCCGTGGCGTTAGTGGGATCATCAGGGAGTGGAAAAACAACCATTGCGAATTTGTTAGCACGATTCTACGACCCGCAAAAAGGCACCATTACAATTGATGGCATCGCAACAAATACAGTTGATTTACATGAATTGCGTAGATTGTTTGGTTTTGTTACACAAGACGCTATTCTTTTTCATGACACAGTAAAAAACAACTTGCGTATTGCAAGTCCAAATGCAACGGATGATGAACTTGCAGAAGCACTTGCTATAGCTAATGCTGATTCATTTGTAGCTGAACTACCTCAAGGCATTGAGACTGTCATTGGCGGCGGGGGAAACAAACTCTCGGGTGGACAAAAGCAACGCCTGGCCATTGCACGTGCTGTACTTAAAAACCCTCCTGTAATGATTTTAGATGAAGCTACTTCTGCGCTGGACACTAAGTCTGAAAAGTTGGTACAAGATGCGCTTAAAAAAATGATGCAAAATCGTACATCACTAATTATTGCACACCGATTATCCACCATAAAAAGTGTAGACGAAATCATTGTCTTAGACAAAGGAAACGTATTAGAGCGCGGAACACATGAAACGCTTTTAGCTCAAAACGGGATGTACAAAAAACTGATTGAATTACAATCATTTGATTAACGCTATGCGCTTACACAAAAACTTAGTTTTGGCCGTACTCAACGGTCTACATCAAATTTTTAATGAAGATAAATACGCTGACAAAGTCGTGGCACAAGTACTTAAAGGCGACAAGCGTTGGGGGAGTCGTGATCGAGGTTTTATCGCTGAAACCTCTTATGAAATAGTGCGTTGGAAACGCCTATATGCCACCATTGCAGAGGTTCAAGAGCCTTTTGACAAAAATGATTTGTGGCGTATTTTTGCTGTTTGGGCAACCTTGCGTGGCTATTCCCTCCCCGACTGGAAATCTTTTGACGGCACCCCTACAAGACGTATTAAAGGAAGATTTGAAACCTTACGCAAAGAACGCAAGTACAGAGAATCTATACCAGATTGGTTGGATGAGTTTGGTGTAAAATCATTAGGCGAAAAAAAATGGGAACAAGAACTTGAAGCCTTAAATACCATGGCACCAGTGGTCCTCCGTGTAAATACTTTAAAAACCCTCCCCAAATTATTGCGAAACACGTTGCTTGAAGAAAAAATCACAACGCAGTATTTACCCAAGTATCCCGATGCATTATTGCTTGAGCAACGCAGTAATGTATTTAGCACAGATGCCTTTCAAAAGGGGCTTTTTGAAGTTCAGGATGCTGCATCACAATGTGTTGCACCGTTTACGCAAATAGCATCGGGCATGCGCGTTGTTGATGCATGCGCGGGAGCTGGTGGAAAAACACTTCATCTAGCCGCTATGATGCAAAACAAAGGGCAACTCATTGCGCTAGACATCCACCAATATAAACTGCGCGAACTTAAGCGCAGAGCAAAACGCGCTGGTGCACATAACATTGAAACACGATTGATTGACTCTACCAAAGTGATAAAAAAACTGCATCAATCAGCAGATAGAGTCCTGATTGACGCTCCGTGTAGTGGCATGGGCGTATTGCGCAGAAATCCAGATGCAAAATGGAAAATAAGTAAAGAATTTATTGAGCGTATCGTAATAGAGCAACAGAAAATTTTGACTCAATATGCACACATGGTCAAAGCTGGTGGTAAGCTCATTTATGTTACGTGTTCCATTTTACCACAGGAAAACGAACTGCAAATTTCACAATTTCTCAGTTCAGAAATTGGTAAATCTTTTTCACTTGAAACAGAAAGGCATTTTTACCCATCAGTACAAGGATTTGATGGATTTTACATGGCACGACTTGAACGAATGGCTTAGCTTGTTGATAAATTAGCGTATTTCGTTTACTTTTTACAGGAATAACTGCACTTCAAGGAACTAAACTATCCGTATTTTTGTGTTTTAATCATTGCGTATGATTTGTTTTTTTGGTGACCCAAAACAGCACCTTTATGTAGTACAAAAAGAACTTCCAATTTCGGAAGCAGACCAACAAAAGCTTGAATGGCTTTTTAATGGATATCCGCTACTAAGAAAATCTTATGTCCAGGCCGCACTTGTGGGACCGCGTATTACTATGGTAACGCCATGGAGTACCAATGCCGTTGAAATTTGCCATAATATGGGCATGAGCGATATTATCCGCATTGAGCAATTCTGGGCAGAAGAACAAATGAATGGTTTTGATGCCATGGTGCACCAAAAATTTAAAGAATTAGACCAACATGTTTTTGATAGTAAACGCACTCCAGAAACTATCAAATACATTAAAGATATTGCTACATACAACGAACAAGAAGGGCTCTCGCTAAGCAAAGATGAAGTGCTTTATCTTAAGGATTTGGCTAAACGATTAGGGCGTGAGTTGACAGACTCCGAAGTGTTTGGATTTTCGCAGGTCAACTCAGAGCATTGCCGCCATAAGATTTTTAATGGCACCTTTATTATTGATGGCAAAACCAAAAAACAATCACTTTTTGAACTCATCAAAAAAACTTCAAAGAAAAATGCCGATAATTTAATCTCTGCCTACAAAGACAACGTAGCTTTTATTAAGGGACCAACCCTTGTTCAATTTGCACCAAAACGACCTAATATTGCTGATTACTACACCAAAAAGTCTTTTCTTTCTGTACTGTCCCTCAAAGCCGAAACACATAATTTCCCCACAACTGTAGAGCCTTTTAATGGCGCAGCTACAGGTTCGGGTGGTGAAATCAGAGACCGTTTAGCGGGAGGACAGGGTTCTATCCCCATGGCGGGAACTGCAGTATATATGACTGCATATCCACGAACAGAGGCTCATCGCCCGTGGGAAAAGCTTCCCCCACGTCCATGGTTGTACCAAAACCCTGAAGATATTTTGATAAAGGCATCAAATGGAGCATCTGATTTTGGAAATAAATTTGGACAACCGCTTATCGCCGGATCCCTGCTAACCTTTGAGCATAGCGAAAACAAAGAAATCATTGGTTTTGATAAAGTTATCATGCTTGCTGGTGGAATTGGCTATGGCAAAGCACAACAGAGTATCAAAAAAACCCCTAAAAAAGGGGATAAAATTGTAGTCATGGGCGGCGATAATTATCGCATTGGCATGGGAGGTGCGGCAGTTTCTTCTGCAGACACAGGTGCTTTCGAAGCTGGAATTGAATTAAATGCTGTACAACGCTCTAATCCAGAAATGCAAAAGCGTATAGCCAACACTATTCGTGCAGCGGTAGAGGCAGAAAATAATCCCATTGTTTCCATTCACGATCACGGAGCTGGAGGGCACTTAAACTGCCTCTCGGAACTGATTGAAGAAGTAGGTGGAACTATTGATTTGGACAAACTTCCCGTAGGTGACTTAACCCTATCTGCAAAAGAAATTATCGGAAACGAATCACAAGAACGCATGGGGCTCATCACGAATGCGCGTGGACTTGAGCAATTAAAGGAAATTGCAGCTCGAGAGCGTGCTCCCATTTTTGAAGTAGGTGAAATAAAAGAAAACCACCACTTTGAGGTGCAGTCCAAAAAAAATGGACAATCCCCAATTGATTTGGCGCTATCTGACTTTTTTGGAAAAACACCAAAAACTGTTATGCGCGATAGCACAAGTAAAACAACTTATGCGGCAGTACCACAACCAAAATCATTTGAACAAAGTGTTGCATGGTTGCTACAGCTTGAAGCGGTAGCATGCAAAGACTGGCTCACAAATAAAGTTGACCGCTGCGTTACTGGTCGTGTTGCGCAACAGCAGTGCGTTGGGCCGCATCAATTGCCATTGGCAAATTGTGGGGTTATGGCATTTGACTTTGAAGGGGTACATGGCATGGCAACTTCGATAGGACACGCACCCCTTGTTGGACTTATTGATGCGGGTTTGGGCAGTAAAAATGCCATTGCGAAAGCGCTGACCAATATTGTTTGGGCGCCCATATCGGGTGGGTTGTCTTCGGTGAGTTTATCTGCAAATTGGATGTGGCCCTGCAATAACCAAGGCGAAGACGCACGCCTTTATGAAGCCGTAAAAGCCTGTTCAGACTTTGCTATTGAGTTAGGAATCAACATCCCCACGGGAAAGGATTCCTTATCGATGAAACAGAAATACAAAGACCAAGAAGTTATTGCTCCTGGAACGGTTATTATTTCTGCTGCCGGACATTGTGATGCGGTAGATAAGGTAGTCACACCCAACCTACAACAGGATGGTGGTGATGTGTACCGCATAGATTAATCCGACGCTACAGCGGCTTTGGGTGGTTCCGCATACGCGCAACTCAATCGAGCCATCGGAGCTAAGGCTCCCGATGTGATAATAGCATCTTACTTCAAAAAAGTATTTAAAGCTGTTCAAATAGAGATTAGAAAAGGGACTATCGCTGCAGGTCATGACATTGGTGCTGGTGGACTCATCACCTCATTACTCGAAATGTGCTTTGCTGCTGATGGGTTAGGCTTGGAAATTGAGCTACCGACATCTAAAATAAGCACTGAACACGTTTTACTTTCTGAACAGGTTGGGATTTTGATTCAAACAACTCCCGACGTCGTTACGCGACTTAAAAAGAAGGGACTCAAAGTTGATCTCATTGGAAAACTAATTACTGAAGAGCACCTGACCATAAAAGGAAATAATGCATATCATTTTGATATATCAGCATATCGAAAGCATTGGTTTAAAAGTTCTTATTTGTTAGACCGCAAACAAAGTGGTGAAGAAAAAGCTAAAGAACGTTATGAAACATTTGATAAAACGCCACTGAAATTTAACTTTCCAGAAAAATTCGATGGGTCTTTAAAACCTGCCCCAAGGCAGAAAATAAAAGCTGCTGTTTTACGCGAAAAAGGAAGCAACTCTGAGCGTGAAATGGCGTATATGATGCACTTGGCAGGTTTTGATGTTAAAGATGTGCATATGACAGATTTAACTTCCGGCAAAGAAGATTTGAGTGACATCCAACTGCTTGTTGCAGTGGGTGGGTTTTCTAACTCCGATGTTTTGGGCTCAGCAAAGGGTTGGGCGGGAACAATAAAGTATAACGAAAAAGCACAACAAGCTATTGAGAAGTTTTTTGCTCGTCCAAATACGCTGAGTTTAGGGGTTTGTAATGGCTGTCAATTGTTTATAGAATTGGGGTTATTGCATCCAAATCACATCGAAAAACCGCGTATGACACATAACGATTCTGGTAAATTTGAATGTGTGTTTACTGACGTAGTGATTGAAGCATCCCCAGCCATTATGCTACAGCGTTTACAAGGCAGTAGATTGGGTATTTGGGCAGCACACGGTGAAGGAAAATTTGTTTTCCCAAAAGAAGAAAGTGTTTATGCCATTGCTGGGAAATATGCTTACAATACATATCCGTCGAATCCAAATGGCGCTGACTTTAATACCGCTATGCTTTGCAGTGACAATGGCCGTCATTTGGTGATGATGCCACACCTGGAGCGTTCGATTTTTCCGTGGAATTGGGGACACTATCCACAAGACCGAACAGATGCCGTAAGTCCATGGATTTTAGCATTTGAAGATGCCTTCAACTGGATTTCGAATAGGTAAAATCAAAAAAATATCGTTTTTTTGAACTTTGACAAACTGTCAAAACAAAACATTTAGTACATGAAAACACCAAAAAGACTTTTTGATTTTATTGATATTATGGCAACCCACCGCTCACTAGACGACGCGGTAAACTCTAAAGTCAAAGGGGAATGGGTTGGGCTTTCAACAATAGAAGTAAATAATCAAGGCGACAGATGCAGCGCAGGATTGCTGAATTTAGGCGTTCAGGCAGGAGATAAAATCGCTATGATTTCATCGACGAATCGCACAGAATGGGTAATAGCCGATTTTGGAATGTCGCAAATTGGAGCTATAAATATACCCATTTACCCCACCATCTCTTCCGAAGATTATGCGTACATTCTAAACCATGCTGAAGCCACCTATTGCTTTGTTTCAGATAAAGAAGTATTGGAAAAAGTTCGGGCTATCGAGGCGCAATGCCCTATGCTAAAAGACGTGTATAGTTTTGACAATGTTAAATCGTGTAAGCAGTTTAAGTCACTACTTTCAAAAAAACCAACCAAAGCCCAGGCTGAGGAAATTGAATCACGAAAAGCCGTTATCAATCCCGAAGATTTAGCTACTATAATTTACACTTCAGGAACTACCGGAAAACCAAAAGGTGTAATGCTAAGCCACAATAATATTGTAAGTAATGTGATTGCGAGTCAAGAACGCCTTCCACTAACGTACGGTGAGGCAAAAGCATTAAGTTTTTTACCGCTTTGCCATATTTATGAGCGCATGCTTTTATATTTATATGTCTATTCTGGAACGCGGATTTATTTTGCAGAGTCTCTAGAAACCATTGGAGATAACCTTAAAGAAGTAAATCCAATAGTAATGACTGCTGTACCACGCCTTCTAGAAAAACTATACGATAAAATTTATGGGCGAGGCGCTGAACTTTCAGGTATTAAACAAAAATTATTCTACTGGGCAGTAGGACTTGGACTTCGGTACGAACCATATGGTCAAAATGGATGGTGGTACGAACTGCAACTTAAACTTGCTCGAAAGCTCATTTTTAGCAAATGGAAAGAAGCATTAGGAGGAAATTTAGAATTAATAGCCTCTGGAAGTGCAGCGCTACAACCTAGATTAGCACGTGTATTTACTGCTGCAGGAATGACTGTAGCAGAGGGGTATGGACTTACTGAAACATCTCCTGTAATTTCTGTAAATGACCTACGAAATGGTCAAATGCGTATTGGATCTGTTGGACCTGTTATCAGTGGTGTTACGGTAAAAATAGCTGAGGACGGAGAGATTTTATGCAAAGGGCCAAACGTTATGATGGGGTATTATAAGGACCAAGAAAAAACGGACCAAGTCCTAAAAAATGGCTATTTCCATACAGGCGATATTGGTATTGTGGACAAGGATGGATTTTTAAAAATAACAGATCGTAAGAAAGAAATGTTTAAGACTTCTGGTGGTAAATATATTGCACCACAAGTAATTGAAAATGCCATGAAGCAGTCTGTATTTATAGATCAAATTATGGTCATTGGAGAGAGCCAAAAATTTCCAGCTGCCCTAATTCAACCTAATTTTGAAGTGGTTTCGGCATGGGCAGCCAAAAAAGGAATTACATTATTAAAAGGAGATTCTTGGAGTACCAATAAAGAAGTATGTGCAAAAGTGTTCGCCGAGGTAAATAAGATAAACGAACGCTTTGGAAAGTGGGAAAAAATTAAAGAAATAAGACTAACTCCAGATGTATGGTCTGTAGAAGATGGTCACCTCACACCTACTATGAAACTAAAGCGCAGAAGTATTAAAGAAAAATACAACGCCCTTTTCGATTCTATTTACGGTTTATAAAAAATACTATGCGCGCATAGTATTTTTTTGTATGTTTGGGGGATGCAATCAACCATTACATACCCAACTATCGATGCGCTTTACAGAGCGACTTGGCAAGCAATTGCCAAAATGTACAACGAAGAAGCAACCAAATACGATACCACAATGGCTTCTGGTTTGGCGCTACTATCCATAGATCCAGTTCATGGAACGCCTTCAACTGCCATAGCACCCAAAATGGGCATGGAAGCAACAAGTCTTTCTAGAACATTAAAAGTCCTTGAGGACAAACAATTTATTGAGCGTGTACCAAATCCTGAAGACGGGAGAAGTGTATTGCTTAAGCTTACAAAACTCGGTTTGGAGAAAAGAGATTTTTCAAAATCACTTGTTCTGCAATTCAATAAACTAATTGAAGAACGCGTTGGAGAAAAAAAACTTTTGGCTTTTAGAGAAGTTTCTGAAACAATCATCGAGCTTATTCAATCCAAAAATATCTACAACAAATGAAAAAGAGAATACATAAGGTAGCGGTTTTAGGCTCTGGTATTATGGGGGCGGGCATTGCTTGTCATTTTGCAAATATTGGAGTTGAAGTACTGCTTTTGGATATTGTCCCCAAAGAACCTAACGATGTTGAAAAAGCCAAAGGGCTGGACACCACACATCCACAAGTACGTAATCGCATTGTAAATGAAAATCTTATCAAAGCAGTAAAAAGCAAGCCTGCTCCGCTATATCACTTATCATTTAACGACCATATCAAAACTGGAAATTTTGAGGATGATATGTCCAAAATTGCAGATGTAGATTGGATTATAGAAGTGGTAGTGGAACGATTAGACATCAAAAAAATAGTGTTTGAGCAAGTAGAAAAATACCGAACGCCCGGAACGCTGATTAGCTCAAACACCTCTGGGATTCCAATACACTACATGAATGAAGGTAGGTCTGAAGATTTTCAACAGCACTTTACGGTAACACACTTTTTCAACCCACCACGCTATCTAAAACTCTTTGAAGTTGTACCAGGGCCAAATTGCAATCCTGAAGTAGTGGATTTTTTGATGGAATACGGTAGTAGATTTTTAGGAAAATCTACGGTATTGGCAAAAGACACTCCTGCCTTTATTGGAAACAGGGTGGGTATTTTTTGTATTCAAAGTTTATTTCATCAAATAAAAATTTTAGGTCTTACGGTAGAGGAAGTCGACAAACTCACTGGACCAGTAATGGGTCGTCCAAAGTCAGCCACATTCAGAACCGTCGATGTTGTTGGACTTGACACCCTTGTTCATGTTGCTAACGGACTGCATGAAAACTGCCCTGAAGACGAGCGGAGGGATATTTTTAAATTACCAGATTTTATCCAAAAAATGATGGATGAAAAATGGTTGGGAAGTAAATCTGGTCAAGGGTTTTACAAAAAAGTAAAGAACAAGGAGGGGAAGTCAGAAATTCAAGTGTTGGATTTAAATACGATGACCTATAATGGAAAGAAAAAAGTATCTTTTGCTACCTTAGAAAAAACAAAACACCTTGATAAGGTTGCAGAACGCTTTCCTGTTTTAATTAGCGGTTCTGATAAAGCAGCCATTTTTTATCGAAAAATGCTTGGCGAAACCTTTGCCTATGTACAGTTTCGAGTCCCTGAAATTGCAGATGAATTATTCCATATTGACGAAGCCATGAAAGCTGGTTTTGGTTGGGAACATGGGCCATTTGAGTTGTGGGATGCCGTTGGATTAGCAACTGGAATGGAGCTTATCAAAGAAGCGGGTCACCCCATAGCACCTTGGATTGAATCCCTTGCGGCCAAAGCAAATGGATTTTACCAACTTCAATCCAATAAACAATATTACTATAACATCCGCAAGGCGGAATTTGTTCCAATTCCAGGACAAGATGCCTTTATCATTTTGGACAATGTCCGCGAGAATAAAACGATTTGGCAAAACAAAGATTGTTCAGTTATTGATATTGGCGATGGTATTCTCAATATTGAATTTCACTCCAAAATGAACACTATTGGTGCTGGCGTGTTGCAAGGTATCAACAAAGGTATTGACTTAGCTGAAGAAAGTTATGAGGGAGTTGTGGTGGGCAACAACGGAGCCAATTTTTCTGCAGGTGCTAACTTGGGGATGATCTTTATGATGGCAGTTGAGCAAGAATATGATGAACTCAACATGGCTATTAAATACTTTCAAGACACCATGATGCGTATGCGCTATTCAAGTATTCCGACAGTAGCAGCCCCACACGGCTTAACACTGGGGGGAGGGTGCGAACTTTCTATGCACGCAGACAAGGTTGTAGCTGTTGCAGAAACGTATATTGGCTTGGTAGAGTTTGGTGTGGGTGTAATTCCAGGAGGTGGGGGCTCAAAAGAAATGACACTTAGAGCTGCAGATACCTTTCGAAAAAACGATGTTGAGTTAAACGTATTACAAGAATATTTCCTCGCTATTGGTATGGCAAAAGTGGCCACTTCAGGCTACGAAGCCTTTGATTTTGGGGTGCTGCAAAAAGGAAAAGATATCATTGTAGTGGATAGCAAACGTCAGCTTAGCATAGCCAAACAAGAAGCGCTTTTAATGGCACAACGTGGCTATACAAAACCTGTACAACGCACAGACATCAAAGTTCTAGGAAAACAAGCTTTAGGTATGTTTTTGGTAGGCACTGATAGTATGGAAGCTGGACGCTATATTTCGGAACACGACCAAAAAATTGCAAACAAACTGGCATTCGTTATGGCTGGAGGCGATTTGTCCCAAGCCACAAAAGTAAGTGAGCGTTATTTATTAGACATTGAACGTGAGGCATTTTTATCGCTTTGTACCGAAAGAAAAACATTAGAACGCATACAACATATGCTAAAAACAGGAAAACCCTTACGAAACTAATAATGATAGCCATTAAGGGTATTTTAGAAATATTGGTCAATTCCAAATGATTGAACAGACAATAAACATAAAAGAACTGATAAACTTAAATAAATGAAAGTAGCCTATATAGTACGTGCCTATCGCACTGCCGTTGGAAAAGCGCCGCGGGGACTATTCCGTTTTAAACGCCCCGATGAGCTCGCAGCTGAAACGGTTGCCCACCTTGTGAATTCCATACCAGAATTGGACAAAAAACGCATAGATGACGTCATTATTGGAAATGCCATGCCCGAAGCCGAACAGGGATTAAACATGGCCAGGCTTATTTCACTCATGGGACTAGAAACCGATGAAGTCCCAGGTGTGACAGTAAATCGATATTGCGCCTCTGGACTGGAAACCATTGCCATGGCAACCGCCAAAATCCAATCTGGAATGGCAGACTGTATTATCGCTGGGGGAGCTGAAAGCATGAGCTTTATTCCTTTTGGTGGATATAAACCTGTTCCAGATTACAATGTGGTAAAAAAAGGAAACGAAGACTACTATTGGGGGATGGGGCTTACAGCAGAGGCTGTAGCCAAAGAGTACAATATTTCCAGAGAAGACCAAGACGCGTTTTCATATGCATCCCATCAAAAAGCACTTACCGCCATTGAAAACGGGGCATTTAAAGATCAGATTGTTGCCATCAATATTGAAGAAACCTATTTGGAAGATAACATCAAAAAAACGCGCAATTATGTCGTAGACACAGACGAGGGACCCCGTGCGGATACGGCCATAGAAAAACTTGCAAAACTTCGCCCTGTATTCTCCAATGGTGGGACAGTTACAGCGGGGAATGCATCACAAACAAGCGATGGCGCTGCTGTAGTATTGGTCATGAGTGAAGACATGGTAAAAGAACTTGGGGTTTCACCTATTGCGAGAATGGTGAGCTATGCCGCAGCAGGTGTTCCCCCTCGTATAATGGGAATTGGTCCTGTGGCAGCCATTCCTAAAGCTCTTAAACAAGCTGGAATGAAACAAGAAGATATTGAACTCATTGAACTAAACGAAGCATTTGCGTCACAATCTTTGGCAGTGATACGAACATTGGGATTAAACCCCGAAATCATCAATGTAAACGGAGGCGCTATAGCACTTGGGCATCCTCTTGGGTGTACCGGAACAAAACTTTCGGTACAGCTTTTTGATGAAATGAAAAAGAGAAAAAATAAGTATGGTATGGTCACCATGTGTGTAGGTACTGGACAGGGTGCCGCAGGAATTTTTGAACGATTATAATTTATGTTATGGAAACAGTAGAACGAAAACTTACAAGAGGAGGCGCATTTATTTTACAAGAAACAAATGCTGCAGATGTATTTACTCCCGAAGAATTTAATGAAGAACAGCACATGATGCGCGAGGCTATCCAGGAGTTTATTGACCGCGATGTTTGGCCTGCTCGAGAACGTTTCGAAAACAAAGATTACGATTACACCTTTGAGCTCATGCGCAAAATTGGTGAGATGGGCTTTTTGGGGGTAAGTGTCCCGGAGGCTTACGGTGGATTGGGTATGGGCTTTGTAGATACAATGTTGGTGTGCGAATACATTTCTGGCGCATCTGGATCGTTGTCTACAGCTTTTGGTGCGCATACAGGAATTGGCACCATGCCCATAGTGCTTTACGGAAACGAAGAGCAAAAGAAAAAGTACGTCCCCAAATTAGCATCGGGTGAGTGGATTGGTTGTTATTGCCTAACCGAACCAACAGCAGGGTCGGATGCCAATAGCGGTAAAACCAAAGCTGTGCTTTCTGAAGATGGTTCACACTACCTTATCTCGGGGCAAAAAATATGGATTTCAAATGCGGGCTATGCTGATTTGATGATTGTATTCGCACGCATAGAGGACGATAAAAACATCACAGGATTTATTGTTCCAAACGACCCAGAAAACGGGATTAGTATGGGTGAAGAAGAAAAGAAACTTGGTATTCACGCCTCCTCTACCCGTCAGGTGTTTTTTAGCGACACCAAAGTACCTGTTGAAAATATGCTTTCAAATCGTGGGAATGGATTTAAAATAGCCATGAATGCCCTAAATGTAGGGCGTATTAAATTGGCAGTAGCTACACTCGATGGACAACGACGTACCATAAATGAGGCTATCTCATATGCAAACCAACGCATACAGTTTAAAACCCCTATTGCAGAGTTTGGTGCTATTAAGCAAAAACTAGCTAA